>CALUNI010000162.1 GCA_944321905.1 uncultured Muribaculaceae bacterium | reverse complement strand
ATGACATGTTTTCGCTGCGCTTGGCTTGCAGCAATATACTGTATCCGCGTCCCGAATAGGATGCCGACAGCAAGGCTGCCGTACCGCGCTTGTAGCTGTACTGGTTGTCGAACGACGGGTCGTTGATTTTCCACGCATATTCGGCAAGCACGTTGAATCCCGACTTGCTGAACTGTGTGCGCACGTCGAATGCCGGGACGGTCTCGGGCAGGTTGCGCATGTACAAGGTGCCGTCGCTGCCCGTCACGTAGTGGGGCGTTGACTTCTCGTTCTTGCTCACGTAGGATGCTCCGAGCAGCCACGAGGTGTTGGTGTCGCTGAGCTTGCGCCACCATTGGTCTATGTTCAGCTCGGCATCTGCGCCCCAAATCCAACTGTCGTTATGTTCCCAGTATCGGCGTTGCTTGCCTGCAAGCATCTTCACGTTGATACCCTTGTAGGGCCGCAGCACTATGCGCCCCCCTCGCAGCGAGTTGTCTATGCCAAGGCTGCGCTCTTCGTAGGTGCGGAATATAAGCCCGCTGCCAAACTGGTCGTAAAAGTCGCCGACGGTGATTTCGCCCCACTTGCAACGTCCCGTTGCGAAGAAGTATGGGACGCCCCATCCCGCAAAGTCGCGCTCGAAGCCCGGCAACGGGTAGTCGAGGTATTCAAGCCGCGCACCGACGGTCACGTGGTCTTTGTATGACAGGGCAAGGTTGAGGTAGGTGTTGGTCACCACGTCGCCGGCATAAGGCTCGGTGCCTATTGCGGCATCGTCTTGCGGAATCAATATGTCGCTCTGCAGGCTTCCCGTAAGCGAGAAGCCGTTCCACTGCACGCCTTGAGCCACGGCATCGGTCATGAAGCCTAAGGCCAGTGCAGCCGAAAGGATGATAGCATGTCCTCTCTTCATTGTCGTTACTTGCTGTATTTCCTTACGACTTCGATGAGTTCTTCTTCACCGCCATCGACATAGCCGGTGTGGTTGTAAACGATGTTGCCGTTGCCGTCAAGCACCAAAGCATAAGGTATCAGGTTTATGCCCAGAGCGCGCTTGAGGTCGCTGTTTGGATCGAGAATCACGTCATACTCCCATCCGTAGCCGTCAACGAGTGGTTTCACCTTGTTGGCATCCTGGGCTTGGTCGATTGAAATTGCCACCACTTTCACGCCGGTTTCGTCTTGCCAGTCGGGATAATTCTCGTGTATTGCTTGCAATTCGCGTTGGCAAGGCTTGCACCAAGTGGCAAAGAAGCACACGATTATGGGGTTGCCGTCGTTTTCGAGTTGCGACACGTTAACGGTCTTGCCATTTATATCCTTTAGCTGATAGTTAGGCATCTTGTTCTGTGCAAAACATGCAATGGCTGCCGTTACGGCCAGCATGGTTATCATCAATCGTTTTACCATTGTAATAAAATTAGAAACTCGTTATAACAATAAATTTATTTTGGCTGTAAAGTTACATATTTTACGCAAATCACGCACAAATTACGCTACATAATTTGTGGCGGAATGGGGGCGCGGCTCGTTAATTGGCACTCGCAAGCCGCATTTTCACATCTTGCCGCCGTGTAGCAGGCTGTCGCGCAGGGCAAACAGGTGTGCCGCTACCTGCACGTCGGTTGACCCGCCGGGCAAGCCGTAGGCGGCAAGCACCAGCCGGTCGAGCCGTTCATGTGCGCCGCGCAACGTAGGCGGCATTGACACCGGGTCGTATAGGTCGGCAAGCGTGCTGTCGGGGTAGAGTGCGCGTGCGTCGAGCACCTCTTGTGCCGCTTTGCTTATTTGTAGTCGTAGCTTGTCATCGGCCTTGGGCCACGGGAAATTGTTATACACAATCTCCTTGCTATAGCGGTAGCGCATTTCAAGCCGACCGCACACCGTGCGTGTCCAGGCCATGTGGACGCTGCTCGTCAGCACCCCGAAGTGGTACAGCGTCGCCCCGGGGACGATGTGAACAGAATCGCTTGAAAAGTCGCCAGGCGACATGAAACCTATTGGGATGTATTCACGGCGTTCCGATGATACCCGTGGAATGAGCAAATAATTTGTCTTGGGCATATTTTCCACGTGAAAATGGGTAGGCTTGTAGGCAAGTTTCACCGTTTGCGGGCTTGTGCTTTCGAGCCTGTAGCGTCGCACGGCCTCCACTCGCTTCATGCAGTGTGGCATGGAGCGCAATTGTGCTGGCGAGCAGTCTCCGAGCCAAAGGCAGTAGCGAGGCTGGCGGTTGATGAATTCCTGCGAGCCATACCACGGATGGAAGTATTGGGCGGCGGCAGGTTCGATGAGCAGGAATTGCTCTTGTTCTTCTTTAGTAAACAGATAGTTGCCACCGTCTATGGGCTTGTTGCCAATGCCTATCTCGGGCACATCGCATAGCGGGTGGGTGCGGCTCTCGACGAAAACGTCGCGCATCGGCAACAGGTAGCCGTTGATATGCGCAGTCTTTTCGGGTGTGCCGCCACCGACGGGAAACAACAGTTTCTCATGGGCTAGGCCGTTGTGGGTCGGGCTGAAACCCACGATCACACAATGCACCCGAGCCATGTCGCGAGCTTCGCTGTCCCATCGGAATGTGCGGTAGGCAAAGTCGATCGACAAGCCTTGCTCGGCCAATGGCTTCCACAGCAAGGCCACCTGCTCGCCCTGCGTGATCGAGTTGCTCGACACAAGCGCGGTACGTACTTGCGTGCCTTGCATATAGTCGGCCGCAAGCTTGTACCAACCACAGACGTAATCCATGTTTCCGACTCCTTTCCACGCCTTTCCAAAAACCGCTTGCATGTCGGTCTTCTGACTGGCCGACATCACTCGCGCACCGGTGAACGGCGGGTTGCCCATGATGTAATTCATCTCGGACGGCGGACACACCGTGGCCCAGTCGGTGCGCAGGGCGTTTGCCTCGGTGATGTTAGGGTAAGACTTCAGCGGCAGGTAGTCGAGGTCGCGCCCCACTATGGTCTCGGTCTCCTGCTTCATCTGCACCTCGGCAATCCACAGGGCAGTGCGTGCCACCGCCACGGCAAAGTCGTTAATCTCGATCCCGTAGAACTGCCCGATGGAGACACGAATCGGGCTGAAGTCGCCGCCTAACGAAATCTGTCCGTCGCCTCGCAGCAGGCGCAGGCTCTCGTTTTCAAGCCGGCGCAGCGACAGATAGGTCTCGGTGAGGAAGTTGCCGCTGCCACAGGCCGGGTCGAGGAATCGCAGCCCGGCAAGGTGCCATCGGAACGCCTCGATGCGCGCCCGGCGGGTGCGCTCGACGCGCAGGCGGGAAATTTCGTTGAGATCTCCGCGCAGCCGGTCGAGAAACAGCGGGTCGATGACCTTGTGGATGTTTTCGATGCTCGTGTAGTGCATTCCGCCGCGGCGGCGGGTGTCGGGGTTGAGCGTGCTCTCGAAGAGCGCGCCGAAAATCGTGGGTGAAATGTGGCTCCAGTCGAAGTTGTCGCTCGCATCGGTAAGTAGCAATGACACAATCTCGTCGTTAAAGCGTGGAACGGTTATGGCCACTCCCGAGGAGAACAATCCGCCATTGACATAAGGGAATTCTGCTAACCGTTCATCCATATACGGGTCTCGGTCGGAAACCGGCGTGTCGAGCACGGCAAACAGGTCGAGCAGTGCGCGGCGCACCATCGCCGGGGCAGAGGCGAACTGTGCCAGATAGTCGTGGAACATGCCGTGGCGGCCAAAAATGCCGGCATCCTCGGCATAAAGGCAAAAGACGAGGCGGACGCACAGCACGTTGAGGCTGCGCAACGTGTCGGTGGCGCCGGGGTCGTTGTATTGCCTGCGCAATGCTTCATACAGGCGGGCTACAATCTCGCTTGCCTGCAACGAGACTTGTGCCTCGAGCGGCATATGATTGTCGTTGCCGTCAACCAAGAAGCGCAGCCGGTAGTATTCGTCGGGCAGGCGTTCAAGCAGGATCTCGTAAGGCTCGCCGCCGGGCTGCTCCATGTCATATACCAGAAACGAGCAGAAGTTGCAAGTCACTATCCATCGCGGACGCTCGGAATATGGCAATTCTGCCGAATACCGCTTGGCCTGCCTGAAAGGAGTCAGCATCGAGCCGTCGCTTTGGCGTATCGGCTTGCGCAGGTCTTTGCCGAGTCCTTTTTGCTCGATTAGCACCTTGGTGGGCGCGATGTAGCCGTCGATGAAGCTCGTGTGGTCGATGTGTACACGTTCCTCGAACGTTATTACCTCGCCCGGGCGTTCTACTCCAAGCACGTCGTGAAGCAGTTCGAGCCAGAAAGCCTGGCTCTCTCCCTTCTCATATCCCCGTCCTTTCCACCGGCGGGCAAACTCGCAGGCAGCTCTTCGTCGCCGTGTCTCATCCATAATTTATTACCGTCTTGATTGTTATGCAATATGGCAGGCGGCATCCCGGCACAATGCCATGTGCGATCCTGCTTGATGCGTTATGCCGAGATGCAGCCTGTTTGGAGCAAAGATAGTGCAAGGCGAGAGCAGAACAAAACAAACTTGTTTGTTTTTTATGCCGAGCCGTCGCCTATTTTATCGAAAGATAGTGCAAGGCGAGAGCAGAACAAAACAAACTTGTTTGTTTTTTATGCCGAGCCGCCTACCTTATCCAAAGATACAGCCTTAGGAAGTCCGAATTGCCGAGACGGCTTTACGTATTCTTCAGTGTGGAGTATGTACGGCATCTCCGAAGCCGTTCCTCCAAGGGGTGTCCTATGACCGCAAGCTGCGCTCCGCTTGCATGCGGTTAAGCATAGTCGGGCAGCTCCGCTGCCAATATTACGGCACGTCGCAAGCTTATTCATACAGGGCACACGACCGCCACGACACGCAGCGAAACAAGTTGCACAACACCCAACCTGCGGCCATAACAACACGAGCTGCTGCCACAAACCTCTTTGTTCGCCATACTTTGACACACGCGGTAAAGAATTACGAAGCTGCCCACCCCCCGGGGGCTTACAGCACTCGACGCGCCGTAAAAGAGCTGCTCCGCAGCTCAACCATGCATAACAAGCTGCGCTCCGCTTGCATGCGGTTAAGTCGAGTGCAGCCTCGGAGAGGCTGTTCTCGTGGCCACAAAAGAAATTACGCTACAATATTCCCGCATTTGCTGCCTTTGCACATCGCTTGCTAATCTACCGGTAAGTTATGGCGATGTCAGCGTTAAGTAGTGTCGCTTAATTTTTT
>CALUNI010000161.1 GCA_944321905.1 uncultured Muribaculaceae bacterium | reverse complement strand
GTTGCGAAGCGGGTCAACGTCGCTCAAGTGGAAGTCAATCTTGTCGGAGAATACACGATTCTCGCCGTCGATGAAAGACCCTGTGGCCGGTATCATCGAATTATTGAATTCGACGATTGCAGCATTCAGTGCGTCAACTGCGCTGTTAACCGTTGCTTGGTCGGTAGGATTTTCAAGCACGGCCTTGGCAGCATTGATGGCTTCGGTAAGAGCATCGGCTGCCGACTGCGGGTATTGACCCGGTTCTTCACCTATGGTGGCATCGGCCAAAGTAGCCTCGGCGGTTGCTATGGCGTTTTCAAGATTCGTGGTAACTACTGCACCGGCCTCTGCTTCTACAAGATACCAGCATCGCTTGCCGTCACCGGCAGGCTTGTTACTGAACACGGTGCTACCCTCGTGGTTCTCGTCGGGACCAATCAAGTTGCTCGTACCGCTGATACCCAAACAATGGATATAGATATATTTCGGGTCGTGGGAGATCTCAATAGAATACTGAGCCAATGCGTCGCTCGGCTCATCGACCCATGTCAAAGTCCATCCTTCGGGCTTGTCGCCACTCATATAACGACCAGTCTCGACCGACTTGATGCTGTAAGTCCCTTCTGCATCTTCAACGGCTTCAAACACGAAACGTTGGTCGGTCACAGCACCGGCAGTCATAATCTTAAGTTTGTCGGCATCGTTGCTCAAGTACCGTTCACTCGAGTGAACGACAAAATACTCTTGCCCTGCCACCGGTTCAGTAATTGGCGGCTCGGTCTCTTGTTCCTGCGCAAACGTGGCACCCGACCACATCAGCACGGTTGAAAGAAATAAAACTAATCTCGATTTCATTATAAATGGTTTTAATATAAAAAATGATGGCGTATAATTAAAACTCACCTTAATGCGAAACAGCACATAGCTGCTTCATCGTGAATAATATACACCACCGACATAAAAGTCCAACAATTTACCCACTGATAACAACAGTAGAGACCATTATACAGAAACTTGGTAACAGAATAATCCCTATCTGCTACCAAGTTTCGTTAAAATATCTTAGAGAATGAATTTCTTAGACTGGCCGCCAACGTTGGCTACATATACGCCCTTGCCATATGCACCAAGGTCGATTGTCAATGTCTCGGCACCTGCAACTGTTTGATAAACAAGCTTGCCGGTGATGTCGTAGATGCGAACCGGAGTGCCTGCTTGTGCACCGCTCACTTGAAGCATGTCGCCGTTGGTGAAGATTTGCATGTTGTCGGCAACTGCGTCTTCTACACCGCTGCCCGAGCCTGCTGCAAGTACGAGTTCGTCGAAGTCAACGCGTACATCTTCGTTTGCGGGAAGACCGTCACCTTCGCCACCTGCACCGTTAAGACCAACGCAAACTACCAAAGCAGTTTCAGAATCGGTCTTCAAGCCGCTGAGCGAGAATGCAGTCCAAGGTTGAGATTCACCTTCGCTACCGTCTTCGAGCGGAGTAATCTTCAATTCGGCAAGCAGAACGCCACTGGTAGAACCTTCGTAAACGCGAGCGTAGCGTTGTGCAGGTTGCTTGTCGCGAGTACCGCCTGTGCTGGGAACGCGATAGATACCCGACAACGTGTAAGTTTCACCCGGAGTTACTTCTACTGTCTGTTGCAAGCCGTTTGAATCAAACCAACCGTTCCAGTTGTAACGACGCATACGGAAGTATTGCCAAGATTCCATCGGCATCAAATAGTCGGGGTCATTAGTTTCGTCAACGTCGGCATCGGTAATCGGCATAATAAGACCTACTGCATTCCAACGGTCCATACCTGCGTTGTTCACGTCGCCTTCAACATAGTCGGCAACAGTGCCATCGGCATTGGTCTTGCGGTCCCAACCCGGGATGTATTCGGCAACGTAAGTAACGCCGTCGTCCCATTTGTCCATTGTAATAGTTTCGGCTTCGAAGTCGCCGTTTTCAAGAAGATTGTCTTGAGCCACAGCCGTACCGCCCAACATTGCTACGGCTGCGCCGAGGAGTAAAAATTTTGCTTTCATAAAAAGTTAACTTTTAAAATTTGTGAATAATTAATTATTGTGATTTTAGTAACCAATGCCGACGGCGCATTACCGCCGACATTGGGTTTCTTTTTTAATCGTTACATGCCATTAATCGAGTGGCGGAGTGTTAGGTTCTACGCTCCAACCCGGGTTCTGGTAAAGAACGCCTTCGCCACAGAGGTCGAACTGGCGGGTAGGAATCGGGCGCAGATAGTAGGCAGCGTGCCATGTAGCACCGTTGTAGGTGTTAGAGCTGCGCAAGATTTCCCACGGACGCAGGAACAAGCTGCGGTCGGGAGCCGATACCGTAGAGCGGTTGTTGTCGGGGTCATATTGCAGACGGCGATAATTATACTCGTCAACGATATCGCCATCGGCGTTAGCCCAAAGTTGGAAACCTTCGATGTGGTAAGGAGTTGTCTCCATCTGGTCGTAAGAACGCCAACGCTTCAAGTCCATGTCGCGCAAGCCCATAGCCATGAGTTCGCAACGACGCTCGCGGCGGATGCTGTAAAGGGTCCTGTCGCTAAGCACTTGACCGTTAGAATAAGCGCCCCAGTCATAACCGCAATCGTTCTTGCCGGTATTCCACTCGCCTGCTTCCTTGCTCATATCGGTAGCATTGATAGTTTCATCGATTGAAGCAGTCAAGCGGCCATGCTTCTGGCGAAGTTCGTTCCAGTAAGCATCTACGTTGCCGCCACGTTGGCCGTGACGCATGTAGTAAGCTTCGATATAGTTCAAGTAAGCCTCGGCAGCCATGTAAGACGGAGAAGCGATGAAACCGCCGGTGTTGCTGTTGTTTTCCTTGTCGTAAGAGTTACCGAAGCGCAACATGTAACCTGTAACGGCCTTACCCTTAGACTCGTCGGTCGATGTGATTGCCGGGCTGGCAGGCTCGTATTGCTGGCCGGCCTCGCCAAGGTCGCTGGTGGTGTTGATGAAGTAGTTGCATTGGCCGGGAGCCTTCAACCACACGTAGATACGAGCGTCGCGGTTTTCACGCACCTTGCTGATTCCTGCTTCGTTATAAGTGTAAGAGCTTTTGTAGATAGGCTTGCCGTCGGCCATCAAGAAGCTGTTGACCAAGCTGCGGGTGGTACCCACGCCGGCATTGGTAACCTGTGCATTGTAGGTAACGCAGTGGCCCACGCCGAGCGAGCGGCTGTAAGGACGCCAAAGCACAACTTCGCTATAGCCCGACATGTCTTCAGTGGCATACATGTCCATATAAGGGTTGGCAGGATCGCTCGTGCTTTGTTGCACCTTGCCGGTGTTTTCAACGAGCGGGTGAGTCTTTACAACAGAGTCGGCT
>CALUNI010000160.1 GCA_944321905.1 uncultured Muribaculaceae bacterium | reverse complement strand
ATAGTCAGGCTTATGGGCTAAGAATATTTCTTCCATTCTCGCTTGATTGGCAATGTCGCCAACGAGCGTGTATGATTGGGTGTTAGGAAAATCATGCGCCATCATTAACCGTATGTCGTGAAGTGGTGTTTCTGCTTGGTCCACCAACACCAATTCGGCCGGATTGTAAAGAGCCACTTGTCGGACAATCTCACTTCCAATGCTTCCTGCCGCACCGGTAATCAGAATTTTTTGGTTGTTAAGTAATTGCCCGACAGCCTTCATGTCTATTTCTATCTTATCACGGGCCAATAGGTCTTCAATGTTTATTTCCCGCAGTTGCAAATGATTAATATCTCCTTTGCCATCCCATTCTTGTGCGTCAGGAATAATCAAAATGCGGATGCCATTTTCAATCAGATGGTTCACCATCTGAACATTTTCTTTCAATCGTTGACTTTTCAGTGGAGATACCAATAAAGTATCTGCTCGTTTTTCCCTCATTATGGAAACCAGTTTGTTATTGTTCAGATAGACTTTCACACCCATTAGCATGTGATGTCGCATTTCTTCTCCGTCAGAAACGAAACCGGCCAAAATGTATTTAGCTGGATTCTCATTTCGGATACTTTTAGCCAAACCTACTCCACCGTGTTTAACTCCGTATATGAAAACTCGTTGGGCTTGCAATTGATGATAGGTAGAATCATATACGTTCTTTATAAGGATCCGGATTCCCCACATAACCAACAAGCTCAAAATGGAACAAGCTAAGATGTCCCGCGTAACGAAATCAATAGGGAGAAAATTTAAGCCATCCCATTGATTAAACAGTATAGACAACAGACATCCAACAAGAATGGCAGAAGCAATCCTCTGCAAATCCGAGAAAGAGGAATAGCGTATGATTCCTGCATAGGTGTGAAACAACCTGAATCCGACAATGTAGAATAGCAAATAGAATGAAAGAGTAGCAGTTACTGTCCAGAATGTTTGCAAAGTAAGTAATGTCCCATGGCCGACTGCATACACGAACAATCCGGATAGGACGAAAATGATACAGTCAATAATGAAAATGCACCAATATGGTAGAGCACCTTTGGTGAAATACCAATAGGCTAATTTTGAAAATAATTTCATTATTATTTTATGTGCTGTTTAATTACTGTTACTATACGGGCTACATCTTCTTCCGACACATAAGGTCCGCTCGGTAGGCATAATCCAACCTTGAATAAAGATTCTGATACTCCGTTTACATAGCTTGGACATCCTTTATAAACAGGCTGCAAGTGCATGGGTTTCCAAAGAGGACGGCTTTCTATACCGGCGGCATCAAGAGCCATTCGCATAGCTTCCACATTGTTGTTTGGCTCACAGTCTGTGTGAGTGGACGATGAACTGTGAGTTATACCGGCAGCTCCACCTATTGCGCCTTGTACTTTCTCGGCATATGCTTTTTCTTCACCTTGCACATTAAGTTCGGGAGCAAGTGTAATGGTATTAAGCCAATAATTAGAATCAATTTCTTCAGACGGATTGCGATGGAAGGTTATGCCTGGGATTTCTGCAAACAATTGTTCATACAGGGCAGCCAGTTTCTTGTGGTGATTGATGTGTGCGTTAAGCACCGTCATTTGGCCTCGCCCGATTCCGGCACAGATGTTGCTCATGCGGTAGTTATAGCCGATTTGCTCGTGTTGGTAATAAGGGTAACTTTCACGGGCTTGGGTGGCGTAAAACATGACATTCTGCTTGGTTCCCTTATTGGGACATATCAATGCCCCTCCGCCGGATGTTGTAATCATCTTATTGCCATTAAACGATAAGACACCGTATTCTCCGATTGTTCCGCATACGCGTCCTTTATATCGGCTCCCGAAGCCCTCAGCAGCATCTTCAACGAGCGGAATGTCGTATTTTTGAGCTATGGCCAGTATTTCGTCAATCTTGGCGGGCATACCATAAAGATAAACCACCACAATAGCTTTGGGCTTACGACCTGTTTGAGTGATACGGTCTTGAATAGCTTCTTCCAGTAAATTGGGATCCATGTTCCATGTGTCAGGTTCAGAATCCACAAAAACAGGAGTAGCTCCCAAATACTTAATAGGATTGCATGAGGCGCAGAAAGTAAACGATTGGCAGATAACTTCATCGCCAGTCTGTACGCCGAGAGCGATCAACGACAGATGGACAGCGGCGGTACCGGCAGACAGTGCAACCACTTCTTTCCCTTGTGTTTTTGCCCAATCCATTATGTTACCATCTGTCCCGCTTTCCACAAATTGTTTCAAGTCTTCTTCAAATCCGTTCACATTGGGTCCCAATGGCACAACCCAATTCGTATCAAAGGCTTCTTTGATATACTTTTGTTCCTGCCCGCTCATGTGAGCCAAGCATAGATAAATGCGCTTGTTCATGATTATACGCTATATAAACTTAAAATATTTTATTGCTTAAATAAGTCGATTTTGCTTATGGGTACAGGCTTCCCATGTCCTGGATATATGATTCCAACACCAGGAATGTTCATTATTTTTAATAAAGATCTTTCAGCTTCAATTTTATTACTTTTCGGAAAAAATGTCACTGTTTTTGTACCGGGTATATAACTATCTCCAGTAAATAGCATTTTGCCAACTATGTATGATAGGCAACTCCAATCATGCCCAGGAGTTTTGAATACTTTCATTATAATATCGGGCCATAATTCTATTTTGTCGTCATCATATAATTCAGCAACATTACATCCTTCGTATTTAAAAGGGGTATGGTGGTATCTTGAAAAATTCCATTTCTCATCATATAGACTTTCCCTACCTTCTGGAGATGTATAAATTATTAAGTTGGGAAAAAGCAGATTGATTTCATTTAAGCCATAGATGTGGTCATAATGAGTGTGGGTTAAAAGTACGCCTTTTAGCCTTAAGTTATGGCTATTGAGCCATTCTTGAATTTGCTCAGTATCACCAACATCAATTAGCCATACCCAATCATATTCCTCACACTGTATGATATAGCTATTTGATTGGTATAATGAATTTACGATACGTTTTATTCTTATCATCGAGCGGTGTAACCTCCATCTACACATAAATCTATTCCAGTAACCCATTTTGCGGCATCGGAAAGTAGATATATGCAAGCATTGGCAATATCAGTAGTTTCACCTAATCCTAACAAGTGCTGTTGCTCTGTGATTTTCCTTCTTTCAAGGTCTGAAATATGAGGAAGATTACAATTTATGGGGGTTATCACAACTCCTGGAGAGACGGTATTTACACGAATTTTTTTAGGGGCTAATTCACAGGCAAGAGAACGTGCTCCCGCGAGCAATGCCCCTTTCGTCATTGAGTAAAGAGATTTTCCGCTTGCACCAGTTTTTCCCATTACTGATGAAAAAAATACAATGCTACCACCGTCTTTGGAGAAATTGCCCATTTTACAAATTTCTCTTGTTAGGTTGTATGCCGAGAAGACATTAGATTGGAAAAAAACTTCCAACTTGTCGGGTGTGACTAATTTAAGAGGAAGTGTGGTTGAAATACCAGCACTATGCAAAATCCCATTCATTCGCCCCACCTTTGCTACAGCATCCTTGACAACTTGTGATACCTTTTCATAATCAGTCAAATCAACCGAGAAAGCGATATGTTTCTGTGAATGTTCCATCAGTGACAAGGTTTCCGCCAATCGTTCTTCATTTCGAGCTAGCAAAACAACAGTTGCCCCAAATTGGCTACAACTAATAGCACATTGTCGCCCTATGCCCGATGAAGCCCCTGTTATGCAAATTACTTTTCCACTAAGGTCAAAAGGATTCATACTTCTACAATGTTGCTTATCTTACAATCATGGAAACTGACTATGGCTGTTGCCCAAGTCATTCCGACACCAAATGCACTTAACAATAATCTTTTATCTCCAATAAGTTGGTCTTGTAATTCGCTCACAATTGTAAGTGGAACTGATACAGAAGATGTGTTGCCAAACTTAGCTATAGTCGAAGGTATTTTGGATGTGTCAAACTTCAGTTTTTTGGCTAAATATGAATTGATAAAATTATTTGCCTGATGAAACACAATATAGTCGCAACTATTATTATCTAATTCTGCATATTCAAAGAGTGCTTTTATGTCTTTGGGTATCTCACGGATTACAAAGTTGAAAACATCAGCACCATGCATATAACCTTGTTCTTCACTGCGAATATTACCATATTCATCTACCACACGTTCTTTAACAGTTTCCGCAGAACTCATTTTGCGGTAGCCACCGGCATCAATTTTTATCAAGCCTTCTCTCGAGCCATCCGAGTTAAGAGAAAAATAACTTGTTCCAAATCTTTCATCTCGCTCTACTAAAGCAGCGACGCCACCATCTCCAAATAAGAATGCCGTTCTGCGGTCTTTCGGAGAATATACCTTTGAACGAGTTTCTCCGTCCAAGATCAAAGCTTTCCTCAATCCGCTATTTTGCATCATCGAATAAACGACACTCATGCCATACATGAAAGCCGAACACCCTAGGTTAATATCGAAGGCGATTGTGGAATGAGGCAGGCCTAAGCGATCTTGAAGTATAATAGAAGTTGCAGGCATTCGATAATCTGGCGTTTGGGAGATGAACACCAATAAATCAATTTCAGAACGGTTGATGTTGTTATCGGCCAACAGCTTTTCGGCTGCAGCATAGCATAAATCGGACGAACAAGTAGATTCATCAGCGAAACGTCGTTCATTAATCCCAATCTTGTCCACAACTTCTTTTACCTGTTCAGCAGGGAAATACTGTGTGTACTCGTAGTTTTTTATTATTCTACGAGGTACAGCTGCTGACATAGCAGTTATTCCAACGCCATTATACTGAAGAAATGCCATTTTTACTTGGAGTTAACAGCGTTATACAAATCTGCAACGGTATGCAATTTACGAAAATCAGATTCTTCTATCTGGAAATCATATTCCTCGTCCAGCATGGCAATAACCGACAAATATGTCAGTGAACTCCATTCTTCATAATCACGGAAATTATCCGTCATGTTAATCTCATGGGCTTCAATGTCCATTGCTTCTTTTAAGGAGTCTAAAAATTTTTGTTCCATTTTGATTAATATTTAATGATTTTTGCAGGATTTCCAAAGTAGGTCATCCCATTCTTTGTTTTTCTCATGATAACGCTCCCTGTCCCAATACGCACATCGTTACCAATGCATAAACCTTGGAGTACAAGACTTCTTACGCCAAAGAAATTACTATTACCAATGGTGGTTTCACCAGATATGCGCGTTTCAGGTTGGAGCATATTATAACTTCCGATATTTACATCATGGCCTAATGAAATACAGCCATTCATCAAGTTGAAGTTTCCTATTTTAACTCCACAGCTTATACGACCGCCAAATGTGATGACATTTCCTTTTCCCATTGTTACAGATTCTGGGTCAAAGAAAAATACATTGGGAGCTATAATATTGGGATATTCTATACGAGGGTTATGGATAGCTTCTGTAAGTTTTTGCAAAACGACTGGCGAAGCTATCGCCATTACAACACTTAGTTCTTGTTCGTAATGGTTCAATGTATCGATATTCCCAAGTACCTTGCCATATCGATTGGCACTTCCAGGTTCACAACCATCATCAAAGTAGCCGATAAGGTTCCAAGTTGGTTTAATTTCATTTATTGCAGAGATTACACAGGCTATTTCCCTCCCGAATCCCCCAAAGCCATAAATTGCTATATCTTTCATATTTCCGTTAGTTTTTGCCAGTAAATGGTTCCATCGTTTCACAGGAATTGGAAGATATGCCTTCACGTATTATCACTTTCTTGATTGTCAAAAGAATGACTTTCAAGTCTGTAATAAATGTACAATGATCAACATACCACACATCTAACTTGAATTTTTCTGTCCACGAAATAGCATTTCTTCCATGACATTGAGCCCATCCTGTAATGCCCGGACGAACTTCATGCCGTCTTGCCTGTTCTTGACTATATAATGGCAGGTACTGCACCAATAGTGGCCGGGGGCCAACCAATGACATATCTCCTTTTAATACATTAAACAATTGTGGTAACTCATCAATACTGGTTGAGCGGACAAACCGTCCAACTTTTGTGAGCCGTTCAGAATCAGGAAGTAATTTTCCATCTTTGTTTCTTTCATCTGTCATGGTCTTAAACTTAATTACTTTGAATATTTTGCCATTTCGTCCAGGTCGCTCTTGAAAAAAGAACACTCCCGCCCCTTTATTTGCAAAATGCAACCAAACGGCAACAAGCAATAATATCGGCCATATAATTAGAAGAGTGCAACTAACACTCACTAAATCCAATAATCGTTTGAAATAGTTTTTATACATATTCTTCGGCATTTCGATATGTAAAACTTTGGGCAGCTCGAAGAGAATTTATACTTAACCCTTTTCTGATTTCGGGGTGTGCCTTTAACTTGGAAATATAAGCTGCCATTTTTTCGGTATCATTTTTTTCAAAACATGAACCATTTTGAAATTTGTTTATCAGGCTCGCTAATTCTGAATTTTGAGGTGATATGCACATTAGCGGCGCACCTACGGCCAACAAATTATAAGTCTTACTTGGCACACTGACTTGTGCTGTATCATCATTCAAGGTGATTACGGCGACATCAGCTGCACTTAATGAATAGGGTAATACGTCTTTGTTTTGCCATGTTAGGAATAAAAATGATGTGAGATGAGCCTTAGATACCATATCTTGTATCATCCCTTTTTTCTTTCCTTCCCCAATGATTAAGAATAATATGTCTGGATCACTCTTTAAATATTTAGCAATATCCACAAGGCATTCCACATTATGAGTATAACCGATATTGCCAGAATAGAGAACTATGAATTTATTCTCTAACCTATGTTGCTTCACAAAAAGATTTGCTTCTTTTTCTATTGGGCGCAATTTGTCTGAGGCCGACCAATTATAAATAACTTTTATTTTGGAACGATTTACATATAATTCCAAAACCTTTCCCATACCTTCACTCAGTGTAATCACCTTTTGAGCTTTAGCAAACAAACGCTTATTCCATTTTGCCCAAAGGCGA
>CALUNI010000159.1 GCA_944321905.1 uncultured Muribaculaceae bacterium | reverse complement strand
GGCATTGCTGCCGCCGTCACGGGGATACCATATGATTTCATAATTTTTCAACGACGCTGCGAGATCGTCGTATTGCGGCTTTGTGACCTCTTGCAGACACAGCACGTCCGCGCCCGACGTGTCGATGTATTCGGCGACGTCCGCCTTGCGCTCATCCCATTGTGTGCCGTATTCGAAAGCCGTTTTGAGGCGGATGTTGAAAGACCAGACGGTGTATTCGCCCTCCGACCTGTACGCGAGCAGCTCGCGGTCGTTCTCGGGCAAAGGTCTGTCGTCGCCGCAGGCTGCGAACAAAGACAGCGCGGCAAGCGCCGCTATGATGACGATGGCGATCCTTTTCATAATTTTCCTCCGCTTTCATTATACACCTTTCGGCGCGGGTTTTCAAGAGGCAATATCGCGGTGTTGCGCAAAGATTGTAGGTTTACAATACAATTTTAAATTTAATCACTCTCGCGAATTGTATTGAAACATTCATATATTTGTGGTAAAATATTACTAAGATTACTGTTATCAACGAGGCATGCAATATGTAATATAAGGCATTTTTGGATACTTATGCTGTATTGTTTGAAAACGATGAAGTCAAGGGAATTGTTAATTGGCAATATTGCGGAGTCGGCGAGAAGCATGAGGACTTCGTGGACATTCTTATCAATTGGCTTGATATCGGTTCTTCCATGAGAAAAAAATGATGTGATTTATAACACGATTGTAAAGCTTCTAAATGAATACGGCGCAACAGAAGAAATGTGCAACAACTTGCCAAGCCTTATGAAAGAAAAGCTTGAACGCAGAATAGAGAGCCTTGATAAGGAAGCATGGAATTACGAGTATTGGTATGAATATTACCGTCATTCACAGACCTTCCTGGAGCTGTATGGAGAGAGGATATCGAAAGGAGAATAAAATGGCATTAATAAACGCAAAAATTGTTGAGGTTTTTGACTACAAAGGCGAAACTTTGCATTTAAGACATCAGACCGAAATTAAAGCATTGTTGGCCCCGTTTTTCGTAGGAATTGAAAGAAATTTTTACGAGTTGTTTGGTACTAATAAAATAGATAAAAATATAATCAACAGTGTAAAATTTAAAAATTGTTTTAGATATCTGTCGAACAATTATACAGCAGATGAGATTTCATCACTTTTAATGCTTCTAAGAAATTCAAGAAATTTGTGCTTGCACTATCTCGTGCGTGTGAAAAAGCAAAAAAAGGCATTTTGCTTACCATCGCCCGAATTGCTTAACAACTTATCTTTTTTTGAGGGAGCATTTCCGTGTGAAGATGAGCAGTTGACTTTGCAAGGTATGTTTTCTGTTATGATTTTGTTTATGAGCAACGACCAAATGCATAATTTTTTTGATATGCTATCGACTATGCCACATATCAATACAGGAGAATTTTTCTTTAAGGCAAGTGAGAATAAAACAGCTAACGAAAATGCTCTTGATAAGCGGAATGCATTGAAAGCTCGATTTAAGGATTTTAACGATATTAATAGTAAAACAATACCAAGGAAAATACATGATAACTTTTTTACGGCTCACGTGTTATCGCCACAGGTATCAAGCTTCTTTCTTAGTTTTGAAGAGGTGTGTTATAAATATTGGGATATTGATTTTGTAGATCTGTACTCTCCATTTTCTGATTTGTTAGATAAATTGAATATTTCTGATTTCGCAAAGGAAAAATTACATAAATGTAGAAATCGTTGGGCACATGGCCAGTTCTTCCGATATCAGGAATTAAATGATAATATAGCTAATGAGTTCATCGATCTTTTGGAAATACTGACGCATGAGTTTAATAATGATGATAAAATAGTGCGGTACTTAAAGAAAAAAACGTGTCAATTTCAAAACGCACTATTAAAGTTTAAATACAAGCGTATTGTAGAACTTGTGATAAAAATATCGTTGGCGGAGGACTATGAACTATCTAAAACAGAAGAGCGCATCCGCAATCTTGTAAAAATGAAAATTGAGTATCCGTTTATTGATGAGAAGCATGAAGAAATCTTGTGGAAAATTTCTGGAGAAAGTGGAGTGACATTTGATTTTAAACATAAAATATCCAAAGTGAAAGATATTTCGTTAAAACAAATAAATATTTACGAAATGGGAATAGATCCTAACAGTTATGCCGAGATTTATGGAATCAAGCTCGCCGAACATTCGATCATCTTTTCTGATTTTGAAGGTTTCGGTTTCCCAGAAGTAAAAGTTTTTTTGGAAAACGGAAAAAGATTGAATATAAATGTGGAAACAGTAAGGCAAGTAGGTTTTTTGAAAATACATACGTTAAAAGCGCAATGAAAAATGAGAGAATATGGTAAATAAACTCAAGATATCATTAAGTCGAATCAATTACAAACTCTTCGCAGCACTTCTCGTTCTCGGACTTGCGCCGACGATCTATACAACCGTGCGCGTGTTCTTCCTCGGTCAGCTGCCCGGAGAGTATTCCTTCTCAATCGCAGGTCAGCTTTCGTGGGTGAATCTGCTTTACGAGATTATGAACGAGGCAATCATCCTTCCGCTGTTCTATTTCATAGGCAAGGTGAAGGATGATAAAGACGAATTCTCAAACCGCGTGAGAACAGGCATGCTGATCTCGCTTGGCGTATATGCTGTTCTTTCTGCTGTTGTACTTGTGTTCGCCGAGGCGTTGCTAAAGCTTATGGCGACCGATGCGAGTATTATCGAAGCATCCGCAAGCTACATACGCATTGAGAGTATCGCAAACATTTTCTCGATTCTTACGCATTTTGCGCTTGTTGCGCTTGTTACGGTCAATAAGAGCAAATATCTCTACGCGCTCACAGGCGCAAGACTTGTGCTGTGCCTCATTTCCGATACATTCCTCGTTTCCACTCTGCCCGTGTCGGCAAATCTTGGTGTAAACGGAATTGGATATTCTAATATCATAGTTAATGCGCTGTTGCTCGTTGTATCGCTCGTTCTTCTCGCCAAGGAAGGAATCAAGGTGTTCGGCAAGGCAAAGCTCAACTTTGTTTGGACGAAAGAATTTGCCAAGGTCAGCGGTATTTCAGGCGTGGAATCTCTTGTGCGTAACGTTGCTTACATGGTGATGATCGCGCGCATGGTGAACATGGTAGGAGAGCAGGGAACGTATTGGGTTGCGAACAACTTCATTTGGGGATGGCTTCTTCTGCCCGTGCTTCAGCTCGGCGAGCTGATCAAGCAAGAGGTAGCAGCAGACAAAGAAAATATCCGCCGAAACACGCTTGGCTATTTCGGTATCACGGCAATCATCTCCGCATTGTGGTTTGCAAGCATTCCCGTGTGGAAACCGTTTATGACGCACGTGCTTGGCTTCACAGATGTAGATAAGCTGTTCGGTCTCGTGTTACTTCTCGTTGGCTTCTACGTTCTGTATGCCGTTCAGAACGTGTTCGACTCCACCTTCTACGGACTCGGAAAAACCAATTATATGTTATTTGAATCCGTCGTGACGAACACGATTTATTACGGTATGGCTTTCATCCTTTACGCGACGAATGTGTGGACTCCTACGCTTACCGGCATTGCTTTGCTGTTCGGTATCGGCAACGCATTCGATAGCGTAGTTTCACTTGTGGCGTATGCGTTCTTACTCAGGAAAGAGAAGATCAATGTATTGAAAGTTGAATAAGAAAAAGCCTCTGAGAAATCTCTCGACTTCTCAGAGGCTAATTTTACGTTCAGCGAACTACCGAAGAATGACTATAGATATAGAACTCCTCTTGGCTTGGCATCCACTTCTTCTCCTTTGGAGGAAATGTTGCGTCAAATGCCTCGACATCGCGGTGTTGCGCAAAGATAACGAAATCCGTTGACACGCCGCCGCGGATGTGCTATCCTTTATGCGAGTGAGGGA
>CALUNI010000158.1 GCA_944321905.1 uncultured Muribaculaceae bacterium | reverse complement strand
AAAGCAGCCGAAAAGTGTTAATTTTTAGAATGTATTGATAATTAAATGTTTATGCTTGGATATTTCTGATTGTTTTTCGTTGTTCCACGCTTCTAAATACATGAACAGAAAACTCGGCGTAAGAATGTCGAATGTGTAATTAATGTTAAATATGCGAAGGCGTATAGCATTCTTAATATTAAGCTATTATATTTGATAACAAACTTGTTAATCACTATTGTTAGATAATGTTGTTAACCATGTATGGATGCAAAGAGTAACACAGAAGAGGCAATTCTCAAGGCGGCTGAAGATGAGTTTATGGCAAACGGCTTTGCCGGAGCCAAGACTGTTGCCATAGCCGAGCGGGCCGGGGTGACCCATGCCATGCTGCATTACTACTTCCGCAGCAAGCGAAACCTGTATGAGAAAGTTCTGAATGAGAAAATGGAGTTGATGATACGCTCGTTTGGCGTCTTTTTCGAGCGAAGCGATGATGATATCGTCGAGCGGATAAGGCATGGAATAGAATATCATTTTGACTTTTTCAAGGCTAATCCGTTATTGCCATTTTTCATGGTGAATGAGGTGTTTTCTAAAAACGATGTCAGAATAATGGATGTGATGCGGGCTAAGGTATTTAACGTGTATAAGAAAATTCAGAAAGAGGTGGATGCGGCTGTGGCGGCAGGAAAGATTCGGCCTGTTTCGGCCTTTGACCTGATGCTCGACATCATATCGCTCAATGTGTTTGCTTTTGTGGCAAAGCCTTTCATAAAAGGTTTTGAAGGTGTTATATTTAATAACGAGGATGAGATGTATGAGGCTCGCAAACGCGAGAACGTGGAGGTGATAATGAGCAGGATATTGGTAAACAAAAATTGACGAGGTATAAAGAGTATGAGAGGAAAATTGGTGATGTTGTTGGCTGCGCAGCTATTGTCGCTTTCGCCATTGGCGTGTGCTATCACTCTCGACGAGTGTCAGAAGCTTGCAAAAGAAAATTATCCGCTGCTGAAGCAGTATGGCATAATAGATGATGCGGCTCGTGCCGGCGTGCATGAGGTGTCGAGGAATTATCTGCCACGTGTTGACGTTTTCGGGCAGGCTACGTGGCAAAATCATGTAACATCGTTCCCCGAGAGCGTCGAGCAGCTATATTCCACGTTGGGGATAGAAATGGCCGGTTTGAGTAATGACCAGTATGCCGTAGGCATAGAAGCTAACCAACTTATTTGGGACGGTGGCGAAACCAAGGCGAGAAAGCAGGAAGTGCAGTCGGAGGCAGCCGTGAACCGGGCCAAGACCGATGTGGAACTGTATAAGATAGTCGCCGATGTCGATGAGTTGTATTTCGGCATATTGCTGTATGGGGAGCAACTTGCGCTGAATGACGAGTTACAGCGCCTGTTGGCCGACAATCTTGCTGTTATGGAGGCCGGTGTTGCCAATGGCGTGGCGATGGAAAGCGACGTGGCTGCGGTAAAGGCACGATTGCTCGACGCTCGCCGCAATCGCATAGCCATAGAGCAGAACCTCGAAGCTAAAAAGCGCATGTTGGGCATATATGTCGGCAGGGACTTGAATGCCGAAACATTCAGCATACCCGAAATGGCAGGATTGTTCCCGACCGATGCATGCAATCGTCCCGAAATGGCCTGGTATGATGCACGCCGCAACAGGTTGCAGGTGCAGAAGCAGGCGGTCAATGTGTCGCTTATGCCACAATTCGGGCTGTTTGCCCGCGGATACTATGGCAACCCCGGTCTCGACATGTTTGATGCCATGTTTAACGACCGTTGGAGCTTCAATTTCCTCGTCGGAGTGAAATTCAAGTGGAGCATAGGCGAGTTTTATCGAAAGAATGACAGGTTGCGAAAAATCGAGTTGGCTCATCTCGGCATCGATAACGAGCAGGAAGTGTTTGAGTTTAACATGGAGATTATGACCGAGCAACAGAAATCCATGATTGAAAGCAAGAAGCGGCAAATTGAAATGGATGGCGAGATTGTGGATTTGCGTCGCTCTGTCAGGCAGGCAAGCGAGGCAAGGCTGCGCGATGGCGTAATCCTTGTCAACGACTTGTTGCAGGACATAACAGATGAGAACAACGCGCTTATAGACAAGAATATTCATGAGATAGAACTGTTGTATTCGATTTACAAATTAAAATATATGGTAAACAGATGAAGCGATTTATGAAAAAAATATTTGCCGTAGCCCTGTTGACTGCCGCCGTGGTGGCTTGCGACAGCAATGAAACGGTAGAGGTGACAGGGGTGTTTGAGGCTACCGAGGTTGTCGTGTCGAATGAGATTCCCGGCAAGTTGGTGAGTTTCGTGGTTGAAGAGGGCGACAGCTTGTGGCGGAATGAGCAGGTGGGGATTATCGACACCATGCAGTTATACCTGTCGAAGTTGCAACTGGTGAAAAGCGCAAGTTCCATACGCAGTAGCATGCCCGAGATCGCAAAACAGGTGGCATCGTTACAGTCACAGATTGACAAGCAAAAATATGAGAAAGCTCGTGTGGAACGCCTT
>CALUNI010000157.1 GCA_944321905.1 uncultured Muribaculaceae bacterium | reverse complement strand
ATATTTTTATGTAGAGTTTTACAGTCATAAAAACACAGCTAAAGTGGAAATTAAGAAAATTTTGATTTCGCAACCCAAGCCGGAATCCGACAAATCCCCCTACTACGACATCGCTCAAAAATATGGCGTGGAAGTTGTATTCAGACCGTTCATCAAGGTCGAGGGATTGACTTCAAAAGAGTTCAGACAGTCGAAGATTTCTATCTCGGATTATACTGCAGTTATATTCACGGCAAAAACCGCCATCGACCATTACTTCCGCCTTTGCGAAGAAATGAGAATCACGATTCCCGATACGATGAAATATTTCTGCACGAGCGAAACCATTGCTCACTATTTGCAAAAATATATCATCTACCGCAAGCGCAAGATTTTCTATGGCACATCGGGCAAGCTCGACGATGAGAAATTGCTGAAGGACCTCACGAAGCATAACAAGGAGAAATTTTTATTCCCCATCTCGGATGTGCATCGCGACAACTTGAGCATCCTCGATGCCAACAAAATATCATATACCAAGGCTGTTATGTACCGCACCGTGAGCAACGACTTTGGCAAGGACGAGCCGTTTGACTACGACATGCTGATATTCTTCAGCCCTGCCGGGATAAAATCTTTGTTGAAGAATTTCCCCGATTTCAGGCAAGGCGACATCAAGATAGGATGCTTCGGGCAGACAACGGCCCAAGCCGTCGAGGCCGACGGGTTAAGGCTCGACTTGAGCGCACCAAGTGCCGAAGCTCCGTCCATGACCGCCGCTCTCGACATGTATCTTAAGAAAGTACAAGGACAAAACTAACCAAGGTTTACCAATACACACATACACAGGCAGCTCTCTAAGCCGAAAGCTGCCTGTGTCGGTTTGTAGGAAACACTTTTAAGGCATCGATGAAAGGGAACAGATTATACAAATGCGAGAAATTATGCAGCCGCACGGCAATAAACGGCCTGTTTGCCGACGGCCGCAACATGGTGGCCTACCCGCTACGCGCCATGGTCGCAATAAAAACGTGCGACGACGGTGCGGCCACACGCTTCATGATAACGGTTCCCAAGAAAAAGATACGCACCGCCGTGGGGCGCGTATTGGTGCGCCGTCGCATCCGCGAAGCCTACAGGCTCAACCGCGCATTACTGTCGCCTCGACTCGGCTCAATCGGCAACAGAGCCGACATTGCGTTCATTTACATGGACAAGTCGATAGCTACTTACGCCACAATCGATGCAGCCATGAAAGTTCTGCTTGACAAAATAGCCTCGTATGCCGAAGCCGGCAATCCCCACAAGGAACAGGACAATAACGGCAATGGAACTGATTAAGAAAATACTTGTAGCATTGCTCGTCTTGCCCATCCGCTTTTACCAATACTGCATATCGCCGATGTTTCCACCGGTATGCAGGTTTACCCCCACTTGCAGCCAATACGCCATCGAGGCTCTGCGCAAGCATGGCCCCGTGCGCGGCCTGTGGCTCGCCATTAAGCGAATATGCCGTTGCCGTCCCGGAGGCGGCAGCGGATACGACCCGGTGCCATGATTGAGGACATACACACTCACAATTCCGCAGCACACGGTGCGGTCATAAGCGTCAACCCATGGGAATATTCCCCACGACAGGGCGCACTGTATTCGGTCGGCATACATCCGTGGAGGTTGAAGGCTGTCGCCGGCCCAATCCCCGACTTCGAGCTGTTAGAAGATATTGCAGGCCGGGAGAATGTCGTGATGATAGGCGAAACAGGCATCGACAAGTTGCATGAGCCGGATGTCGAATACCAAATAACCGTGCTAAGACGCCATGTCGAGCTGTCGGAACAGCTCGGGAAACCGCTGATACTGCACTGCGTGAGGGCAAGCAACGAACTGTGCGCCCTGCACAAGGCATTACGCCCGTCGCAACCGTGGATAATACACGGCTTCAGAAACAACGCCAATGTAGCCCGCCGGTTGCTCGATGCAGGTTTCTACCTGTCGTATGGCGAATTTTTCAATATCGACGCGCTAAACGCCACTCCGCACGACCGATTGCTCGCCGAAACCGACGAGTCGCAACGGCCTATAAACGACATAATATCACACATAGCCCGGTGTCGGAACGAGGATGCCCGCGAAACCACGGCACATATTTGCGACAATATACGCAGTCTGCTAAAAATAAGTTAATCCTGCCCGATTATTTGCCAATTAGGCCACTTATTCCAATATTTGCAAAAAATAAACATACAGAGACACTTATATGAAAAAATCAAGCATCACAGGCATAATCATGGGAATTGCGCTGCTATGTTCGGCCATTGCTTTTGCAGGCAACAGTTCAAGCAATTCAAGCAACAACGACAGTGACAACGAGAGCATCGAATGCTGCTGCGGAAAGACATGCGGCTGCGAGGGCGAATGCCCGTGCGGTAACGGAGACTGCACCGAGTGCGACTACTGCCGCAACCACAAAGGCTGCAACGCTTGTTACGACTGTGACCACAAAGGGTATTGCTGTGACTACGACAACGAACGTCCGCGCCGCCATCACCGTCATGAAGGCTGCTGCAGACCTTGCCGATAACACGTTGACCCATCATCGACAAGAAACAAAATTGCCGGTGCGGACAGAAACATCCCGCACCGGCAATTTTCTTATAAGACATTGGAGAAAACGGTATTTTCTGTTATTGGTGTCCGCTAAAAAACAGTAAGACATAAAATCCACGTCCGCAATGCCCATGAACAGGCGTTGCGGATGCCC
>CALUNI010000156.1 GCA_944321905.1 uncultured Muribaculaceae bacterium | reverse complement strand
GCCCCCGCAGTGTTTTTCATAGTTTAGGGCTTGCGCCGAAAAAAGAAAAACGTTGCGTTTCTATTTGGACACTTCACCTGGACCGCTACGACGCTCAAGAAATAAGCCTGCTTGAAGCTCTTGACCCGGATGCCGGAATTGGGTACATAGTCACAACAAGCAAAGTGCAAAATCCATTGATAGATGGCTTGAATTTGCCCCCAAAAGCCCATCGCCTGCGACAACTGACATTGACCCCGTTGACAATAATTCTATTAAGGAAACTTCTTGAATTCAATCCTAAAGCAACAAACTCAATCGAATTAACCGATGACGACGTAAAAGACTTGAAAGAAGACACATCCGATCTGCCATTGTCAATGGCGGTGTTCTTGCATGTCATAGGAAAAAACGATGACGGTTCGTATCAACTGTCTGAAATTCATTTCTCCGGCAATTCTGCGGCAAATATGTTGGCTCGTTTTGCTCATGCCGACAATACAATAAAAGCAATTGTGAAGAAAATAACGCAACACGAACAAGCTTTTACCCATAATGCAATAATAGCTGAAATAACGCATATATCAGAATCAAGAACGGGCAACATACTATCACGCCCACATATCCGCAATTATGAAATAACATACTTGACAAACAGCACATTGAATGATGGCAGTGTTATACCCGTCAACGATTTGCTCGTGTCCATACGAAACCAAAAAATAATTCTGCGTTCTAAAAAATTGCAAAAAGAGATCGTTCCTCGACTAACCACAGCTCACAATTTCAGCAACAACACAACACCCATCTACCGCTTCTTGTGTGATTTACAGTCGCAGGCCACGCGTTCTTCCCTGTATTTTAACTGGTGCGGACTCGAATCGGTATATGAGCAATTGCCAAGAGTCACATATAAAAATTGCATACTGGCTCCGGCAAAATGGCAATTAGCCCGCGAGCAATTCATGAACAAACGCCATACCGACATGAAGAAAATAAAACAGTGGCAACACACGAAGAATCTGCCACGTGAAGTAAATCTGATAATGGGCGACAATAAGTTGTATATCAACCTTGACTGCGAATCGAGCGTTGCCATGATGCTTCATGAGGTGGCTAAATTCAGTCGATTCTCTCTTGAAGAATATATATCGAGCAACCGCTACTTATCAGATATAAACGATAGTTACTTTAACAATGAATTAATCATACCTTACGTGAAAGTGTCATGAAACGTATAAAACGGAATTTTTATCCGGGAGACGAGTGGCTGTATTTTAAAATATATGGCGGAATCAAAACTTGCGATGACTTAATATGCGGAAAGCTATACACACTGATGAAAAAACTTAAGCGTGACAAAATAATTGATAAATGGTTCTTCATTCGCTACAGCGACCCCGATTTCCATATCCGATTGCGACTGCATATAACCACACCCGAACACATGTGGAGTGCCATATGCGCTATAAACAAGTTGCTCCGGCCCCTTTGTGACACACACATCTTAAACCGATTTATTATTGACACATACAATAGAGAAATAGAACGATATGGCAATGAAAACATTCTGCCTACCGAAGAATTGTTCTGCATCGACAGTGACTGTATTTGCAATATTTTAAGACGCATAAAAGACAAATCACCCAATTATCGGTGGTTGGCGGCATTCGTTTCTATCGACAACTTTTTGTCGGCATTGGGATTTAATATTGAGGAGCGATTATCATATGTAACCTTAATGAGCCAATCATATCGTGCCGAATTCGGATATGACGAATACAATGGCAAGCAATTGAATTCTATCTACCGAAACCGGCGTAAATTAATTACCCAAGCGTTGGAACAGCCCGACCCAATAATAGGCTTGCACAACATATTCAAATTAAGAACCAAAAAGATAAGCGAGCTAAATATAAAATGTGCCTTAAATATAACATCGTTGATGCATATGATGATGAACAGGCATTTCGCAAGCCGGAATAGAACCAATGAATTGCTCATATATGATTTTTTAAAAAGATATTACAACAGCAAAATGTGCCGCTTGCACTAAGGTATATATTGGCTGTTTTTTAGGAAATAGCTAATTTAGCAGTACTAATTTCAATAACAACATGGATGATATAAAACAACAAATTGATAACTTGCGTCGTGAACTCGACGAGAACAATTATAAATATTATGTTCTGAATGCCCCAACGATGTCCGACAAGGAGTTTGACGACAAAATGGCACTGCTTGAACGCCTTGAAAAAGAAGCCCCGCAATATTTCGACCCATACTCCCCTACCCAACGTGTCGGTAGCGACATAAACAAGTCTTTTAAACAAGTGGAACATGAACGTCCCATGCTGTCGCTGGCCAACACATATTCTGTTGACGAAGTGAGAGAGTTTTTCAACCGCGTGAAAAACGCTCTTGGAGACGAACCGTTCCAAATAGTGGGAGAAATGAAATTCGATGGCACATCGATTTCCATAATATATGAAAACGGCAGAATGGTTAGAGCCGTAACACGCGGCGACGGAATCAAGGGTGATGACGTGACCGAAAACATAAAAACCATTCGCAGCATACCGTTACAATTGCGTCCCGGCAATAATTATCCCGCACGGTTTGAAGTCAGAGGCGAGATTTTAATGCCTTGGAAGGTGTTTGAGGCACTGAATAAAGAGCGCGAATACAATGAAGAGCCCTTATTTGCAAACCCTCGAAATGCAGCCGCTGGCACACTTAAATTGCAGAACTCAGCCGAAGTTGCC
>CALUNI010000155.1 GCA_944321905.1 uncultured Muribaculaceae bacterium | reverse complement strand
ACTGCACCAACTGCGTGGCCGCGTGGGACGAAGCTCGCGCAAGGCATTCTGCTACCTGTTGGTTCCGCCGCGCAAGCCTTTGACCCCGGTGGCACGACGACGGCTGCAAGCCATCGAAAGTTTCTCCGACCTCGGCAGCGGCATACACATTGCAATGCAAGACCTCGACATACGTGGCGCAGGCAACCTGCTTGGAGCAGAACAGAGCGGGTTCATTGCCGACCTGGGATATGAAACGTATCAAAAAATATTGCAAGAAGCCGTACTCGAACTGCGCACCGAAGAGTTTTCCGACACGTTCAAAGACGAGGAACAGGATTCAAGCAAGGATACCGCATACGTGTCGGACTGCATTATCGAGTCTGACATGGAACTGCTGTTCCCTGCCACATATGTGCCACAAGAGAGCGAACGCGTAAGCTTATACCAAGAACTCGACAACATGGAGCGGGAAAGCGATGTGCTTGAATTCCGGCATCGTCTCGAAGACCGCTTCGGAAAGATACCAAGGCAAGCCGCCGAACTGATACGCATAGTATCCTTGCGACGCATCGCTCGCACTCTTGGCATAGAAAAAATAGCATTGAAGATGGGCAATATGTACATCTACTTTGTCGGAGACGAGAACAAGGCTTACTACCAATCCCCTGCCTTTGGGCGCATTCTCACATACCTGCAAGAGAATCCGCGCCGTTGCCATATCCGCGACATCAAAGGCAAGCGTTCCATGCTTATCGACAAAGTTGACTCGGTGGAAGAGGCTATCGCCATACTTACCGCTGTCACTACGCTACCTGCGGCATGACAATCAACTTTTATGGCATTTCAAACAAACAGTTCGCACTCCTTTCGAGCAGAACAAAGCGGCTCAAGGTGCTGTTCAAGCATTTGCAATGCCGCCAATGGTATATGTCTGGCCGACACAGGGCATACCGACACGCACCTCATGCACGATATGCATGCGTCTTTGTTTACGATGGCGGCATCGTTCGTGTCGATGGCAGCAACGGGGCATTGACCGGCGCATGTTCCGCATCCGGTACAAGCGTCGGAGGGTTGTGGCACAGGTCCTGCCTTCATGCCGTCCTTGTATGGACGATTTCCGGGAATTGACGGACACGAAAAGTCTCCCGACAAAAGCTTCCGCTTTATCGCATCGCCATACTTTGTCAAGACAAGCCTGTCGGCTTCATCGGGACGGCCTGTGGCATACTTGCGGGCAATCGAATGCTCGGCTATTGCCGCAACAGCGGCAATGACGGCAAACCCTGCCTTTTCTGCAATGTCATGCAACTCTACGAGCGTGTCCTCATACGCGCGATTGCCATATACACACACTATTACTGCTTTCATCCCGGCACCATTTATCCGCGACAAGCGTTCAGCCGCCACGCCCGGCACTCGGCCGGCATAGCTCGGCATTGCAATAACGGCCACGGCATCTTGAGGTCGAAAGTCGCATCGTGGCATCTCGTCATGCCACACAGTCAAGTCAATTTGATGACATGCGCCTTCCGACAATGCCTTGGCCAACGTGTCAGCCACCTTGAAAGTCCCGCCCGTGGGACTGAAAAAAATATTATATACATCCATGACACAAACTTACGAAATTTCACCGTAACTATCAAGTAACTGTCGTTATATCTCCCGACACAGCCGGAGGCGGCTAAAATACAACTTAGCCATATGACGCAATGACATTTTGGCACATGCGAAACAGCCCTGCCATACTTTGGCACAGAATATGCTATTGATTTTGACGTAGCGTGATTTGAAGCTACTAAAAATTGATTAATAACATTTCTAAATTTAAAATATTATGACTGTTAAACCATTATCCGACAGAGTTCTTATCGAACCTGTAGCAGCCGAAGAAGTTACAGTAGGCGGTATAATAATTCCCGACACAGCTAAGGAAAAACCTTTGCGCGGCACAGTTAAAGCTGTTGGCAACGGCACTAAAGACGAGGCAATGGTAGTAAAAGAGGGCGACACAGTGCTTTACGGCAAATATGCAGGCACCGAACTCGAAGTTGACGGTGTAAAGTACTTGATGATGCGTCAATCAGACATCTTGGCTATTCTCGAAAAATAACAGACTTAACATTTAAAATTCACAAGAATCATGGCAAAAGAAATTAAATTCGATATCAATGCTCGCGAAGAGCTCAAGAAAGGCGTTGACGCTTTGAGCAACGCTGTGAAGGTAACTCTTGGCCCTAAAGGCCGCAACGTTATCATTGAAAAGAAATTTGGCGCACCTCACATCACCAAGGATGGCGTGACTGTTGCCAAAGAAGTAGAACTCGAAGACAAGTTCCAGAACATGGGCGCACAGCTCGTCAAGGAAGTTGCTTCAAAGACGGGTGACGATGCCGGCGACGGTACAACCACTGCAACAGTGCTTGCACAATCAATCGTTGCCACAGGTTTAAAGAATGTGGCTGCCGGTGCAAACCCGATGGACTTGAAACGTGGTATCGACAAGGCTGTTGCAAAAGTCGTTGAAAGCATCAAGGCTCAATCTGAAGAAGTCGGCGACGATTTTGAGAAAATCGAAAATGTTGCCCGCATATCGGCCAACAACGACGAGCAAATAGGCCAACTCATTGCCGAAGCAATGAAGAAGGTGAAGAAAGAAGGCGTTATCACAGTTGAAGAAGCCAAAGGTACCGACACGAGCGTCGAAGTAGTGGAAGGCATGCAATTCGACCGTGGCTACATCTCTCCTTACTTCGTAACCAACTCCGAGCGCATGGAATGCGAGATGGAACATCCTTACATACTTATCTACGATAAGAAGATTT
>CALUNI010000154.1 GCA_944321905.1 uncultured Muribaculaceae bacterium | reverse complement strand
CACGCACATCAAGTTATCTTCTTGTCGGCCGACGCATTCGGCGTATTGCCTCCGGTTTCAATCTTGAACTCGGAACAAACCAAGTACTACTTCCTCTCGGGCTTCACCGCTAAGTTGGCAGGTACCGAGCGCGGTATTACAGAACCGACTCCTACGTTCTCGGCTTGCTTTGGCGCAGCATTCCTTTCGTTGCACCCCACTAAGTATGCCGAAGAACTCGTTAAGCGCATGGATGCAGTAGGCGCAAAGGCTTACTTGGTGAACACCGGTTGGAACGGTACAGGCAAGCGTATCTCAATCAAGGATACCCGCGGTATCATCGACGCTATCCTTGACGGTTCTATCGACAAGGCTCCGACAAAGACTATCCCGTACTTCGATTTCGTTGTTCCTACCGAATTGCCGGGTGTTGATCCTAAGATTCTTGATCCTCGCGATACCTACAGCGATCCTGCACAATGGAACGAAAAGGCAAAAGACCTCGCTACCCGCTTCATCAACAACTTCACCAAGTTCACTGGCAATGAAGCAGGCAAGGCATTGGTCGCTGCCGGTCCTAAGCTCTAATAGCACTTTTCTAAGCTAACACTTAATAATAAAACAAGTTTAGATAATGGCAGGGAGTCCATCGGAAACGGTGGACTCCTTTTTTTGTCTTTGTCTCCGATAAATCCTATTTTATATGGCTTAAACCCAAAACTGTCTAATGATCGGTTTGGCTTAAAGTGGAAGAGCAGCGTGGCTGTTCAACTATGCTTAACACTGTAGCAATGCAAGCTAAGCGTGGCTTACGGGTAGAAATATTGGGTCATAATAGTAAAACAGCGAGACCTGTGAGATGCCGGGTTATAAGAAGCTTGTAGCATTCTATTGCACCGGCAAATGTGGTCTCGCTGCCTTGTGTAGATTTTGTTTGATTCTCGCGGGTCTAATCTCTGTATAGCGCCATTACTTGTATCCCGCTTGACGTGTAAAGAGCGACCTTTTTATCGCTTAGTCTGCCGAATGTTTTTACGTTGTTCAGTGCCGACAGTATATTGTTTTCAATCTCCATGTCGGGGCATAGCATTCGAGTCGAGGCAACCGACGAAATGGTTATGGTGGGTTTGTTGCCTTGGCTTGCTTCCAGTTTCCCTCTAAAATTGTTGCATCCTGCGTTGCCATTTATGGAATTGGAATCGGTGTCAAACACGATGTATGGGGTCTTCTCTTGGCTTTGTGGAATTTCAGTGCCGAGTACCGATGTGATTTGCCATTTTCCGTTTAATTCTGATAGCGTCATGGGAAAGAACCTCTTTTCGAGTACCATAACCGGCGTATTAGCCGAGTCGCATAGTGTCATCTTCTTGTCCCCGTCGGTTTTATACTTTTTTATTTGCGACAATGCCGACACGACCATTCTCTCCGTTTCCATTTGCGGACAGGCCATCAAAGTGCTTGCAATATGCCCCATTTCTATGACTCCGGGTTCGGCTTCCAAGTTTAGGGTTGTCATTATCCTGTTGCATCCGCTATAGCCATATACCTTGCCGTCTTTAGTGTCAAATCCTATGAATGGCATTTGCTCGCCGTCGGTTGGAGACAGTGTGTCGTTTTTTATTTCGACGATGTTCCATTCGCCTTCGATGTCGGCTATAGAAGCAATCTTTGACGTGTTGCACGAGCATGCGAGCAATATGCTGCAAAACAAGGGAAGTTTTATGAATTTCATAAAAGTCGTTTTTTTTAAGTTATTGAAAATAAAGCCGCATTCATCAATGCGGGCAATAGTTATATATCTCTTTTATGGCTTAAACAGGCGAATGTGTAAATCATTGCACCGGAACAATGTTAATTAACGTTTAACCCAAATTGGTCATTAGACTGCAAAAAATTTGTTACAATAATGCTTTTTATGCCGCTTTTTAGTTCCTGTCGGCATCTTTTCAAGGCACAAACCTTGTTGGCATAGCCCGGTAAGCCTGCGGCTCGTGCCTTGAAAACCTGCTTGGCGAAATTCTAAAAATCACTATAAAATCTAATGACCGATTTGGGTCTAAGGTAGCTGGTCTCTGCTTATGGGCGTGAAGGAAAAAAAGGCAGCCGGGGACTCACGTCCGCGGCTGCCTTTCTGCATTTATGCGTAACAATAAAAATCAGTGTGCTGAGTTGTCGGGTTTAGTCGAGAACATCTTCATGGCTCGGAACGGCCACGATGCGCAGCTCATGCTTGCGGATGAAATCGACTATCATATCGCGTTCATGCGATGGCTTAACGTCGTTCTCAATTCGGCGCAGGGCGTTGAACACCGACGTGTTGCATTGGTACACGTGGCGGTAGGCCTTTGCAACGTCGTCGATGGTCTCGTCGGAGAAGCCCTTGTGGCGCATGATATATGCATTCACGCCATAGTAGCTGATGGGATTGTGCGCCATGATTACGAATGGCGGCACGTTGCCGTTTACGCGGCAGCCGCTTTTCACCATAGCCCATTCTCCAACCTCGCTGCCGGGGTGCAGCATAACCGACGAGCCAAGTATAACGTTTGAGCTTACTTTGCTCTCGTAAGCGATGTTGCTGCCGTTGCCCAGTATCACGTTGTCGCTGATCTGGGCATCGTGCATGATGTGCGACTCGGCCATGACAAACACGTTGTTGCCGATGCGGGTTGCCGAACCGTTGTATATGCCACGGTTGATAATCGTATGCTCGCGTACACGGCAGTTGTTGCCTATGATTACATATGACGGTTCGCCTTTCCAACGCAGGTCTTGCGGTTCGGCACCAATGATGGCACCGTTATAGATTTTGCAATCGTTGCCTATGCGAGTTCCGTTTAGGATGCTCACAAAGGGGTAGATGGTGCAATTATCTCCAATCTCGACGTTCTTGCTTATAAACGAGAACGGGTGGATTGTTACGTTCTTCCCTAATTTTGCTTCGGGATCGACGTGTGCTAATTGACTAATCATGGTGTATAAAATTTAATTATAGTTTATGTTAACGTCCGCCACCAAGAGATTGGTATAGGTTGATGGCAGCCTGGTTGATTGTCAAGTCGGTATT
>CALUNI010000153.1 GCA_944321905.1 uncultured Muribaculaceae bacterium | reverse complement strand
CTTTGGTGCAGTGTATTTGCCAGATGGGAGACGTGTGTCTCCACTCGGCATGTGCCGTTACCTACCAAGTAACGGCATTTTTTTGCTTATTTAACCGAGGACATAAAATAGAGCTTTGCGTCTATGTGTATTTGGGTTATGACTATGAATATGTCAAATTTGTCGATATTCCGTGTATAATGGTGTTTTGTTGTGTATATCTCTGTATGACAGTGTTTTATGTGTTGGTGCATAAATATGCAGACAGAAAATTTAGCTTGTAAAAATATACCATTTCCTATGTCAGAAAAATGGTGAGACTGTCTGGTTTGGCTCGCTTTTTATGGTGTCGAATATATGGTTTTTCATTGCTGTTATTATGGGAACGAGCTGCACGGTCGCTTGCTAATCTGCGGATAAGTTATGGAGATGTTAGCGTTAAGTAGTGTTACTTAGTTTTTGAAACCGGCCTCATGTGTCAAGCCGATTATGGCAGCTCCACAGCCATCACTGTATTTGCACTGCAACAAGGCTTTCAGACCGACCCCAAGTTTGATGAAGCATCAGCCGACTAATGTAAGGATAGCTCCGCACGACCCTTCGTTTTGAGTCGTTTAATAAACCCCAAACGGTCATTATACCGCAAATGTTTGTTTTGAGAATGCTTCTTATGCCGCTTTTTAGTTTTTGTCGGCATCTTTTCAAGACACAAACCTTGACATAGCCTGCTATGCCTGCGGCTCGTGCCTTGAAAACCTGTTTGACATAATCCTAAAAAAATCACCATAAAATCTAACGACCGGTTGGGGGGGATAAACAAAGTCTCGGGGAAGCGAGACTGTAATCTCATCTTCCCCGAGACCCGGTATTTATCACATTTACTGTCTTAGTGCTTAGGCGTTGCGACCGTGGCAATCCTTGTATTTTTTGCCGCTTCCGCAAGGGCATGGGTCGTTTCGTCCCACCTTGGGCCCGTTCTTGACGATGGGTGTGTGGCGGCGTTGTTGCGCTCCTTGTGGCTGTGATGCAGCTCGGCGTTGTGCGTCGGCACCCGGATAGGCTTCCTTGCTCTCGGTGTACTGAGGTTGGCGACGGTTGCCATCGCCGGGTACGGCCACTTGTGGCATCGGCGGTTGGGTGAAGTTGCCCGAAACCGACACGTTGGATGGCAAGCCTGCGGGCTGCTGCGGTTGCGGCTGTGGCTGCTGAACCGGTATGAAACCACGCATCAATATGGATATGGCTTTGGTGTTCATGTTGTTGAGCATCGACGCAAAGAGGTTGAACGACTCTATTTTGTAAATCAACAGCGGGTCTTTCTGCTCGTAGCTTGCATTCTGTACCGACTGGCGCAGTTGGTCGAGGTCGCGCAGGTGTTCTTTCCATGCTTCGTCGATGGTCATAAGCAATATTGCTTTCTGCCATGCCTTGGCCACGCTCTTGCCTTCGGTCTTGTAGGCTTCCTCGATATCGACAGGCACGCCGAATGTGCGTCGTCCGTCGGTGATCGGAACCCTTAGCAGTCCCTTTGCGTTGCGTTGCTCGACGAGCATCTTGATTACCGGGAATGCCACTTCGGCAATGCGGTCGCTCTTGCGTCGGAATGTGGCGATGACATCGTTGTATATGCGTTCGATCATCTCCTTGGGTTCCATCTTCATGAACTCTTGTTCGCTGAATGGAATTTCGATGGCATAGTTGGTCATCACTTTCATCTTCAAGTCGGCGTAGTCGCCTTGTGCATTGTGTTCGCCGACTATGATTTCGACATTCTCGCGAATCATGTTAACGATGTCGAGCCCGATGCGTTCGCCCATGAGGGCATGGTGACGGCGGGTATATACCACGTTGCGCTGCGTGTTCATCACGTCGTCATATTCGAGCAGGTGCTTGCGGATGCCGAAGTTGTTTTCTTCGACGCGTTTTTGTGCGCGTTCCACCGACTTTGCAAGCATCGGCGATTCGATAGCTTCCCCTTCTTTCAGCCCCATGCGGTCAACGAGCTTGGCAACGTTGTCGCCTGCAAACAATCGCATCACTGTATCTTCAAACGAAACGAAGAACACCGAAGAACCCGGGTCGCCTTGGCGGCCTGAACGTCCTCGCAGCTGGCGATCGACGCGACGCGACTCGTGGCGCTCGGTACCGATGATAGCAAGACCGCCTGCGGCTTTCACTTCGGGCGACAGCTTGATGTCGGTACCACGGCCTGCCATGTTGGTTGCAATCGTTACCACAGCTTTCTGTCCGGCCTGTGCCACGATTTCGGCCTCGCGTTGGTGCAATTTCGCATTCAGCACGTTGTGCGGAATGCGGCGCATTGTGAGCATGCGGCTAAGCAACTCGCTTATTTCTACCGAGGTCGTGCCTACCAGTACCGGTCGCCCGGCTTTCACCATTTTTTCTATTTCTTCGATTACCGCATTGTATTTCTCTTTCTTTGTCTTGTAAAGGCGGTCGGTCATGTCGATGCGTTGCACCGGCTTGTTGGTGGGTATGGTCACCACGTCGAGCTTGTATATGTCCCAGAATTCGCCTGCTTCGGTCTCGGCGGTACCTGTCATGCCGGCGAGTTTGTGGTACATGCGGAAGTAGTTTTGCAGCGTGATGGTTGCAAACGTCTGTGTGGCATCTTCCACTTTCACGCCCTCCTTAGCTTCGATGGCTTGGTGCAACCCGTCGCTGTAGCGGCGGCCTTCCATTATACGTCCCGTCTGCTCATCTACGATTTTTACCTTTCCGTCTTCCGACACTATATATTCGATGTCGCGAGTAAAGAGTGCATAGGCCTTAAGCAGCTGGTTGACGGTGTGGACGCGTTCGGCCTTCACGGCATAGTTCTGCATCAGTTCGTCTTTCTTTGCTACTTTTTCCTCATCGGTAAGCGGTTCGTTATCGACTTGCGACAATTCTGTTGCTATGTCGGGCAGCACAAAGAATGTCGGGTCGGAGGTGGTGCCGGTCAGCACGTCGATGCCTTTGTCGGTCAGCTGCACGCTGTTGTTCTTTTCGTCGATTACGAAATACAGCGGGTCGGTGACTATGTGCATCTCGCGGCTGTTGTCTTGCATATAGTGCGCCTCGGTCTTGAGCATGAGTGGCTTTATGCCTTCCTGGCTCA
>CALUNI010000152.1 GCA_944321905.1 uncultured Muribaculaceae bacterium | reverse complement strand
ATACCTCTTGGATGCAGGCTTGGCTATGTCGTGCAGCAACGCAGCCCACCGCAGCCACACATTGTCGCTCTGTGCCGACACGTTGTCAAGCACCTGCAACGTATGCGCAAAATTATCCTTATGCCCCCTTCCGTTGACGGTTTCCACGCCTTTCAAGGCGGCAAGTTCGGGAAATATTATTTCAAGCAGGCGGCAACGGTCGAGCAGCACAAATCCTCGCGAAGGCTTCGCCGACTTCATTATCTTCATCAGCTCGTCGGCAATGCGCTCACGCGATATTATGCCTATGCGCTCCCTGTTCCGCTCTATTGCAGAAAACGTTTCAGGCACTATTTCAAACCCGAGCTGCGTGGCAAAACGTATTGCTCGCATCATGCGCAATGGGTCGTCGGAAAAAGTGACATCGGGGTCAAGCGGCGTGCGTATAAGCCTGTCGCGCAAGTCGTTGATACCGTCAAACGGGTCGAGTAATTCACCGAAGCGGCCGCTGTTGACACACACCGCCATCGCATTAATTGTGAAATCGCGCCTGCGCTGGTCGTCGTCGAGAGTGCCATCCTCGACAATGGGATTGCGACTGTCGTGGGTATATGACTCGCGACGAGCACCCACAAACTCAAGCTCTATCCCCTGCCACTTCACCTGCGCCGTACCGAAATTCTTGAATACCGCAAGCGACGCCTTCCGTCCGAGCAGGCGTTCCACCCTCTCGGCAACCTCTATTCCGCTGCCGACTGTCACAAAGTCGATATCCTTTGATGCGCGGTTTAAAAATATGTCGCGCACATAACCCCCTACTACATAGCACTCACGATTCAATTCGTCGGCCACCTTGCCCACCAACTTAAAGGCAGGATTTTCAAGATGCCGAAGCACAAGTTCCTTATCGTAATTCAATTCTTGCATACACATCCGCTTCCCTACGAGATAATTTTCCCTTTTTTGCTTGGTGCAGAAAAACACCCTTGTTAAAATTTAGTTTCCAAGAAACCAGAGTGCGAAAAAATGACTTTTCGCCATTCAAAGGTAAGCATTTCTCCCTATATTTACACAACCGCAATATCACATTTCGCCAAAGGGCCTTTTATGTGCATGATTTTGAATTATCCGGCCATAGTTGGCTGTTTCGAGTATTTTCAGTATTTTTGTACTATGGATGAGTTATATTACGATGCAATCGACCTGCTGAAAAAGATGATAAGCACACCTTCGTTCAGCCGTGAAGAGCATGAAGTAGCCGACTTGATAGAATCTCAAATGAACAACTGGGGGCTCGGCCCTATGCGCCACGGAAACAACGTGTGGTGCATTACAGGCCACGATTCCAGCAAGCCTACGCTGATGCTCAACAGCCATATCGACACGGTAAGCGTGGCCAAAGGCTGGCAACGCGACCCGTTCGCGGCAACCGAGACCGAAGATGGACGCATCTACGGCCTCGGCAGCAACGATGCAGGAGCTTCGGTCGTGTCGCTCTTGGCTACATTCCGCCACCTTGCCGAATCAGACCAAAGCTATAACCTCATATTCTTGGCCTCATGCGAAGAGGAAGTGAGTGGCAAAAACGGAATAGAAGCAACATTGCCTTTGTTACCTCGAATAGACATGGCAATAGTAGGCGAACCGACTTCAATGCAACCGGCCATCGCCGAAAAAGGCTTGATGGTGCTTGACGGCACGGTAAAAGGGATTGCCGGCCACGCCGCCAGAGAAGAAGGAGAAAATGCAATATACAACGCCATAGACGTCATCGAAGCCTTGCGCTCGATAAATTTTGAACGCCGGTCGTCACTACTCGGCCCAATAAAAGTGTCGGTGACGCAAATCGAAGCCGGACAACAGCATAACGTAATTCCAGACTTGTGTAAGATTGTGGTGGATGTACGCACTACCGATGCATACTCCAACCTTGAAACGCTCGACTTGCTGCGCAAAGCGGCAGGAGAGAAGTGCGCGCTTGTCCCACGCTCCACAAGGCTCACACCATCGAGCATATCTCCGACCCACCCGCTTGTCAAACGTCTCGAAATACTCGGCAAACAGGCATTCGGCTCTCCTACGCTCAGCGACCAGGCACTCATGCCATTCCCATCATTAAAGATCGGGCCGGGCGACTCGGCTCGCTCACACTCGGCCGACGAATATATCGATACATGGGAAATACGCGATGCCATACAGACTTATATCACCCTGCTCGACGGCTGCAACATAAATTAACACAATGCTATGATGGGAGACTTGCTCGATTTCTTAGGGCTTGACATCAGCCTGCCGATTGCCGACCCCACGTGGATATTCTTCCTCGTGTTGGCAATTATCTTGTTTGCCCCCATCGTATTCGAGCGGTTGCACATCCCCCACATAATAGGCATGATACTCGCCGGAGTGCTAATAGGCGAGCATGGGCTGAACATTCTGGCACGCGACAGCAGTTTTGAGCTGTTTGGACAGGTAGGACTATACTATATAATGTTTCTTGCCGGGCTTGAAATGAACATGGAAGACTTCAAGAACATCCGTTTCAAAGCCTCGGTATTGGGCATATTGGCATTCATCATACCCATGGGAATAGGCATATGGACCAATCTGCATTTGCTCGGATACGGCCTGACCACATCGGTGCTGCTTGCAAGTATGTATGCCTCACACACCCTTGTGGCCTATCCCATAGCGCAACGCTACGGCGTGACGCGGCAACGGTCGGTGGGAATAGCCGTAGGCGGAACTGCCATAACCGACACCCTCACGCTACTCGTCCTTGCGGTAATAAGCGGGTTGTACAAAGGCGACGTTTCCGAGATTTACTGGGTATGGCTCATTCTTAAAGTAGTGGTTCTCGGCACGGCCATAATGTACATTTTCCCACGCATAGGGCGTTGGTTCTTCCGCCGGTACAGCGACGGCGTGGTGCAATACATCTTCGTGCTTGCCATGGTCTTCCTCGGTGCGGGACTCATGGCATTTGTCGGCATGGAAGGGATATTGGGAGCGTTCATTGTAGGACTGGTGCTTAACAGGCTCATACCACAAGTGTCGCCATTGATGAACCACCTCGAATTTGTGGGAAACGCCCTGTTCATCCCATACTTCCTCATCGGCGTGGGCATGCTTATAAACGTAGAAGTGCTGTTTGGGCATGTCAACTCGATAAAGGTGGCCT
>CALUNI010000151.1 GCA_944321905.1 uncultured Muribaculaceae bacterium | reverse complement strand
TTCGGCTTTCCATTCGTCGCTATATCCGTTTCCGTCGAAGTGAATGGGCTTGGCAAACGATATGAGCGACTTTACTTCTTCGAGTACGGCGTGCTCGAATTTCTCGCCTGCTGCGAGACGGCGGTCGATTGTCGCGCGGAATTCGTTAAGCTGGTCGGCCACGGCGGCATTGAGGGCAATCATTGCCGACGCGCAATTGGCCGATGAGCCAACGGCACGGAATTCAAAACGGTTGCCGGTAAATGCGAACGGCGACGTGCGGTTACGGTCGGTGTTGTCGATTAGCAAGTCGGGGATTTGGTAAACTCCCAGAGTCTTGCCCGCCTTTCCGCTCATGTCGATAATTTCGTCTTTGTCGCTGGTTTCGAGCTTGTCGAGTATGTTGCTCAGTTGCTTGCCCACGAAAATGGAGATAATTGCCGGCGGTGCTTCGTTTGCTCCGAGGCGGTGTCCGTTGGTGGCCGAGGATATTGAAGCTTTTAGCAGGCCGTTATGCTTGTAAACTGCGGCCATAACGTTTACAAAGAATGTTATAAACTGCAAGTTTGCCATCGGAGTTTTGCCCAGGGCGAATAATTGTACGCCCGTGTCGGTGCCGAGGCTCCAGTTGTTGTGTTTTCCCGAGCCGTTAATGCCCTTGAACGGCTTTTCGTGGAGCAACACCCTGAAGTTGTGGCGTCGTGCCACATCGTCCATGAGCAGCATTAGCAGCAGGTTGTGGTCGTTGGCAAGGTTGGTTTCTTCGTATATCGGTGCTAATTCAAATTGGTTCGGAGCCACTTCGTTATGCCGAGTCTTGGCCGGTATTCCCAGCTTGTGGCATTCAATTTCAAGATCGAGCATGAAGGCTTCGACACGTGCCGGAATCGAGCCGAAGTAGTGGTCTTCGAGCTGTTGGTTCTTGGCACTGTCGTGTCCCATCAGTGTGCGGCCGGTCAACATCAAGTCGGGACGGGCAGAGTATAGCAGCTCGTCAACGAGGAAATACTCTTGTTCCCAACCAAGGTATGAATACACGTGCTTTACGTTGGGGTCGAATAACCGGGCTACCGACGTGGCGGCCTTATCGACGCTGTTTAGCGCGCGCAGCAGGGGCATCTTGTAGTCGAGAGCTTCGCCTGTGTAGGATATGAATATCGTCGGAATGCAGAGAGTGTTGCCCAGAATGAATGCCGGAGAAGATATGTCCCATGCCGAGTATCCGCGGGCTTCAAACGTGTTGCGTATGCCGCCGTTAGGAAAGCTTGATGCGTCGGGTTCTTGCTGCACGAGCAGTTTCCCCGTAAATTCTTCCAGAACTCCGCCTTTGCCGTCGTGTTCGATGAACGAGTCGTGCTTTTCGGCGGTTCCGTCGGTCAGCGGGTGGAACCAGTGGGTATAGTGCTTGGCTCCGTTGTCAAGCGCCCACTGTTTCATGCCTTCGGCAACACTGTCGGCCACCTCGCGATTTAGCGGCTCCTTGTTGTCGATGGCATATACAAGTGCGTCAAAAGTTTTCTTCGGCAGGTATTCATACATTTTCTTGCGGTTGAATACGTACTTGCCGAAATACTGAGAAGGCTTTTCCTCGGGCATCTTTACTTCGACGGCCTTGTGGCTGAATGCTTCTTTAACGACTGTAAACCTTAGTTGTGACATGCTGTGTTGTGTATTTGAGGTTACTACTGTCTTTGTGCCTATTATCAAGGTAGATAAGTGTCATAAACCTAAACATATCTTTTTACCAGAATAATAGTTGTGTAATACTTTTTGTTTTGAATTTGCTGCAAATATAGTCATAATGTTGCAAATTCAAATGATTATTGAGGAATTTTTTCTGAAAAATGCAGAAACTGTAGATTTTTGCAAACTCGTCACTCCCTTGGCGACCACCCACGTGTGGCCGATAAAAAGGCGAATGGGGCAGACCCCGCTGTTTAATGCGAGTTCCGCCCCATTCGTTTTGTGTGATTGTTTCATATTTCATAATCTACACAGGCTCGGGCAACTTTTGAATTTGCGATGATGGTTGTTGCTTCGACATGTGCGGGATGCTTGGCATATGTGGCAACGTCGTCCATCGTTGGGAGCGATGCTATAAGTGCCACGTCCCATTCTTCATTGGGGTTTTCGTTGATTCCCACTTCTATGCATTTCAGCACTTCTATCTTTCCCGGCAAGGCAAGCAATGCCGCCTTGAATCGTCTGGCGGTGTCAAGCCTTTCTTCGGCAGATCCCGAGAGCTTGAAAGTTACTACGTGTTTAACCATATATATTTTACGGTGTGTTTTAGTTGTTATATAATTTTTCCTTCAGTGCGGCAACCTTGTCGTCCGATATGTAATCGTCATAGTCCATAATCTTGTCGATGATGCCGTTAGGCGTAAGTTCGATGACCCGGTTGCATATCGTTTGAATGAATTCGTGGTCGTGCGACGACATCAGTATGTTGCCTTTGAACGATTGCAGCGAGTTGTTGAACGCCTGTATCGATTCGAGGTCGAGGTGGTTGGTCGGAGTGTCGAGGATGAGAGTGTTGGCGTTTGTCATCATCATTTTTGCAATCATGCAGCGCATTTTTTCCCCGCCCGACAGCACCGATGCTTTTTTTAGGACTTCTTCGCCCGAGAATAGCATTTTCCCGAGGAATCCCTTCAAGTATATTTCGCTGGAGTCGTCGCTGAACTGGCACAGCCAATCTACGAGGTTGAGGTCGGTATTGAAGAATGCCGAGTTGTCGAGCGGCAGGTATGCCGTGGTTATCGTCTGCCCCCATTCGTAGTTGCCGGCATCGGGCTTGCGGTTGCCGTTGATTATTTCAAACAGAGCCGTCATTGCGCGCGGGTCGTGGCTCAGGAATACCACCTTGTCGCCCTTTTCGATGGTGAAGTTGACATCGTGGAAGAGCGTGTCGCCTTCGACCGATGCCGTCAAGCCGTGGACCTCGAGAATCTTGTTGCCCGGCTCGCGGTTAGGCGTGAAGATTATGCCGGGATATCGGCGCGAAGATGGCTGAATCTCCTCGATGTTGAGCTTTTCAAGCATCTTCTTGCGACTTGTGGTCTGCTTGGATTTAGCCACGTTGGCACTGAATCGGCGTATGAATTCAAGTAATTCTTTTTTCTTTTCCTCGGCTTTCTTGTTTTGCTGTTGCTGCTGGCGCAGGGCGAGTTGGCTCGACT
>CALUNI010000150.1 GCA_944321905.1 uncultured Muribaculaceae bacterium | reverse complement strand
GCTCTGCGACTTGCGTCAATCTCGACAGGCAGAGTGATAAAACTGAAGAGGGTAGTAATGGCAAAAAGTGTGATTCCCACAAATAATATTTGTGGCATTGTCTGCACGAAAATGATGCCGGCAAGCAATATCCACGACATCCATTGCGATGCGAAGTTTACGGCAGGCACGAGTTTGCTACGCATTTGCAAAAAATTGTATCGAGTAGCGTGTTGAACCGCATGGCCACACTCATGAGCTGCCACAGCGGCAGCGGCCACGCTGCAACTGTTATATACGCCTTCACTCAGATTCACTGTTTTATTGGCCGGATTGTAAAAATCTGTCAGCATTCCTTGCGTACTTAAGACTTTGACATCATATATGCCATTGTCATGCAACATCTTTAGCGCGATGTCACGTCCCGTCATCCCATTGCGAATCGGTTCTTGCGAATACCTGTCAAATTTATTTTTGAGAGAGGCTTGGACTACATAGCTTATAATGGCTATTGCTATAAAAATAATAAAAGATGTAATCATATATGGTTTTATTTATGATTATCAATTCGTTCAAAAATTATGCCATCGCAAATGAATATAGAATCGGCTTGAGAAACTTTTTTTGAAATTTAACACTTTGCTCCACTGTGTGGCAATCGCCATTTCCGTATGGTCTTGCCGGTTTAAAAACATAACGCGTCTTTTCTGTTTTTCTCGGAAATTTGCTTAACTTTGCGTATAGCAAACCATATTATTTTTATAAGGTTATAGTGATACTTAACTTGGCTGTTTCAATTAAAATGGTCATGTTGTTACGCAGATTAAGCAAAAAATGAAACCTACACTACTTATATTAGCCGCTGGCATGGGTAGCCGCTATGGCGGTTTAAAACAGTTAGACGGCATCGGGCCCAATGGCGAAACAATAATGGATTATTCTGTCTATGATGCCATACGCTTCGGATTTGGAAAAATCGTGTTTGTCATAAGGCACGATTTTGAGAAAGACTTTAGAGAAAAGGTGTTAAGCAAATACGAAAGTCATATTCCGGTTGAAGTCGTTTTTCAAGCCATAGACAAACTGCCATCGGGGTTCGCGCCAAACCCGGAGCGGACAAAGCCATGGGGTACAAATCATGCCGTACTTATGGGGCGAGAAGTTATCAATGAACCTTTTGCGGTTATAAATGCAGATGATTTTTACGGACAGGATAGTTTTAGAGTGTTAGCGCAAGCATTGAAAAACATGGAACACTCGAAGAATGAATACTGTATGATAGGATTTCACGTAGGGAACACGCTTAGTGAAAGTGGAGAAGTGTCTCGTGGGGTCTGTGACGTGTCGGCGGATGGATTTCTAACCAATGTGACTGAACGTCATCACATAATGCGCCGTGAAGATGGAAGCATTTCATATGGCGACGAAGATGGCAATAGGTATAGAATAGAGACCAATGCATTGGTTTCCATGAACATGTGGGGATTTACTCCCGATTATTTCGACTATTCACAAAATGCTCTGATCGAATTCCTTTCAAGTCACTGTAACGACTTGAAAACAGAATTCTACATTCCATCAATGGTAAATGACTTAATAAAAGCCAATATTGCCACAGTAAAAGTATATCAAACAAAATCAACGTGGTTTGGCGTGACATATGCCGCAGATAAGCCATCGGTAATAGCTAATATCACAAATTTAATCACAGAAGGTAAATATCCAAACAAATTGTTTGATTTTAAATAAAACTATATTATCATGAAAGGTAAAATTTTAGTAACAGGTGGAACCGGCTATATAGGTTCGCACACCGTTGTAGAACTACAAAATGCCGGTTATGAAGTCGTTATAATCGACAATCTGTCTAATAGCAACATTGAAGTGCTTGACGGTATCGAAAAGATCACTGGCGTTAGGCCTATTTTTGTAAAAGCTGATTGCACCGATCTGGCTGCTCTGACAAAATTATTTGAAGACAATCCGGGCATTGATGGAATTATCAACTTCGCTGCAAGTAAGGCTGTTGGCGAATCTGTACAGAAGCCATTGCTTTATTATTACAATAACTTGACCACTTTGATCAATTTGCTTAAGCTAATGCCTCAATATGGCACGAAAGGCATAGTATTTTCTTCTTCTTGTACCGTATACGGAGAGCCCGACAAGAACCCGGTTGATGAAACCGCCCCAATAAAGAAAGCTACATCCCCATATGGTAATACAAAGCAGATTTCAGAAGAAATAATTACGGACTACATCAATTCTGGCGCACCGATTAAAAGCATAATTCTTAGGTATTTTAATCCGGTAGGAGCTCATCCAAGTGCCGAAATAGGCGAATTGCCAAACGGCGTACCTCAAAACTTGATACCATTCTTAACACAAACTGCAATTGGCATAAGAAAAGAATTGAGCGTGTTTGGTGATGACTACAATACTCCCGACGGTTCTTGTATCCGTGATTTCATAAACGTGGTTGACCTTGCAAAAGCTCATGTTACTGCACTTGAAAGAATGCTCGAAGACAAGAGTGATGAAAAATTAGAAATATTCAATCTGGGAACCGGAGTAGGGCTGTCGGTTTTGGAGCTAATCAACGCTTTTGAACGAGCTACCGGAGTAAAAGTTCCTCATAAGATTGTAGGTCGTCGTAGCGGTGATATTGAAAAGGTTTGGGCCGATCCAAAGAAAGCCAATGAAGTCCTTGGATGGAAAGCTACAACATCAATTGATGACACAATGCGTTCGGCTTGGAATTGGCAATTAAAATTGCGTGAACGAGGAATTATGTAAATATAGAGTTCTCTAAAAATACTCGTTTGTTGGTGTGCAATTTATTATTAATTGCACACCAATCTTTTTAGTAAAAGACAATGTGAGATATAAATTTCTTTAACAAAACTGTTACATAATTGGCATTATGTTAAATAGAAACTGAGCTATAAACCCTACTATTGCCTGTTAAGTTTCTATATATCAACTTACTATTTAAATCGGTTTATAGCGGTGTTAATCCGTATGTTTTTATTCAATAAAAGAAGTTACATGGGTAAATATCTATGTGTATTGCATTGGCGTAATATTCCAAATGGATTGTAAGTGTCTGCAATCTGTTAAAAAAATAATCTTAAAAAAACAACTTTATTATAAAATCTGCCCGCGATTATGGATCAGCGGATAATCCCGGTTGGCGATAGAAACTCTCAAGCATATTGAGTAGCTTTGCATCATGAAAGCAGACGACCTTCTCAGAACCATCCTTCCGGATGTGCTGATAGACAATTTCGACGTGGTGAACTTCGAGA
>CALUNI010000149.1 GCA_944321905.1 uncultured Muribaculaceae bacterium | reverse complement strand
AGTGGTATATATGCCCGAGGATGCCGACATCACGGCTGTTGCCATAGGTGACGTGAAACTGGGGCCTGCCGGTATAACTACTATGTCACCCGATTTGAATAATTCGGTTGCCGACTTATCTAACCCGGTAGAAGTTGCCGTGACTTATAACGGGAAAACCGAGGTGTGGACTGTATATGTAGAAGTGACAAGCACGCTTGTGTCTCTCGACCGTGTGGACGCTTGGACTAACGTTATGTGGCTATATGGTTCGGCTCAAGAAGGTTATGAAAATGGCTTTGAGTATCGCTTGCAGGGCAGTGAAGACTGGATTAGAATCGACCAAAGCGAAATAACTCATGCCGGCGGAGAATTCTCGACATGCGTTCCTCATCTCGATCAAAATACGAGTTATGAAGTAAGGGCTTACAGTGGAGCAAATTATAGCCCTGTAACCACGGTTATGACCCAAGGAATCATAGAATTGCCTAACATGGGATTTGACACGTGGTGGTACGAGAATGATAAAATATGGAATCCTTGGGACGAAGGTGGCACCTCGTTCTGGGATACGGGTAACGATGGTGCGGCATCGTTTGCCGTCATAGGTGTCGGAGGGAGCAACACCACCCCGGATACCGACACTTGGGATGGAGGCCAAGGTTATTCGGTAAAGCTCGCTTCTAAGTGGATTGTGGTGAAATTGGCGGGCGGCAATATCTTTGCCGGCAGTTACGTAAGGACTGACGGAACGAATGGGGTGCTTAGTTTCGGACGTGAATTTACGGGTCGTCCCACGAGGTTGCGGGGACACTGGAAGTATATATCTTCGACGATAAACCGCGTAGGAGAAGATGCTCTTGCCGATTTGGAGGGTCGTCCCGACACGGCAATTGTATATACGGCACTTATAAACAAGCCCGAACCTGTGGAGATACGCACCGACCCGAGCAACCGTCAGCTTTTTGACCGGAACGCCGATTATGTGATAGCCTATGGTGAAGTGCAGACTGGTGAAACTATAGGAAACTGGACCGATTTCGATATAGAATATGAATATCGCCGTACCGATTTGGTTCCGAATTATATTGTAATTGTCTCAACTTCGAGTAAATATGCCGACTATTTTACCGGGGGCGATGGCAGTACATTGTGGCTCGACGACTTGAGTTTAGGTTGGGACTATTAGCGCGTCGCAAATAGTATAGGCATGGAAACCATTCCGGCATGGATGGCTTCCATGCTTTATTTTAAAATATGTTAATGATGCTTTTGTGCTGCAACATTTCAGCCATGTATTTGTTATATAATTATATATTGTTTTGATAGAGTGCGGATGATTGTATTATAATATTTGTTTTGAATGTTTTACAATATTTATCAAATTCGTCAAAATAATATATCTACCTTTGCACACTAAAATCTCTAAGCATAAATGAGACAATTAAAGATTACCAAATCAATTACCAACCGTGAGAGCGCATCACTCGACAAATATCTTCAAGAGATTGGCCGTGAGGATCTTATCACAGTAGAAGAAGAAGTCGAGCTTGCACAGGCCATTAAAAAAGGTGATCATGCGGCGTTGGAAAAATTAACGCGAGCTAATTTGCGTTTTGTCGTTTCAGTGGCTAAACAATATCAAAATCAGGGATTGAGTCTTCCCGATTTGATTAACGAAGGTAATCTAGGCTTGATTAAAGCTGCCCAGAAATTTGACGAAACTCGTGGCTTTAAGTTTATTTCTTATGCCGTGTGGTGGATTAGGCAATCTATTTTGCAGGCTTTGGCTGAGCAATCGCGCATTGTCCGCCTGCCACTCAACCAGGTTGGTTCGCTTAACAAGATTAGCAAGGCTCTTTCAAAGTTTGAGCAAGAGAATGAACGCCGTCCTTCGGCAGAAGAACTTGCAAACAAGCTTGAAATTCCTGTTGACAAAATTTCGGATACCCTTAAAGTTTCAGGCCGTCATATTTCGGTTGACGCTCCTTTTGTCGAAGGGGAGGACAACAGTCTGCTCGACGTGTTGCCTAACGACGATTCGCCGATGGCCGATTCGACACTGAATCAAGAATCTTTGTCAAAAGAGGTAGAGCGTGCGCTGAATCAATTGCACGAACGCGAACGCGACATCTTAAAGATGTTTTTCGGCATTGGTTGCCAAGAAATGACATTGGAAGAGATAGGTGCCAAGTTTGACTTGACGCGCGAAAGAGTGCGTCAGATAAAAGAGAAGGCCATACGCCGTTTGAAAGGACAGAAGAGCCGTCTCTTGAAATCTTACCTTGGCGATTGATATTTTAAGGTATTTTATTTTGGTTGTTCGGTTCCCGGGAGACTCCGGGAGCCGTTTTTTTGTGTATTTTTTAGCATACCATTTATTTTTATTACTTTAGCAAAAAAATTGGGGCATGAGATATTTTGTAACATTGTTGGTTGCTTTGGTAGCATCTTTATCTACGGTCGCAGTTGCGGAAATCAGATCGGATTCGGTAAATAAAATTGGCCATTTTGCATGGGGTGCAGATGTCGGCAGTTCTATCGACATGTCGGGGAACGATATGTCGTCGATAGACATTGATGCATATTTCGGTTATAAGAACAGTTTTATAAGGACGGTAGGAGTTGGAGCCGGCATCAAGAGTGCCATTGGCAATAGTTATACTTCGATTCCTGTGTATGCGTTGTTGCGTACAAATTTCATGAACAAGCCTTCATTGTGTTTCCTTGATTTGCGGTTGGGCTGTTCGTTTAATACGCTTAGCGATGACGTTTCGCAAAATTCGTTTTACGGGTCGGTGGGACTCGGCTTTAACTTATATGCAACTCAAGAATTCAAGTCACACATAATCATATCTTATTCTTTCATGAATATGGATAGTTATTATACGGGAGATGTGTATAACGACATAAATAATTTTAATGGCATGTCGGTTAGGATAGGCATAAGTTTTTAGTACTCGTATTGAATAATTATAGGAGACTTAATATACGCGATAAACATCAAGGCATCGAACGGTATTTGCCATGATACCATCCGATGCTTTGATGCGTTAACTATTCTATTATTTGTATAAGGCTTTGCCCAAATCTTCAAGCCCGGTTTCTCCCGGCAGACCGGGATAGGCTTGTTTCATGGCATTCACGAAATCATGTGCCGTATTGTTTTCTGCAAGCAACTCTTTCATCTTTTTAAAATAAGCGATTTTAAATTCTACCGCATCGCTTTTTGCCGCGCCGCCATGTCCGCCTATAAAAAGTTCTGCACCCGATGCAAGTGAGTTCTCGGCTTCTGTAATTTCCGCGTCAATGGAAGCCCGGGATGAAACTTGTAGATGGCTGATATGCGCTTTTGCCGGAGTCCAATGGG
>CALUNI010000148.1 GCA_944321905.1 uncultured Muribaculaceae bacterium | reverse complement strand
AAACCACCAAGTCGAGGCCGCCGCATTTCTCTATGTCGGCCTCGTAATAATGGCAGAATTGCAATATATCTTCTATGGTGGTGTTTACGTCAAACTTGTGGAAATTACCGGGCGTTATGTCCACCTGGTTGAGCAACGCCTCGCGCAACCGCGCCGTGGTGCTGGGAGTGCGCGACTCGTCGATTGGGAAAAATTCATACAAGTCAAATACAATCACATGCTTGAAGCTTACTTCTCCATTCTTGTAGAGCTTTACAAGCTCCTCGTAAACCTTCAAGACATTTTCGCCGGTGCCAAGCCCGAGAACGCACTTGCCCGTCGTATCGACAAAACGACGAATGGTAGCGGCAATCTCTTTAGCCACATATTCAACCCCTTGAGCAGGAGTCTCAAGTATCTTGGTATTTAGTTTTTCATTACGGGTGAGAGAGGCAAGCTCTATTTCACTCGTCGGAGCATAATACCTCTTTGGTATTCTGTCCAATTTAATTTGAGAGCTAAGGTTTGTTTTCATTGATTAGTGGTAATTTCGTTATGCAAACTTACGGTTTAAATCGAAATAGAGAAAGTTATTTAACGCTTATTTTGTATTGTAAATAGATATTCAACATTCGTCAACACCGTAATGCTGCTTACATCTGGCGGCAATCAGTCGGTACAAAGTTACACAATTAATCTGTAATCAATCGAGAAACCATGTGGAATTTTGCAGGATTCTGCAAAATTCCAACCCAAAATTCCAACCCGTATCCAAGCCCCTGTCTTTCCAACATTTTTTCACATGCGCCCTGCCACGGCTATATACAAGCGGTCGTCGATTAAGTACCGCTGCGCCACTTCCTGCAATTCTTCGGGCGTAACCGAACGGATAGCCCTGATTTGCTCGTTGAAATATTCGGGATATATGTCATACAGCAACATCGCGCTCACGTTGCTCGCAATGGCAAAAGGGGTGTCGAGATTCTTCACCAAGTCGCTAAGCATGCTCGACTTTACCATTTCAAGTTCCTCGGCAGGTATAGGCTCATGCCTCAACCTATTCATTTCATGCCTAACCTCGTCGATCAACGGCGACACATAGTCGCAGTCACACTCGGTGGAAATGCTCACATAGGCATCGGTGCGAGTCCCGACAAGAGACGCCCATATCCCGTATGTATAGCCCTTGTCCTCGCGGACGTTGCTCATGAGGCGGCTGCCGAAATATCCCCCGAGAGCCGTAACAAGTATGCGCAACTTGAAGTAATCGGGATGCACACGAGGCACGGCAGGCAGCTGCATACAGATGGCCGACTGCACCGCCCCGGGCTTTTCGACCACCGAGAAATGCTGCTCTGTGCCACACCGCGTGGCATCGGCCAGCGGTTCGGCATCGAGGTCGTCGAAGTCTTTGCCGAAAGCCTCAGTTACCATACCTATTTCCCGGTCGGTTATGCTTCCCGACAATATGAGAGTGCGGTTTGCCGCACGGAAATAACGCCTGTGAAACTGCCCGAGCAACCCGGTATCGACAGCCAACACATCATCGTCAGACACGACCGACGACAAAGGGTAATCGAGGCCGAAATAAATCTTGTTGATTTCCACGCCTGCTATATATTTAACGCGCTCACGAGCCGTGCGGTATGCGCTCAAGCACCGGTTCTGATACACCCGGAACTCGCGCTCGGGAAACGACGGCTCGAATATGATGTCGCGAAGCACCGGCAACGTATTGACGAAACACCGATTGAGCGAATTGAGCGACACGGTCGTATGATTGTAGCTGCAGCGCGAGCCAATCCATGAACCGTTAAAGTCAAAACACTCGGCCACCTCTTGCGAGGTCATGCGCGACGTGCCTTGCGACAACTGAGAGGCCGTGGACTGCGCCAACAGCCTATGCGGCATTTCCTCAAACATCCCGCCCCGATGTATGACATCAAGCCGGTTGACATCCTGGTCGCACCCCGCCACGACATATAGCGGCACACCGTTTGGCAACACCAAGGGCTTCGGGCAATCGAGCCGGAACTCGCCAAAAGGCTTTACCGGCGGACGTTTTTTATAATCTATCATAGTCTTCTTTTCTACTAAGCAATTTAATGGCATTTTCGAGATCCCGAGGCGTATCTATGCTTATCAACCGGCTGTCGGCGACCGCTACTTTTATCTTATATCCGTTTTGCAGCCACCGCAACTGTTCGAGCGACTCGGCTTTTTCAAGGCTCGACTGCGGCAGGCGGGTAATTTCTCCAAGCACCCCCGAGCGATAAGCATATATTCCCATGTGGGTATAAAACACGTGGCTCGAAGGCCACCGGCATGGCTCGACTCCACGCAGATAAGGTATTACCGAGCGAGAGAAATACAAGGCGTTCATGTTTTCGTCAACCACCACCTTTGGCGTGTCGGGGTCGGCAAGCCGGGCATAGTCACCCGAAACCTCAAACCGGCTCACAAGTGTCGCTATGTCGGTCGCCGGGTCGTCGAAGCATCTCATTAGCGACATCAGCAACCGAGCATCGACAAACGGCTCGTCGCACTGCACGTTTACCACCACGTCCTCGCCGTTGCCTATCTTTTCAAACGCTTCGCGGCAACGGTCGGTACCGCTGTTGTGTCCGGCACCGGTCATGACAGCCTTGCCGCCAAAACCGGTAACGGCATCATATATGCGCTTGTCGTCGGTCGCCACCCACGCGTTGTCAAACACCCCACTCACCTGCCTCCACACTCTCTCGACCAGTGTCTCCCGCTCCGTTATGCGAGCCAACGGCTTTCCGGGGAAACGAGTTGACGCAAACCTTGCCGGAATGATTGCTATGTATTTCAAGCCTGCCATACCACTCATTCTCACATCGTTACTCGGGTTCGACATAAAGTTGGGCATTTTCATACTTAACGACCCTCACCCGTACACCGGCATCGACAAACCCGTTTACCGACACGGCATCCAGCACCTCTCCGTCGATGCGTATCTTGCCGCCGGGGCGCAATACCGTGTAAGCGTCGCCAGTGCGACCCACATATCTGGCAAGCTCGACCGGCACGCCTATGTAACCCTCTTCCAAGCGTTGCTCCTTGTCTAATGCCGAGCCTCTCATTATCCCCTTGGATCCTATCTTGTGCGACACATAAATCACTGCCGCCACACCGAGCAACACACCCACGAGTACTATCAAAAATGCATCCATAATGCTACCTGCGGTTATCAGTCCGAAATCAAAAATATCATTGTCGAGCATCGCCATCACAAGCGACGACAAAGTGAACAATATGCCCAGTATCCCGGCAACTCCGAAACCGGGTATGACAAATATCTCAAGCAACAGCAACAAGATTCCTACGAAGAAAACCACTATCTCCCATCCTGCAGCAACCCCCTCGATATACAGCGGCGCAAAATACAGTGCCGTGGCCACCAATGCCACCACCGACGGCAAGCCCAGTCCCGGATGCT
>CALUNI010000147.1 GCA_944321905.1 uncultured Muribaculaceae bacterium | reverse complement strand
GCGCCTGTCGCCTGGTCGAGCAGCGACACTTGGTATCCAATCTGTGCCTTGGCCGCCATTGCCGCCAATAGGCAAATGATTGTTGAAATGGTATGTTTCATTTTTATGGAACTTATTTTGTTATTGCGTTAAAATTGTGTTGCGATGTATCAATGTTGTTTCATTACAGGAAAGTCTTTTATGCCGACGATAGTGTTTGTACTAAGTGAGAATCTGCAAAACTCAAATATGTCATCATCGGCACCATCACGGGACTGATATAGAAATATCATATTTCCATCTGTTTCGTAATATCCTGTAGCAGTTTCTTCTTCTGCGTCCTTGACTTTCACAAGTTTGTAATCTCCGTTTTTATAAAAATCTAATTTATATATTTCGTCTCTGCCGTTCCCTTCCCACGTTTTGCTGCAAAGCAGTTCCTTAGTGAGCGAGCCGGTGCGCTTGGCATATTCTGCCACAGGGACGTTAAGCACCTGGCTCTTGCCGATAACGACACCCTCGACCGTTGCCGAAATCCACAGGGGAAGCCGGGACCAGTCCATCCGGGCAAACGTGTCGGCATCGCCTATGGTGACCGAAATAACGCCAAATTCGTTGGTCGTTGCCGAGTGCGTCTCGGAGCAAATCACCGAGCCAGCGTTGTCGGTAAGGTCGATTTTTACTGTCACATACTCGTTGACACGTGGCGCGCCTGTCGCCTGGTCGAGCAGCGACACTTGGTATCCAATCTGTGCCTTGGCCGCCATTGCCGCCAATAGGCAAATAATAGTCAAAACAGTCGGTTTCATTTTTCTTCCTCCTCTTCTTGCGGTGGTGCGTTAAATGGGAAATAGTTGCCTTCTTGTACACTCGTGCCGTTGTCGGCTCCCGACTCGATGTTTGGCATACCCGATGTTGCACGTATTCCCGAAGCTTGGTTTTCGTAATGGTAGATAAACGGATAGAATATGTTGCCATCGAGTGGCGGCCATGCAGGCGAACACATGATGTGGCCATAAATAGGCGAAATTTCCGTTATCGGGCTTATGGTGTATTGCTTGTTCTTGTCGTAATCAAATGTGAGCGAATAACGGCTGTAAGACGCTTCACGGCTGAAATACTTCTCGTCGAAGAAAAGTGTCTGAGCCGGGGTCGAGCCGGTCTTGTCGCGGACTATTATTCCCACCTTCTTCGGCATCAGGCACACGCCGTCGGTGGAATATGATATCGAAGCCGTGCCGTCGCCGTGGTCGGTGAATGATGGTGCGCTGAACTCGGGAACTGCGTTGGTTGTAAATAAGGTCGCGCCTATGTTGCCCTCTATTGCCGCGCCTATATCAAAATCTTTGCCTAAGACAGTCACCTTACATTGAGCCGATGCGTATAATGATAATGACACGCCACCCTCTTCAAGCAGGCGATGGTATAACCTTGGAGAATTTTTTGCGTCGATGAGGTCGGTGGTCAAGAATAGCGACTTGCCCGACAGTTCAACTCCGACGTTGGCTTCTCCACCGATTTTAATCACATCTTCCTGCAGCCATGCGATTCCGGGATCTAAGTATAAACCGGCGCGTATGGCACCCGAGAGGCTACAGTCGAGCGCGTGATTGCCGTCAGCTAAGCTTACTTTACAATTTCCCGATATTTCCGGCAATATGACGGGCAAGAGTATCGGCCGGGTGACGGCTACGTCGGAGAACCATTTTATCGTGTTGCTATAGTTGTATTCCACTCCTGCGGTAACATCTCCGCCGAAAAAGAAGCCTATGGGAACATTAAGTTTTGAGCCGGCACCTGTGGGAAGATTAAAGGAGTGGAAAGGTTTGAATTTTATGTTAAATTCTGATGCAAGTTTGCCTGTAATTGACAGAGTGTAATCGGCATTGAACGAAGTAACGGTGCGTGTATAGACGGTGAGCGGATTAATGACCCAAATCGAAGAGACTTTGACGTGGGGATTAATCGTAATCGAGCAGTCGAGCGCACACTCGTTGGAATACTCACTTTCATTTATTAGTGTGCCAAATGGCAGCTTGCTCAAATCGACATCCTTATTCTTTTCAATGTCAAATTTGAAGTCTTTAGAGAAGGGCAGCAAATCGGTTTCAAACACGTCGGGAGCCAAGCTTATTCCGATATCGTTTGCCGTCATCTTGGTTTCGGCCTCGGCCGGATTCCTGCTTATCGATGTGATACCGCCATAGAATTGTTCAAACACGTCGGCCATTTCAATTTCGGTGCAGGATATTTCCATGCCGTCTTGCGTGGCGTTGATAGTGGCTACTTCGCCGATGAACCCGTATGGGAGCTTCTCTGACGGCATGATTGCATACAGCTTGTTTCCGACTTTGGGCAAGACATGGTCGGGAGTGGATGAGCTGAACAGGATGGTAGAACTGTCAGACGAGACAATGTATTGCTCGATGTCCTCGGCCAGATTTATTGTTCCGTCCTTGACGATTGTCGCCGGCGATTGGAAATTAATGCTGTCGATTTCGGCCAGTGCGTAGCGGTACACGCTGTCGGCAGTCCATATTTCCTGCGTCATCACTTCGGAATAGGAGATGCTGTCAAGCCCGATGTTGGAATATCTAATGCTGTCTATTTCGTTGAACAGGAATGCGTCGAAGTCGGTGTTGCTGTCGCCGTGATAGACAAGCATCAATTGGTTTTGCGCAAGGGCGTTCATGGCAAGTACCGAGGCGCAGATTATAATGTATATAAGTCGTTTCATCGTTTTATGATTTTATATGTTACCGTTCCTGTCGATACAAGATATACGCCCGATGGGTAATCCTTGATGGATGTGGCTTGTGTTGAGCCTGACGGGATTTTGCCACGAAGCATTACAATGCCTCCGACCGATGTGATTGCGACAGGCATATCCGTATTCCCCGCCTTGAAATACAGCATGTCGCCGTCTTGGGAGAATGTGCCTCTGTCGTCGGCAACAGGTATTATGCCGCTATCTTCTATATCTTCATAAATGAAATGGTCAACCTTTTGCAGGTCGAAGTTGAATTCGGCGGCTTTGGTCTTGACCACAAGGTTGCCGCCGTTCATGGTTATGACCGGATAATCGTGAAGGGCGATGCTCTGCTTCTGCCCATCGATGGTGGTAATCGTCAGCCCTTTTGTCGCGTAGGCATGAATAGTCACTGCCGCAAGCAGCAAGATGAATGATGTTAACTTATTCATAATAGAAACGTTGGAGTCTTAAATGCGTTTTATGTCATTGAAACAGTTTGTTGTCATAATCGATGGCTACGAAAGCATCGCGTTGAGGCAGGTAGTGGGCTACTATCAATTGAGCATCTTGTGCATATGAGTAGAGTATGACTGTGTTGCCGTCTATCTCATAGCTAAAGCTTTCTGAACTTTGCCTATAGCTATTGTAATATGTGGCTGTTCCACTTTGCGAGAATGTTAAAGTTATAGTCCCGTCGTCATAGTAAGTCGAGCATGTCCAGCTCTTTGAACAAAGTTTTTCCTTTGTGAGCAAGCCGGTGCGCTTGGCATATTCTGCCACAGGGACGTTAAGCACCTGGCTCTTGCCGATAACGACACCCTCGACCGTT
>CALUNI010000146.1 GCA_944321905.1 uncultured Muribaculaceae bacterium | reverse complement strand
GTTGATGGCCGTCTTGCAGCGTGGCCCGTATGCGGCGTTGTAGAAGATGGCTTGTGAGCGGAAAAAGAAAAATTCCAACATCGCACACACGCGCGGATGTTGGAATTTTTCTTTTTGCTGTATAGTGTTTAAAAAAACTTTGTGCAATTACATGTTCATGCCACCGCAGCAGTGGATGACTTGTCCGGTGACATACGATGAGAGGTCGCTGGCAAGGAATGTGGCGACGTTGGCAACATCTTCGGGTGTGCCGCCGCGGCGCAACGGGATTTGTGCCGCCCATTGCTTGCGGGTTTCTTCCGATAGGGCATTGGTCATGTCGGTGATGATGAAGCCCGGGGCGATGCAGTTGGCCCTGATGCCGCGAGAGCCGAGTTCCTTGGCGATACTCTTGGCAAGACCTATCATGCCGGCCTTTGAAGCCGAGTAGTTGCATTGTCCGGCATTGCCCGACACGCCCACCACCGAGGCCATGTTTATGATGCTGCCGCCACGCTGGCGCATCATTACAGGAGTGATTGCGTGGATGAAATTGAAGGCCGACTTCAAGTTTACGTTGATTACGGCATCCCATTGAGCCTCGCTCATGCGCATCATCAAGCCGTCTTTGGTGATGCCTGCGTTGTTGACGAGGATGTCGATGTGGCCGAAGTCGGCAAGTACTTGTTCTACCACCTTGTGGCTTTCTTCAAAGCTTGCGGCATTTGAAGCATATCCCTTGGCTTCTACGCCAAGTGCCTTTATTTCTTCTTCGGTCTTTTTGCCGTTTTCGTCGATTACGAGGTCGGTGAAAGCGATATTTGCCCCTTCCGAAGCAAACTTCAATGCTATTGCCTTGCCGATGCCGCGAGCAGCGCCGGTGATAAGAGCAACTTTTCCTTCAAGTAATTTCATAATTTATTAATTTTGATGATTTTGTAGTTGTGATAATTTTACTTTTCTACCATGAATGCTCCACACGAGTACCCTCCGCCAAACACGGTGAGTCCGAACGTGGTACCTTTTGGATATTTGTCAACGTTTTGAGCCAGCACCAGTGCTGCGCTAGCCGAACCGGTGTTGCCAAGTTCTTCAATGTTGTTGATAAAGCGGCTGTCGGGCAACTCAAGCTGGTGGGCGACATTGTTGACTATGCGTTTGTTGGCTTGGTGGCAGATGATGTAATCGAGGTCGTTGATGGTCATGCCCAATGGAGTCACCACGTTGTTGAGCGCGGTTATCATGTATTGGCATGCGCGCACGAACACATCTTTGCCGAATGGCATGGTAATGCCGTCTTCGTGGGGGCGCAGATGCACACCCTCGGGGCCTTTCCCGACGTTGCCGAGCCCACACGTGTAAATGCCTCGTATGGTCATGTCGGTGTCGGCCACGCGTTCCTTTGATATGAAGTAGGCAACGGCGGCATCGCCCCACAAGTGTCCGCACTTGGGGTCGCTCTCGTTGCTGTAATATGTGTTATGCTCCGAGCATATGAGCAGAGCTTTTGTGGCCTTGCCCATTGCGAAGTATCCTTCTATGATTTCGAGTCCGTTCACAAACGACGAGCAAGCCGATGAAACATATACGGCCTTTGCTCCGTCGATGTCGTATTTTTGTTGTGCCACATGTGCGAGTGTCGCTACCGTGTCGTAGGGCGAATAGCAGGCCGACACTATCAAGTTTACGTCTTTAATGTCGTATGGTAGGGATTTCAAGGCATCTTCTATGGCAGCAAGTCCCATCGAGTCGGAACCTTCGCCTTCGCCGACTATCGAGCGGGTTACGATGCCGGTGCGCTGTACAATCCAGTCGTTTGTAAGTCCGTTTATGTTTAGAAAGTGGTCGTTGTGTACCCTTCCTGCGGGGATATAGTATCCAGTTGAGTTGATATACATCGGCTTGTCTTGTTTTATTGTTGTTTGTTGCTAATTCCGTTAAGAATAAAATCTTTCAGATATTCTCTGAGTTTCAGTTTTTCTATGCCCAATTCGGCAAAGTTGTCGCGAATGTAAGGCACGTCAAGACCTTGTAGCGACAGTATCATCACCATTGCGGTCTGCTCTACATGCTTGATTTTGAATACTCCCTGCTCGACGCCTTCGTTAAGGATTTGCCTCAGTATGCCTGCTTCGAGCGAGGTGGTGTTGCGTCTGGCGCGGTCAACCTTGCGTATGTCCATGAAGAAGCCGGCTCGCAAAGAGCCGTTGCGCAGCACGGCTTCTTTGTAACTCTCGAATCGCACGAATATGAAATCCATCAATTTTTGTTCTGCAGGCTCGGTCTTGTCGAGTATCTGGGTGAGCTTTTCTACGATTTTGTCGCTTTCGGTTTTGACGACGGCATTGTAGATGTCACGCTTGTTGCGAAAATAGGTATAAATCGTGCGGCGTCCTTTGTCGGATGCCGCGGCGATATCGTTCATAGTGGTATTTTCTATCCCTTTTTTCGCAAACAGTTGTCGTGCGATTTCTATGAGTTTCTCTCTCGTTTTCAAAATCGTTTACGCAATTTTGGAGTTGCACACTTCCATGTTAACCGTGCAAAAGTAGGCATTTATCCCCAACAATACAAATAATAGCCAATAATTCGGAAATATATGCTTATAATTTGCGTATTTGGCTGAATTTCTCAAAAACGGCGTTCCTGTGCCATTGCAAAAATATCTTGTGTGGCCTGAAATATTCCACGGTTGGAACGAATATCTGCTTGCCGTTAAATTCACGGTATAACCAAGAGCTTTCAATTGCCTTGGATACGATTATGTTATAATTGTCGTCAATTGTGAAAAATCCCTTGTCGAATGCCCAGTGCATGTCACGGCACATTGCTATTCCATTACAAGGCAGAAACGACCCTCTATGTGCTTGAGGCTTTATGTGTGCGGCTTCTAAGTTAAACAAATCTTTGTATCTTATAACTTTCCCGGTAACGGCACATTTGTATCCATAAGCGTTCATTACGAAATCCCGGAAAGAAACCGAGTTAAACAAGGAACTACCCATCTCTTCTATATTTGCAGATTTTTCATCGAGGCTGAGTATTGTCTCGGAATCTATTGCAACCATTTTTTCAACATCATCGGTAATGATTGCAGGTGTGTTCTCGTTTAATGAAATTTCTTTAACGAAATCAAGTTTTTTGGAATACAAGGCGTTGTTGCCCCTGTATCCGAAGTCTTCGAGTATATTTATAAGATTATCATATCCATGATCTCCTTTTCTATAACGTGAAAGGGTATAAAATAGTTCATTGTTTCTTTCATATCTTTCAAATACCGCGATGTCATCTTTTTCGTAATAGTAATGGTATGCCTGACCATCTTGTGAGCGGGTCTATTGCCGTATTTAGGTTTTACGACTGTGCGGGGAATCTTCACGGTTGCTCAAGGGAGAAGGAATAGGGGCGGTCGGCGAGGGATGTGCCACGGGCTTTGTCGGGAGTGGGCGACATGTCGAGACGTAGCGTGCCGCCCTGTAGCAGGTCGCAGTGGCGGTAATAGGTGCGGGTATATTCTTTGCCGTTTAGCGAGGCCGACCGTATGTATATATTTTCTCTGCTATTGCTGGGAGCCTCGATTGTGAAGTCGTTGCCGTTTTCGAGGTGCAGCGTGGCGCGCTTGAACAGGGGAGTTCCGGCCACGTATTGTTCGCTGCCCGGGCAAACCGGGTAAAATCCGAGTGCCGAAAATACGTACCATGCCGATGTCTGGCCGTTGTCTTCGTCGCCGCAGTATCCGTCGGGAGTGGGCGAATACATAAGGTTCATCACTTGCCTTAGCCGGTATT
>CALUNI010000145.1 GCA_944321905.1 uncultured Muribaculaceae bacterium | reverse complement strand
GCAAAAAAGGCCGTGTTGCAATTGATGGTGTTACCATAAAACCGTCACGGATGGTGAAAGTAGGTGATACAGTATCGGTACGCAAACCGCCTGTTACTTATACATTTGAGGTCGTTGGATTAACCGAAGCCCGTGTCGGCGCGAAACTCGTACCTAATTTTTTAAAAAATCTAACCTCCCCCGACCAATATGAATTGCTCGACATGGTACGCATAAGCGGTTTTGTCAATCGACAAAAAGGCTTGGGACGACCGACGAAAAAAGAAGGCCGAGAATTGGCTCAGTTTACCGAATCGGCATTTTATGATTATGACTTTGACGAGGATTTTCTCGACGATGACGACGAGCAATCCGATAAATAATTAATTACGAAAGCAAGTATTTTTGCAACATAATTGCAAAATTTCTTCCGTATATTTGCACCATGAACGCCAATGCCATAAATAAACTCTGTACGATAATTACCATGCTCGCAATAACCGTCAGCAGCATGGTTCAATTTCATCATCATTCCCAAAGAGGTGATGTGCATGTTATTTATGGCGTTTTTATACAGGCTATTATTGATCATATATCTTCGGAATTTCATTCTAAAAATTGTAATCAAGAAAACGAATGCCCTGCCTCGTCAGATAAGGAAGATTGCTCCCTTAAGCTAAGTACCGCAAACCATATAACAGGCAATGACGAAACACTCGTGCCGATAATTACGGTAATATTTATTCATGCAATTGCTCAATCGCTGGATATCGGTAAAATTATATTGGCCATTAAACACAGAAAACAATCCTTCTATAAAAATATATTAACGCACCTATTCCGAATCAGAGTATTAGGGTTGCGTTCCCCACCACACTCAAGCAGGTAATATTAGACTGCAATTCACCGATAAGGCATTATAATTGTATGCCTTAAGACACCATATACTTTTTTTAATATCAAAAACCCACATAATGAAACACTTAATATATATTCTACCGATTATTGTCGGCAGTGTAATTTCGTGCAATCCAAATTCGGTCGAAGGGAATAAAGCACATGACCACGAAATAATCGAACACGAAGAGCATAACTCCGATGAAATAACTCTTTCACCCGAAAAAGCAAAGAACTTCGGAGTCTTAACTTCAATCATAACACCATCCGATTTCAATGAAACTGTTGTCGTGTCGGGGCAAATAATTCCGGCAAAAGACAACGAACACACGATTGCCGCAACCAAACCCGGTATTGTAAGGTTTGTAAAAAATATTCACCTCGGATATCATGTAACCAAAGGGGAACAAATCGTAGCCGTGTCTGGCAATGACATACTCGGCGGAGACCAAGACAAAAGTGCAAAAATAACTTTTGAAAATGCCAAACGCGAGTTTGAACGTATATCCGCTTTGTATGAGAACCAATTAGTTACCGAAAGCGAATATATAGCGGCCAAAGAAGCATTTCAACAAGCACAAAACATTTATAAGCCTAAAGCTGAAATGCATGCTTCATCAATTTCGGGGACAATCTCCGAAATATATGTCAATGATGGCGACTACGTAGAAACAGGTATGCCTATTGCAACCGTATCCTCAAACAACGTACTGATACTGCAAGCCGATTTGCCTGAAAGATATGCAAAAATGAATATACACACAGCCAATTTCAAACCAGCATATTCCGATTCGGTTTACAGCATTTCATCACTTGGGGGTGAATCGATAACCCCTATTAAAAGCGCTACTACCATCGCAGGATACATACCAATATGTTTTAGCTTTAATAATAGTGACGGATTAATGGCAAATTCATATGCCGAGGTTTATTTGATTGGTGCCACACGCCACAATGTGCTTTCATTACCGGTCTCAGCCTTAACCGAGGAGCAAGGAGACTATTTTGTATATGAAAAAATCGACGAAGAATGCTATGCTAAGCACCTTGTAAAAACAGGCATGAGCAACGGAATTAATATAGAGATCCTTTCGGGCATTGACCCCGGAATGGAAATAGTTACCAAAGGTGCCGTAATTGTTAAGCTTGCTGCAAATTCGGGTGCCGTTCCCGGACATTCACATGAACATTAATACCGGATATTCGACATGTTAAACAAAATTATACACTTCTCCCTCCAAAACAGGATTTTGGTACTGCTCGTAACCCTGTTTTTGGCAATTTTGGGAATATATGTTACCATAAAATCAGAAATAGATGTATTCCCCGACTTGAATGCGCCTACAGTCGTGATTATGACAGAAGCTCCCGGATATGCTCCCGAGGAAATCGAGAAAACTGTAACGTTCCCGATTGAAACTGTCATGAATGGAGCCACCGGCGTTCGTCGCGTAAGGTCTTCGTCAACCACGGGCTTTTCTACAGTATCAGTAGAATTTGATTGGGGTACCGACATATACCAAGCCCGACAAACAGTAATGGAGAAACTGACTACTGTCAGCCAGCAATTCCCAGCCGGAGTCGAAGCTCCAGTACTCGGGCCTCAAACCTCAATCTTAGGTGAGATGTTGATTGTAAGCCTCACAGCCGATTCTACTTCGCTATTAGACTTACGCACCATAGCCGACCGCACCATACGTCCTCGCCTACTCGCCCTTGGTGGAGTCTCCGAGGTACAAGTAATAGGTGGCGATATAAAAGAATATCAGATATTGCTTGACCTTGATAAGATGAAGTATTATAATATTTCATTGCAAGAGGTGGCCGATGCAACAGAGAATGTTAACAACAATGTAGGCGGCGGAATATTATACGAATATGGGAATGAGTATATCGTAAAAGGAAACGTAAATACACGCGACTTGGATGTAATCGCCCAATCGGTGGTTAAAAGCGATTCTACGGGTATTGTGACGATAGCAGATATTGCGACTGTGAAGATTGGCTCTAAAACGCCTAAGTTGGGAATGGCATCAGAAAATGGAATGCCGGCAGTTTCCTTGACAATTACCAAGCAGCCGAACTCAGACACAAATGAGCTTACCGAAAAAATAATTTCATCTCTTGAAGAAATTAAGAATAATCTGCCGTCTGACGTGAATATCTCAACCGACACATTTATGCAAAGTCGGTTCATAAACAATTCTATCAGCAATATAGAACATTCGCTTGTCGAAGGAGCAATATTTGTCGTTATCGTATTGTTCTTATTCCTAATGAATTTCCGCACGACTATCATTTCATTGGTTGCTCTCCCATTATCAGTGCTGACAACCATGATTATATTGCATTATATAGGTTATACTATAAATACGATGATACTTGGTGGTATAGCTATTGCCATCGGATCGCTCGTTGATGATGCAATTGTCGATGTGGAAAATGTATATCGACGACTGCGGGAAAACAGAGAATTACCTCGCGACCGGCAATTATCAGTGATTGAAATTGTAAATGAAGCCTCGCGCGAAGTGAGAATGCCTATTTTCAATTCGTCGCTCATTATCATGGCGAGTTTCCTGCCTCTGTTTTTCTTAACCGATATGGAAGGCCGCCTGCTTATACCGCTCGGGGTCGCCTTTATTGTTTCATTACTTGCCTCGACAATCGTAGCACTTACTGTTACACCCGTTTTATGTAGCTATTTGTTAAAAGCCGACAGCGAGGCCGACGTTAAAGAATCTCGTATTGCCAAGGCTCTGAAACGTTGGTATGGCAAAGCCCTTGAATGGAGTTTTAGCCATAAAACTGCCATTCTCTCATGTACCGGTGTCATTTTTGTGGTTGCAATATGCCTGTTCTTTACGCTCGGGCGCAGTTTCTTGCCACCGTTTAACGAAGGCGCTTTTACTATTAATGTCAGCTTGATGCCCGGCGTGTCGCTTGAAGAATCAGACAGAATCGGACGTGAAGCCGAAAAGA
>CALUNI010000144.1 GCA_944321905.1 uncultured Muribaculaceae bacterium | reverse complement strand
GGCATGAAATCCTTGCCAACCACTTTCTGCAACTCCTTTCGCGACTCGACAGGCAATATCTGCTCGCCCCCCTCGATCGACGCAAGCAACTTCTTATAAAACGAATTTTTCTTAAATGCCGCCACGCATTTGTTTCGCGTCGCAATCAGTTGCTGAGCAAACGTTTCCTCGATAAAGTTCTGACGCGACATCAACGCCATGTATTGTTCGGTATATTTGGCCTGCATGGCTTCGGCCTCACGGCGGTTTGTATCGAGTTCTTCATTCAGCTCCGACAAGCGTTGCTTCAACGAGTCGGCCTCACGGCGCATGGCGTTTTTCCCGTGCGCAGCTTTCACAAAGAGCATCGCCAGTCCGCCAATGGCCAGCACCAGCACGACCGCCATCGCGGCCATAACGGCATGGCTGCGCGACATAGTGTCTTGAACCGACGACAATTGCTTCTTATATAATATGGTATTAATCGAGTCGCTCGTTTTAATGTTATTTATGGAGTCGAGCAATGCTCCATAATATTTCAAGTAATATATCGACGTGTCGTTGTTTTCGTGTTCGGTGGCATGGCTCAGCCTGAATGCCGATGTCGCCCTGGTGTAAATATCGTTGCTCTTGAGCGCGAGAGCGGCATAATACCGAGCCGAGTCATAATTTTGCATTTCTATAAACAGCTCGCTGCGCACGCTGTAATTACGATAAAGCGTCAGCGAATCAACGCTCTTAAGCACGGCTATGCCATTGTATATGAATGCCGAATCAAGCATCCCCCTATACATGAAATAACCTGTGATATTGTTATATAGCGATGAAATCTCCTTGGCCGACTTTATACGCGGCAGCAATGACGCATAATTGGCTATAGCCGTGTCTTTGCACGGCAAATCCATGACATAGCTGCAACGCCATATGCCACGGCGGGCATGCGACTCCTCGGTCTTGTCGGAAAGATGGCAGGCATATCCGAGCGAATTGGCATACATCGTCAACGCCTTGCCAAAGATAGTGGCCTTATAAAAAATGTCACCAAGGTTGTTATAGGTTTGAGCGACCAAGGCAAAATTGTCGGCACACGTCGTATCTACGTTCTCCAATATCCCCAGATTAAGCAGCATGGCCGAGTCGAGCCTGTTCCTGTCCACATATATAGCGTTTTGGCTCGCAAGCTGCTCTGCATCGGCTCTCCCCGTCCCTGCGCCACCGCACGAAAACAGGAAAGCAAACAAGACCAATATGTATAACGGAACATACCTCATAACATCGTATAACAGCCCATGCAAAGCCCCTTTCAGCCGCCGGCGCCTATAATTGCTTCAGCCCGTGAATGGCAGCAAGCGGGTCGGGCGAGCTGAAAATATAATTTCCTGCCACCAGTATGTCGGCACCGCCATCCTTAAGCAATCTCCCTGTCTCCATGTTCACGCCGCCATCTATTTCTATCACCGCCCCCGATCCGGTTTCTTTTATCAGCCGCCGCAGCTCCTCAAGCTTGCGCAATGTGCCGGGAATGAATTTCTGTCCGCCAAACCCGGGATTGACCGACATCAGCAGCACCAAGTCAAGGTCGGCAACTATGTCGCGCAGCATACACACCGGAGTGGCAGGATTCAACGTCACCCCGGCTTTCATGCCGGCATCCTTGATTTGCTGCACCGTGCGGTTAAGGTGCACGCATGTTTCATAGTGCACGTTCATTATCTCGGCACCGCAATCACGCACTTCCGACACGAATTTCTGCGGCTCCACAATCATCAGATGCACGTCAAGCGGCTTTTTGCTCACCTTTTGGATATATTTCATGACCGGGAACCCGAATGATATGTTGGGGACAAACACGCCGTCCATCACATCGATATGCAGCATGTCGGCCTCGCTGCCGTTAATCATTTCGATATCTCGCTTGAGGTTGCCGAAGTCGGCCGAGAGCAATGAAGGTGATACTAACATAGAGAACAAAGAAGATGGTTGAACAAACGTTATTTTTGTGGAATTTCCTTAGCCGCAGGCTTCTTCTTCAACGCGTGGTAAAGGATAAACACCACAATCACCGCAATTATGGCATATCCCACATAATTGAGGTACTGGTTGTAATGTTCTATCTGGGCACGCAGCTGCGCTTCCTCGACAAAAGTACTGAGCCAGAACCCAAGCAGAGCAAGCACCACGTTCCACACCCCCGCGCCAAGCGTGGTATAAAGAAGGAACTTGCCGAAATGCATACGGGCAAGCCCCGCAGGAATAGAAATCAACTGGCGTATTGCCGGCAGCAACCGGCCGATGAACGTTGAAACAGCACCGTGGCGGTCGAAATACTCTTCGGCCTGACGCACCTTGTCGCCATTGAGCAGGCAAATGTGTCCGAGCCGGCTGTCGGCAAACTTGTAAACCAGCGGGCGGCCAATCCACAATGCAACATAATAATTGAAAACCGCACCGATAATAGCACCGATAGTCGCAAATACTACTACCAAATAGATATCCAACCCACTACCGGGCTGCATGGCCTTAAACGCGGCGGGAGGGACAACGATTTCGGACGGAAACGGAATAAACGAACTCTCGATTGCCATAAGCAAGGTAATCCATCCATAGTTCATGTTTTCCATAAACCATTCGTAAATAGCAAGAGTATCCATACTGCTAATTTTGTTTTTTATTCATTTTAATCTGTAAAGTAAACACCTCACAAAGATAGACACAACAAGCGAAATAAGCAAATCAATGCCATGTGGCAGCACCGTATGCCACTGCACCCAAAGGTAAAAACGAGACCGGGAGACCAAAAAACATCGCAAAATTTAAACAGGCTCTTAGATTATTCCGCATATTCTATGTATTTTTGTATCGTTTAATTTTTCATACCGACCGAGATGCTGATAATTGGAATTGCAGGAGGAACAGGGTCGGGCAAGACGACCGTTGTCAACAAGATAATGGAGCGAATGCCCGCAGGAGGGGTGGGAGTGATATCCCAAGACTCATACTACAAAGACTCGAGCCACGTGCCTGTCGAGGACCGGCAGAAGATAAACTTTGACGAGCCGGCGGCCTTTGACTGGGATTTGCTCTTGAAGCACTTAAACATGCTCAAGGAAGGCAAAGCCGTGGAAATGCCTACCTACTCTTTCCTCACCTGCACGCGCCAAAAAGAGACCGTGCACCTCGAACCGCACGACGTGGTGCTGCTCGAAGGGATACTGGTGTTTTCAAATCCCGGCCTGCGCGACATGATGGATATAAAAGTGTTTGTCGATGCCGATGCCGACGAGCGGCTGATACGCGTCATATACCGCGACTGCATTGAGCGCGGACGCACGCCGCAAATGGTAATCGAGAGGTATGAACGCGTATTGAAGCCTATGCACAACCAATACATAGAACCGGCTAAACGGCACGCTGACCTCATCGTGCCACAAGGCGGCAACAACGAGGTTGCAATAAACCTGCTGACCGACTACATCAAAAGCCGTCTGAAAAAAGGATAAAGTCTATAATCGAAAGACGTATATATACATGACATTCAAGTTTTTAGATAAACTACTAAACAAAGAGGCGCACTTAGAAGAAGAACAACTGAAAGCCGAGTCGCAAACCGACGACGGCAACATGGTGCTACGTACCGAAGGGTTGGTAAAAAAATACCGCCAACGCACCGTGGCCAACCACGTATCGATTAACGTCAAGCAGGGCGAGATAGTAGGGCTGCTCGGGCCAAACGGAGCGGGAAAGACCACGACGTTCTACATGACCACCGGACTAATCACGCCAAACGAGGGGAAGATTTTCCTCAACAATCACGACATTACCAAGTATCCCGTCTACAAACGTGCCAAATACGGCATCGGGTACCTGCCACAAGAGCCGTCGGTGTTCAGGAAACTCAGCGTGGAA
>CALUNI010000143.1 GCA_944321905.1 uncultured Muribaculaceae bacterium | reverse complement strand
GTATCGCAGGTAGTCGGTCTCTGACGTGTATCCGCCTATCACGTCGGCTCCAAAGCCATAACTGAAGCGGCTCGATGTGTCCATTTCCTTTTCTACCGATGCCCTTAGCAGGGTGGAATAAGGCTGGGTGAGCGTGCCGTGGATGTTAGACATCATGTAATATGGCGCATGGCTGCCGCTTCCCGCATTTGCGGTGAGCGAAACGCGGTAGTCGAGAGCCATTTGCGCTTGCACCGGGATATGGCAGCATAGCACAGCCACGGCGCAAACGAGCGTGCTTGTCACTATTCTTGACAAGGTTGTGGTCATTTGCATATATTGTCGTAGTTGCTGTATTTGCGGTTTAGCGAGGCAGCCTCGTCGCTGTTGAACGTGTTGATGTGCCTGCTTTTCTTGTCCTCGTTTATTTCGGCTATCGAGAAAAATATGCCGCTTTCCTCTACTTCGCCAAATTCGTGGTTTATGGCAGTTCCGAACATCCTCATGGTGGGCGACAGGCTTATGTAGGCGTTGACCAGTGGCGGAATGTTGTAGCCGTGTTGCCTTATGTACTTGTTCACGCGGCAATAGTCGCTCTTGAAGTCTTCGCCTGTAACTACCTGTCCCATTTTTTCGATGTCGAAATTTATTTCGAGCGGGGTCATCGGCCATACCAGTTTGTCGGGGTCGGGGAAATGCGTGTGCAGGAAGTACAGCAGCATGTCGCGGCATTCACGCGAATAGCTTGGGTACATCGTCACTTTCCCGAACAGGTATTTGGTGCTTGGGTGCAACACGGTGAGTGCGCCCAGTCCGTCCCACAGGTTGTCGAGCGAATAAATGGCTCTGTTCCCCGCCTTTGTTGACTGGTATTTTAGCGACACGAACGAGCGTCCCAGTTCCATTGTAATCGGGAGGTAGTCGCGTATAAATTTATCTGAGAAGTTGAACATGTGTGACGTGGCTATGTGTGGCACGTTTCCATTGACAGCGATGTCTTCGCCAAAAATGAAGCGGTATCCGCCTACGATTTCTTGTTCTTCGGGATTCCATACTATGAGTTGGCGGCAAGGGCGAGGCATTACGTCAAACTCGTCGATGTCGCATGATTTCCCTGTTCCACCGCCGGCAGTACGGAAAGCCCATTCGCGCAATCTCCCTATCTCTTTCATCACGTTAGGTGAAGTGAGGGCATCGGTAACGTAAATTTCGTTTTTGCCCTTGTTGGTGTGTCGCAGAAACTTGTCGGGAGTGAGTTCTGCGACAATCAGGTCTTTGTCGATAGGGTCGATAATAGTTTCCATAATTATTGTCAGCCTATGGCTCGTTTGTTGTTTTCAAGTTATAAACTAATGCTTTTATTTCTTGGGCGATGCCGCGAGGCGATCTGTCGCCCGTGAATGTTTCCCATTTTATCGGCTTGCCGATGTAAATGGTGAATTCTTTTCCTGCGTTTTTAAACACCTCTCCGGGCAGCAGTATCATTTCGGCATTGAATTTTATGCCCATTCGTTCGCGTAGCCGTGCCGTCCGATAGAAGAAGTCGGAGTTGAGGCCGTCAAAGAATATTGGTACCACGTTGCGCCGGTATTCCACGCTTTTGCTGACGAAGCCTTTGGTCCACGCCAAGTCGCACACTGTCCCGTCGGCGCGTCGTCGCGAGCACAGCCCGGCCGGGAAAGTGGCTATTTGTCCGTCTCCGGCCATTGCTTCGTTGATGTCGCGCACGGCCTCGTGACTTTGCCGTCCCACCTTGTTGGCAGGCAGAAACACGCTGCGGAACGGAGTCACCTGCATGAGCATGTCGTTGACAATGAATTTTATATTGCCGTTGTAATGGTGTCCGAGCAATGAAATGAGGGCTATTCCGTCAAGCCCCCCCAACGGGTGGTTTGACGCAAATATGTAGCGTCCGCTGCCGTTTGCAGGCAGATTGGCTTCGCCTATTATTTTTAATGAAATGTCAAGGTCGTGTAGAATTGCGTCGGCAAAGTCCACCCCTGTCTTGTCCTTGTTTTTCAGTAGCAGGCGGTTTAGGTCGTCTTGATGTATGACCCGTTCAAGCCATTTTACCACAAACCTCGGTATATAACGATATTTTCCGGGCATTTTGGCTTTTAGGGCTTCCGACACATCTATTTTTAAAGTTTCTTCCATTTAATCCGGAAATTGGAAAACTGGTGCAAATATAGTGCAACGGCGTGTGTTTATGAAATTATTCCGATTGTTTTTGACCCGTTTGGAGCCATGCTCCCATGCTCTTTTGTGATTTTTTTGCACGAATGGTTGCAAAATGCTACTTTTGTATAATAATTACAGTCACGATATTAGCGAATAAAAATAGAATCACACACATTATGTCCCTATTAAAACGGCGTAGCAGGTTTTCTCTATTTGCGACTTTTGTTTTTCTTGTTGTTGTCACGGGTGTTTCCTTGACCGGCTGCACAGGAGAGGAACGGCAGGTCTCGGATGAAGACAGGCGCATAGACGAAGCGTATAGCATGATGCACAACTTGACATATACCAATCCCGACAGCGTGATTGGCATGGTCGATGGCCTTCAAGCGAGCGTAACCGACAGCTCTAATTATTACAAGCTTGAAATGCTGCGTGCCGATGCACTGTGCAATGCGGGAGAACAGCTTCGGGGGCAGTCGGGGTATGAGAAAGTGTATGATTATTGCCGGCGTAGCGGAGACAAGGAACTGGAATTGATTTATTGGAACTATTATGGCAATTACGTGACATTGAATCTGGGGCTGCGCGACTCGGCGCGCGCATGTTATGAAAGGGCGTTTGCCCTTTTGTCGGGCGAAAGCGACATGTCGAGGTATGTGAGTGTGTGCATCAACCTTGCCGATTCTTATCGGTTTACGGGCGACCCGGCGGGGGCATGCCTGTATTACCGCAGGGCGTTGGCAGTGCTTGATTCTATAGGTTCTGACGAGAACCTGTTTAATGTTTACGTGGGTCTGGGACAGATTTACGCCGAGATTGCCAATTACTCGGAGTCGGAAAGGTATTTCAATTTTGCGGGAGAGATGCTCGACAGTGCATCGACGTATGACAAGTTTTTTTACTATAATTCTTACGGCAACGAATTGTATTTTGCGCATCGCTATGACGAGGCTTTGCAACAATTCAATTCTGCATTGAAATATGCCGACGAATTGTGGCATCCGGCAGCAAATTGCATAGTCTCGACCAATCTGTGTGAGGTCAACCTGATGCTCGGTAACATAAAGGATGCCCATAAATATTTAGAGCAGGCTCTGGACTGGCTCGGGCAACTGCCAAACGACGTTACATTGAAGTTTTATATCTACAGCCTTGCAGGCGATATTGCTTTAAATGAGAACAACATAGCCGAGGCCGGACGTTATTTTTCGGAAGCAGGCGACACGACGGTGATAGGCCCGCGTGAAATGGCCTTGCACTATTCGAGGCTGCAGCGCATGTATGCCCGGATGCATGATTACGGCAACGCATACCGTTACTTGAAGCGGGCCAATCATTACGAGAATCTTATAGGTAACGAGCAGATGCGCAACCAGATTGCGGAAATCGAGTTGCGTTACCGCCAAGACACTACCATCATGCAGCAGCGTCTTGTAATCTCGGAGAAGGAGACACAGGTGCGCTCACTCGAAATGCATATTTTCATAGGGGTACTGTCGGTATTGGTGCTAATATTGTTTCTTATCGTTTACGCCATGCGCAAGCGCCGTCGGCGTGTCATGGAAGAAATAAGCCTGCGGCAGTCGCTATATGCCATGCGGTTGGCCAACATACGCAACCGCATATCACCGCACTTCATATTCAACATTTTGAACCGTGAGTTGAAAGTCAATAATCCGGGGGTAGAGAACCTTGTGAAATTGATGAGAACCAACTTGCAACTATGCGACCGTTATATCGTGTCGCTGTCGGAAGAACTTAATTTTGTCGATACCTATGTAG
>CALUNI010000142.1 GCA_944321905.1 uncultured Muribaculaceae bacterium | reverse complement strand
GCTTGCTTCAACTTCGTGCAGTTCTGGGACGGACGCGCCGGGACATTGGCCGAACAGGCCGGAGGACCTCCATTGAATCCTGTGGAAATGGGTTGCAAGTCGTTTGACGAGATTGTGGCAAGATTATCGGCCGACAAGGAATTCTCGCAGAAGTTCAACGCAGTTTACCCGCAGGGCATGAGCCAAGCCACGATAACCGATGCCATAGCCGAGTACGAGAAGACACTCGTGACACCCAACTCTGACTTCGACCGATACCTAAAGGGCGACAAGACGGCCATGACCGCCGAACAGACAGAAGGCTACGAGCTGTTTAAGGAGTACAACTGTGCCACCTGCCACGCGGGAGTGAACATGGGCGGACTGACTTACGAGCTTATGGGGCAGCGTGCCAACTACTTTGAAGACCGCGAGCTGACACAGAAATCAGGCTTGACCGACGGCGACAACGGTCGTTGGGCGCAGACCAAGGTTGAACGCGACCGCTACCGATTCAAGACCCCTACCCTGCGCAACGTGGCTCTTACATGGCCGTATTATCACGATGGAAGCGTGAATACGCTCGACGAGGCCGTGAAGATGATGGCCAAGTACCAAGTGGGACGCGAAATTCCGGATGCCGATTGCAACAAGGTGGTAAGCTACCTTAACGCCCTCACAGGCCAGTACAAAGGCAAAACCTTGACCAACAAGAACCGGGAATAAACGCCAAACAGGCGACACAATAATGTTACAGGCGAGTTGCACGACAAATCTGCAGCTCGCCTGTTCCCGTTTCTCGGACTTGCATTTAACGAAATACCGACATGCATTAATCATTGTTAAACAAATGAACCGATTGCATGAAATGAGTAATTTTGCGAACTGTTTTTAATAAAAGAAAGACAAATGACAACTGAAAACGAAACAGACGAGAAAAAAGAACTAATGCAGCGTGCCAATGAAGTAAAGCGCTGCACTCTTATAGGTCTCGTGGTAAATGCCATACTTTCGGCATTGAAGATTGTGGCCGGATTTATCGGCAACTCGGGCGCGATGATTGCCGACGGCATACACTCGGTGTCAGACTTTGCCACCGACATCGTGGTACTTGCATTCGTGGGTGTCACGGCTCGTGGCATCGACAAGCGATATCATTACGGACATGGCAAATTCGAGACATTCGCCACTATGATTATAGCCGTCGTGCTGTTTGCCGTGGCCGTCGGACTGTTCTGGAGCAGCGGCGAGAGTGTGTTGCGCTCGCTCGGAGGCGAGGAAATCGAAGCTCCGTCATACTTTGCCCTCATCATGGCTGCCGTGTCGATAGCTACCAAAGAGATACTTTACCGCTACACCGCCCACGTTGGCGATGCCGTGAAAAGCATGGCTCTCGTGGCCAATGCCTGGCACCACCGCAGCGACGCATTCTCAAGCATAGCAGCCCTGGTGGGCATAGCAGGAGCCATGTTCCTGTCGCCACAATGGCGCATACTCGACCCGCTTGCCGCAATGGCTGTAAGCGTGTTCATCGCCATCGTGGCTTGGAGGCTGCTCATGCCGTCGGTTCAAGAACTGCTTGAAGTCTCCCTGCCCGACGACGAAATCAACGCCATAGAACGCGAAATATGCCAAGTCGATGGAGTGATGGCTTTCCACCACCTGCGTACACGTAAAAATGGCAACCGCTATATTATCGACCTGCACATCAAGGTGAAACCCGACATTACCGTGGTCGATGCCCACGACATTGCATCTTCGGTCGAAAACCGGCTGAAAGAACGTTTTCACGGGGCTATGGTATATGTGCACACCGAGCCATATAAGGGCGAACATGTGGATGCCCTCGGCAAGTGCAACGATTAAAACCCGCTGCATCGGACAGGCAACAAATATAATGAACGCATGAACATAGACAATATAGAAATGAACGAGGTACTGCCTGCGGTATTTGCCGCACAGGGCGCACCCGGCAGCGAGATATGGTGTCGCAATGTTGCTTTTGAACGCGGCCACAGCTACTTGGTGTCGGCTCAGAGCGGAACCGGCAAATCGTCGCTATGCAGTTACATGTATGGCTACCGTAGCGACTACAGCGGCAGGATCTCTTTTTCGGGTATCGACATAGCAACCCTGGGCATATCGCAATGGTGTGAATTGCGTTGCCGCCACCTCGCATACCTGCCTCAAGAGATGCGGCTATTTCCCGAGCTGTCGGCCATCGAAAACGTCGAACTCAAAAACCGCCTGACCGGCCACCGCAACCGCTCGGAGATTGAACAGATGTTTGAACGGCTCGGCATACAGGACAAAATCAACCAACCTGTAGCCTACTTGTCGATAGGCCAACAGCAGCGCGTGGCTATAATACGTGCTCTGTGCCAGCCATTCGACTTCATACTGCTCGACGAGCCGGTCAGCCACCTCGACGAGAGCAACAACCATCTGGCAGCCAAGCTTGTGTCGGAAGAAGCCAAGCGACAAGGTGCCGGAATAATTGCCACGTCGGTGGGAAACAACGTAATGATAACCGTTGACAAGGAATATAAACTATGAGCAAGACACACTCCCCAAACAACCTGCTATGGCGGCTGCTGCGAAAACACGTGAGCGCCGGCCAACTGCTCGGATTCTCGGTAGCAAGCCTGATAGGACTTGTAATCGTGTTGCTTGCCCTGCAATTTTACAGCGACGTGAAGCCCATGCTTTCGAGCGACGACAGCTTCATGCGACGCGACTACATAATATTGACCAAAACAGTATCGGGATTCGGCGCATTGCTCGGCTCTAATGCCGATTTTTCAGACGATGAGCTTGACGACCTGTCAAAGCAGCCCTGGGTGCGTAAGGTGGGACAATTCACCACTCCGCAATACCGCATATACGGCTCGCTCACATTCGGCAACCGCGCGTTGCGCACCTACTTGTTTTATGAATCAGTTCCCGACGAATTCATCGACGAACTTCCCGACAGATGGGGATTTGACCCTGCCGAAGGCAAAGTACCGGTAATAGTGTCGCGTGACTACCTGTCGCTTTACAACTTCGGATTCGCAGCCACGCGCAACATGCCACAAGTGAGCGAAGGTATGATAGGAATGATACCGGTACAGCTCACTCTCTCGGGAAACGGCCGCAGCGAAACGGTCGAAGGGCGTATAGTGGGCTTTTCCAACAGGCTTAACACCATCATCGTTCCCGAACAGTTCATGCAGTGGAGCAACGAGCGTTTCGGCTCCGACGAGAAACGGCAGCCGTCGCGGCTAATCGTCGAAGTGAGCAGCCCCGGCGACAAGGCAATAAGCGAATACACAAAGGCTCACGGATATGAAATAGCAGGCGACAAGGCCGACAGCGGCAAGGCGAGCTACATGCTGCGCATTTTGACCGGCATAATAGCGACAATAGGCGGCATAATCAGCCTGCTCGCCTTCTTCGTGCTCATACTCAGCATCAGCCTGCTCATGCAACGCAATTCGCGCAAATTGCAAGACCTGCTCATGCTCGGCTACACTCCTGCACAAGTTTCGGCGCCCTACGTCAAGATGATTGTTGCCACAAACGCCGTCATACTCATACTGGGCTGCGCTGCCACGCTCATCTGCCGCAGCCTCTACATGCCCACGCTTTTATCGCTCGGCTCAACAGGCGGAGGGCTGCTCATGCCCATCGCTACGGCAGTGGCAATAATGGCAGCAATCACCACCGGCTCAATATTTTCCATCCGCCGCCGCGTAAGCTCTTTATGGAAAGCCTGATTTCTTTAAAAAATTGCGCTACCGAAAGAGAAAAACGCCCGAAAAGCATTGAAAATTAGAAAATTCTGCGTAATTTTGCAGCCGTGTCGTGGGCGAAGTGTGCCTGCGGCTTTAAATTAACCTATTTATTAACAATTTTAAATGAGCGAAGAATTAAAAAATTCTCCAATTGAAGATTTCGATTGGGATGCCTTTGAAAAAGGCGAAACTCAA
>CALUNI010000141.1 GCA_944321905.1 uncultured Muribaculaceae bacterium | reverse complement strand
CAGGTAACGGCGTTCTATATCTTTGAAGAAATGGTAAAATTCGAGCGGGTAGTCGCTGTTGTAGTCGTTCACTACGGCCATTCCGTTCCATTCCACGCCATGCTTTTTTAGCAGTTCTATGCCACGCATCACTTTGGCAAATGTAGGCTGCCCGCCGCGCGACCTGCGGTATTCGTCGTGGAACCGTTCCGGCCCGTCGATTGATATGCCTATCAGCCAACCCTCTTCCTTGAAAAAACGGCACCACTCGTCGTTGAGCAGTGTCCCGTTGGTCTGTATGCTGTTGAGGATGCGATGTCCACGGGCATGTTTCTTTTGCAGCGCTACCGCCTTGCGATAGAAGCTTAGAGGCCGCAGCAATGCCTCGCCGCCGTGCCACGTGAACATCACGTCGCGTGTGGTTTGCGAGCCTATGTATTGCTCGGTAAACCGTTCAAGCAGCAGGTCGCTTATCACGTGGTTGCGCTCGCGGTCATAAAGCTCCGATTTTTCGAGGTAGTAGCAATATTCGCAGGCAAGGTTGCAAGATGCTCCCACGGGCTTGACCATGACAAAGAGCGGTCGTTCAAACGGATTCTCCATATGTGAAGTGCTTTTATGGTTTTGTCATTCTGATTACCGATGTGCATAGTTGGGCTATTGCCTCGCGGTGGGTGATGAGGATGAGTGTCTTGCCTTGCAGCTTTGCCGACAGGCGTTGCAGCAGCGTTTTCTCGGTTTCGCTGTCGAGCGACGATGTTGGCTCGTCGAGCAACAATATGCCACCCGGTCGTAGCAGTCCTCGTGCTATGGCAATGCGTTGTGCCTGTCCTTCGCTCAGCCCGGTGCCTTGCTCCCCACACAGCGAGTCAAGCCCGTCGGGAAGCGTATATACGAAGTCGGCGGCAGCAATGTGCAGAGCCTGCCGCAGTTGCTCGTCGGTAGCGTGAGGATTGCCCATGAGCAGGTTTTCGCGGATGGTTCCGCTCACGAGCGTGTTGCCTTGAGGCACATACGACAGGTTGCAGCGTGTGAGCGGCGATGCTTCGGCTCGTTGCCCATTGCCGTAAAATTCTATTTTCCCTTCGTCGGGACTGAACAGTGCAAGAATCAGTTTTATGAGTGTCGATTTGCCGACGCCGGTTTCTCCTACTATCGCCGTAAGGCTGCCCGGCTTGAAGTCGTGGGAAAAGTCGTCAAGCACCCGACGGTTCCCGTCGGGGTAGGAATATGACAGGTGGTCGATGCTGATGCCTATGCTGCCATCAAGTCTCACCGGCTCACCCTGTTGCTCTTGCCGCAATTTGGTCAGCTCGGCCAGCCGCTCGGCTGATGTGAATACCCTGATGAATGCCGGTATCTGTCGGCTTAGGTCAACCATTGGACGCTGTATTTGTGCCACAAGTTGCAGGAATGCCGCCATCATGCCGAATGTGACGGCTCCGCTGCGCAGGCCGAACACCCCCCACAGGAAAGCCACGGCATAACCGGTCATGAAGCCCACTTGCACCATTGAGCGCGAGAATATCGAAAAGTCGGTGCGCTGCATTACCTTGGCCTGCAAGAACGATTGCAGCGAGCCGAGGCGACTGATGGTTTGCGGCGTATATTCAAGTGTGCGTATCACAATGCGGTGTTGCAGGTTCTCTTGCATGTGGCTCTGTATGTGGCTGTCGGTGTCGCGTATTTCGCGCGACATGCGCCGCATCTTGCGCACATAGCTCTTGCTGAACAGCAGTGCCATGGGCATGATGAACACCAGGATGCCGGCAAGGCGCATGTCTAACTGAGACAGGAAAAACAATGCCCCGGCCAACTGGATGATGGTGACGAGCAGCGACGGGATGCTGCGGCTCAACGCGTCGGTGACGGTTGCCACGTCGCCTTCGAGGCGGTTGAGGATGTCGCCGGTGTGCAGTGTCTCCCGGCCTGTCCAGCAACTGCCCATCAGGCGGATGAACAACCTGCGGTGAGTGGCGTTTCGCAGCTTGACTTCGGTGCGTGTGGCAAGACGGCTGCGTATTACCGACAATAACAATTGCGATACCATGCAGAATACCATCCAACCGACGTATGCCGAGAGGCTGTCGCCCGAGACCCCTGTGGCTATGTCGATCAAGTGCTTGCACACATATATAAAGAATAGAGCCATGCCCACGTTTATCGTTCCGGCCACGGCGCAACCTATCACCGGCAGGCGGAATCCGGCCGAGGCCGTCCACAGCCATTTCATGCAGTCTTTTACGCGCATCGACTGTGGCGCGACGTGTGTTGATATCATTTCTTGTAGTTTGGTTTTAAGTGTCGGTATGCGAATAGCAGGTAACGGCGCACCGGCAGCAGCTGTCGCCACAGTGCGGCCTTTCGCAACTCGGCGAACGAGTCGCAGTCCACCTGTCGTCCGTCATCGCGTATTATTGTTGTTACTTTTCCTATCACGTCATTGTCGCAGCATTGTTCCTTGGCTTGCCGGTTGCCGTCGCCCATAAGCGTGAGCCGGTCGCCCTCTCTGGCATACACGCGATGCACCACGTGCCTGCCGTCGGGCAGGCGCACAAGCAGTATGTCGCCCACCTTGGCGCAGGTGCATCGCCGCAGCACCAATCTGTCTCTCCCGTCGGCTATGAACGGTGTCATGCTGTTGCCTACGGCAGGCATTGTCACCGAGCGTCCGCTTGACAGCATCTGTGCCACCTCCGAGAAGAAAGAGCTATTTTCTATGAGCAGTTTGTCGTCAGCCATTATTATAACGTGTGTACGGTCTCGTTTTCAAAAGTACACTAAATCATCGAAATGCCTGCGTGAATTTCAATGTAAAGTGTGTGTGACAATGAAAAATAGTCCTATTCCATTTCTTCGCCGAGGTCGTCGTATTTCTGGAAAAGGAAGTCGTTGTAAGGGAAACGCTGGGTGTGTATAATCTTTGCCTTTTGGTAAAGCAATTCTTTCAGTTCGTCGATGTTGGTGCGTTTCTTAGCCGATATAAACACGCAGTTGGCACCCGAGCGAGCCATCCACGACTCTTTCAGTTCGTCAAGCGGGATGTTGCGTCGTGTTCTCGGAGTGAGGTCGTCGGCATCCTTGGGTATGTAACTGAATGCGTCTATTTTGTTGAATACGAGAATCATCTCCTTGTTGGCTGCGTCACACACTTCGTGCAGCGTCTTGTTCACCACTTCGATTTGTTCCTCAAATTGCGGATGCGAAATGTCCACCACATGCACCAGTATGTCGGCATCGCGCACTTCGTCGAGCGTAGTCTTGAACGATTCTACGAGATGCGTTGGCAGCTTGCGTATAAACCCCACGGTGTCGCTGAGCAGAAACGGCAGATTGTCGATAATCACCTTGCGGCAAGTGGTGTCAAGGGTGGCAAACAGTTTGTTTTCGGCAAACACGTCGCTTTTGCTCAGCAGGTTCATAAGTGTTGATTTACCGACGTTGGTATATCCCACCAGGGCTATCCGTGTGAGTTTGCCGCGGTTTTTGCGTTGTATGGTTTTCTGTTTGTCGAGCGAGCGCAGCCGTTCTTTCAACAAAGCTATTTTGTCGAGTATTATCCGTCGGTCGGTTTCGATTTGCGTTTCGCCCGGGCCGCGCATACCGATACCGCCTCGTTGGCGTTCGAGGTGTGTCCACATTCTGGTGAGCCGTGGCAACAAATATTGGTATTGGGCCAGTTCTACCTGCATTTTCGCATTGGCTGTTTTTGCCCGTTTTGCAAAAATGTCGAGAATCAGGCTTGTACGGTCGAGTATCTTGACTTTTAGTTCCTTTTCTATGTTTGCGACCTGCTTTGGGGTTAGATCGTCATCAAAGATTACAAGCCCTATCTCGTTGTCCTCTACATATTGGCGTATTTCTTCAAGTTTGCCTTTGCCCACGAAAGTTGTGCTGTTTGGCGCGTCCATTCGTTGCAGGAATTTCTTTACGGTTGTCGCGCCTGCCGTGTCGGCAAGGAATTCGAGTTCGTCGAGGTATTCGTTGGCCTTTGACTCAGACTGTGTCGGCGTGATGATGCCCACCAATACTGCTTTTTCGTTCGAGCTCTCGGTTATAACGTGATCTTTAATCATATGTAATGTCTATAAACTATAAAACAAGCGAGTTGCATCCTCGACTATAAT
>CALUNI010000140.1 GCA_944321905.1 uncultured Muribaculaceae bacterium | reverse complement strand
GATTATAACCAACCCGTCGGCCAAGTACAGCCCCGAAGGCACGTCGGGTATAATTAATATCGTGTTGAAGCAGAACCGCCAGCCGGGATATTTCGGCGGGGCGCAAGTGGGCGCAAACACTCAAGGGGGCTATAACGCAGGCGGCAATATAAACTTTAACGTGGGCAAATGGGACGCTTATGCCAACGTGGGGCTGCGAAGTTGGCATAACGAAGGTTACAACAATTCGTATCGGACGTATGCCGATGACACATACCTTAATTCTCTTGCCGAGACCGAACGCCGCAATACGTCGGTATTTTTTCGTGCCGGTGCCACATATAACCTGACCGAGGCCGATGCCATTTCGCTCGGAGGCTTCGGAATGGTGGGCGGCGGATGGAACCGCAACCGCACGACATACGACAGCTCGGTTCCGGGTAGTTTCACGTCGGGGTACAGCAACAGCGACAGCGATAACAACGGGCGGGGCGGCAATGTGTCGCTTGACTACACGCACGAGTTTAGCGAGACGCACGAGCTTATGGCCTCGGTGTCGTATAACTTATGGAGAATGCCGAGCAGCGTTGACTACAGCCGACGGTATGACTATCCCGATTCTACCGATGCCTATGTGCAGCATCAGGAAAGCAATATCAAGGTTAACAATTGGGAGTTCCAGATAGATTATTCCAACCAGATAGGGGAGCGGTTTAAGATAGAGTCGGGCTACAAGGGGACGTTAAGTCATGAAGACAGTCCCATGACGACGTGGACCGGCCTTACCGAGGAAAACATGCCCATTGACGAGGAGCTTTACAATCGGTTCATATACGACCAGAACATACAAGCCGTGTATGCCACTTTTGGAGGAAAAATCGATAATTTCTCTTTTTCGGCCGGCTTGCGCGGCGAGTATTGGCGCAACGAGGTCAAGTCGTTGGCGTATGGAGAAAGCGAAAGCGCGGTCAGCCCATACGTGACCCACAAGTTTGCACTGTTCCCAAGCCTGTTCCTGTCATATTCGTTGCCTAAGGATAACGAGTTGCAAGTGAATTACACACGTCGCATACGCCGCCCCTGGGGAGGACAGCTTAACCCGTTTGTCAACATAAGCGACCCTACCAATATATCATATGGCAACCCCGAGTTGCAGCCGCAGTATGCAAATTCCTGCGAACTCAATTATATAAAGAACTGGACCGACCATGTGGTTTCGGTGTCGGGCTATTATCGTTCGACCGGCGATGTCATACAGCGCATCAGTTTTATGCGCGACGGCGTGATGAACAGCACCAACGAGAATGTCTCTAATTCGCTTGAGGCGGGAGGGGAATTTGTCGTGAAGAATAGTTTCTTCAAGCGTCGCCTCGACTTGACGACGACTGTCAACTTATATTATAACCGACTCGACGGCTTCAGTTTCCTGCCCGAGGGGCTTTTGGCTCCAGTGGTAGGCGAGGAAGAGAGTGACTTTACATGGAATTTTAACGTAATGGCCTCGGTGAGGCTGCCTTGGGACATAAGTCTGCAACTTTCGGGACGCTATTATTCTCGGCAGATAGTGGCTCAAGGCTCGCGCGACCCTCGTTATAGAATCGACGGAGGCTTGAAGAAGTCGCTCGACAACTGGTCGTTCTCGGTCAACGTGCGAGATTTGCTCGATTCGCGCAAATGGAACCAGATGACCTACGGCTCGGACTTCGTGCAGGAGACCGACCGCCGTGGCATGGGACGGCAGGTGCGCTTCTCTGTATCCTACAGCTTCGGCAATGCCAAGGCTCGCAAGCCCGACCACCGTAACGGGTATGGCGGCGAGGCTGGTGGCATGGGCGGATATGAAATGGATTGACGGAAGGTGGTAATAAAATCGCACCGCCGCACACGTTGGCATGATGCCGAGGCCGTGTGCGTGCGGTGCTGCAAATTTTTTTCTATATGGAAAAGAACTGACCCTTCTTCAACCTGTGCCATCCATCGATGGACATGCAGGTTAAGTATGATGAAAAAGATGTTGCGTTTACTTTACTGTGTCGCTCAGTTCTGCGCCGGGCTTGAATTTAACCACTTTCTTTGCCGGGATTTGTATTTTTTCCTTTGTCGAGGGGTTGATGCCTGTGCGTGCGGCTTTTTCACTGACCATGAAAGTGCCGAAGCCTACGATAGCTACTTTGTCATCGTTGGCGAGGGCATTGGTAATGGCTTTTAACGTGGCATCGAGAGCGGCCTTTGCATCGACTTTTGACAGCTTGGCTTCTTCCGCAATGGCATTAACTAATTCTGTCTTGTTCATAACGAAATAAAAATTTTAGATTTATGGTATAATAATTGTTATTTATGTCAATGGAATATCGAAGCTTGTTTAAACATGCAGGCATGTTTTAGAATTTTGTCGTTCATATAAACAAAATTTAAACAGGCTCTTAGCCACCACAAATATAAGGGATTTGATTATAAAAACAAAAAAAGGATATGAAAAAATGTTTTTTTCAAGTAAATAAACTCAACAAGCAGTGAAATAGTTGTTTTACAGCAGTTTTTTTGAGTAATTTTGTCTGCATTAATGCTATCGTTCGTTTTAAGTGAATAAAGTCAAAGTAAAAGAATAATAATGTTTAATTCTCGTGGTTTTTTCGGGGCAATCCCTTCGGTAACCAAGAACTTGCTTGTCATTAACATACTGATGTGGGTGGCGACATTGGCTCTTGGCGAAAATTTAGATCTCAACAAATATCTCGGCCTTCATTATTGGGAGGCATCCGACTTCAACGTGGCGCAGGTCATCACTTATATGTTCATGCACGCCAATTTCTCGCACTTGTTTTTCAACATGTTCTCGCTGTTCATGTTTGGCATGATACTTGAGCGTGCGTTAGGCCCGAGCCGGTATTTGTTTTATTATATTTCGTGCGGCATAGGTGCGGCGTTGGTGCAGGAAATAGTGTGGACACTGACGTGGGAAAGCTCCATAAAGTTGTCTAACCAGGAGGGGTTTGTGGTGATGCAAGGAGCTGAAGCCTTGGCTTATACGTTGCAGCACGGCATGGTCGGCGAATTTTTCAACACGTTAGTGACTGTCGGCGCGTCGGGTTCGGTATTCGGCTTGTTGCTTGCCTTTGCCATGCTGTTTCCCAATATGCCCATGTACATATTTTTTATTCCCATACCTATCAAGGCCAAGTGGATGGTTCTCGGGTATGGAGCATTGGAACTTGCATTCGGCGTGTCGGGTGCGGTGAGTACCGTGGCGCATTTCGCGCACCTTGGCGGTATGCTTTTCGGATTTTTCATCATCTGGTACTGGAAACGGAAAGGAGTGATAGGTGGAGGGTATTATTGACACGTTGCGCAGCCGCTTTAGGATGGCATCGCTGTTGGCGCGTATCATATACGTCAATGTCGGTGTGTTTGTCGTGTTGCGCTTGATAGGCATTTCGGGTTTCCTGTTTGGATTCGACCCGCATCACATCATCAGCTATGTCGAGCTTCCATCGTCGCCGGTGCGTTTCTTATGCCAGCCGTGGACGATAATCACATATATGTTTGCCCACTACGGTGTGTTGCATATCCTGTTCAACATGTTGTGGCTGTGGTGGTTCGGACAACTGTTCTTGCAATTTTTCACTCCGCGCCACCTCACCGGCCTTTATTTTGTGGGCGGCATAGGCGGCGGTCTCCTTTATATGCTTGCCTATAACTTGTTCCCGGTGTTTGCGTGGCATGACGGACTATTGCTCGGGGCTTCGGCTGCCGTAATAGCAATCGTGGTGGCCACCGCTGTATATGCTCCGAATTACAGGGTGGGCTTGTTGTTTTTTGGCAGCGTGTCTATTAAGTGGATTGCGATTGTAACCATTTTTCTCGATTTTCTAGGCATATCGGCCGATAATGCCGGCGGCCACATTTCTCACATCGGCGGAGCGATGGTGGGGCTGTTGTTCACGCTTATGCTGCGCCGTGGCGTTGACATCACGGCATGGTTTAATGCCATCATTGATTTTGTGGTCAATTTGTTTAACCGCATATTTTCGGTGCGCGACAGTGTGCGTCGTTTCCGAATCAATCCGTCGCAAAGCCGCCGTCGAGGTAAAAAGCCTACACCGCCGCCACCTTCGGGCAACAGTGGAGGCGCAGGGTACCGCAATGGCATATCGCCCGAAGACGAGCGGATAATGGATGAGATTCTGAAAAAGGTTAAAGAGTCGGGGTACAG
>CALUNI010000139.1 GCA_944321905.1 uncultured Muribaculaceae bacterium | reverse complement strand
TGGCGGCAAGCAACAGCAGTGCGATACCCATTATCCGTCGGGAGCGGAGATAATTTTCGAAAATTTTCTTCTCAGGTGTTTGGGCAAACAAAAAATAAAAGCCGAAGAATAACATCAACGGCAGCGCGATACAAAGTGAATAACTGTATATAGATGGTTGCATTTTATCTTCAATTTAATTCAAAATCGGCTGTAAAATTACAAGGTTTTTGTCTTATTCTGCGCGTTTTTAAGCGTATTTTTCAGCACACTGCTGCCCTATTCTTTCCTCAGTCGGTGCTTTTTTGTTGTTGAGAGCAAATTTCTATGCCTGCATATTTTTCAACGCCTTGATAAATAAACTTATTGTGCAGTCCCCCCCAATTGCTGCCAAATGCTTCCACGAAACCGGCTCTACTGATGTCGATTTCAATGTAAGTCATAATGTCTTTAATTTGGTTGAATACATCCTGTAACCTATCGTCGCTAACATGGGATCATAAGTCCCAACGAACTTATTTCAGATGTAAAGGCATGAGGACTGAACGTTGATAACGGTTTCAAGAAGCACCATTAAATCGGTCTTTGTCCATGCCTATACCAAGGGTTATAAGCTATAGAATTATTACCCAACGTACAAATGTACAACGACCATTAAAATATCACAGTTATGACAACATCAGTAAGAATGAAATTCCGCCCCTCGCGGATAAAAGGCAAAACCGGCAGTGTCTATATCCAAGTGATTCACGAACACATAGCCCGGCAAATCAGTACCGGTTACAAATGCTATCCCCATGAGTGGAAGGATGGAGAGGTGGCTGTTCCCGTGCAGGAAACCGCACGGCAATCCTACCTTGCCCATGCGCGTGAAGGTTTGCAGCGGTTAAGGAAACGGATAACATCGGTTATCCGGCATTTGGACGAGGCGGGGCAACCATACACCGCCGACGATGTGGTGGCAGCCTGCCGTTTGCCCGATGCCGATGAACACAGCCTTGTGGTGTTTTCCCACAAGTTGACAGAACACTTGAAACGCATGGGCAAGCACCGCCTGTCGGAAACCTACACCTCCGCCGTGAACAGCTTCCTCCGTTTCCGGGGAGAACATGGCGACATCCGGTTGGACGAGATTGACGAGGAGATGGTCAAGGAATATGAGCATTACCTGCTTGACGAATGCGGATTGTGCCGAAACACCACCTCGTTCTATAACCGTAACCTGCGGGCCATCTACAACCGTGCCGTCAAGAAGAAGCTGACCATAGACCGTCATCCCTTTGCGGCAGTTTATACGGGAGTGGACAAAACCGTCAAACGGGCAGTTACAATAGAAACCGTCAAAGAAATAAAGGACTTGGACTTGACCCATGATGCCAATATGGCGTTTGCCCGCGACCTCTATATGATGAGCTTCGACTTGCGCGGCATCGCATTCGTGGATTTGGCCATGTTGGAAACCAGCCAATTGAAAAACGGCTACTTGACTTACTACCGTCAAAAGACTCATCAAAAACTTGAAATCAAATGGGAAGAACAGATGCAGGAGATTGTCGAGCGATACCATGTGAAAGGCTCGCGCTATTTGTTGCCCATCCTCGCCGAGACCGGAAAAGACATCCGGCGGCAATACCTGAATGCCCTGCACCGTATAAACGTCCAATTGAAGAAGATTGGCAAACTGGTAAACTGTCCCATTCCGCTGACAACCTACACGGCGCGCCACGGTTGGGCCAGTGCAGCCCACAGCCTGAACATATCCACCCCGTTCATTAGCCAGGCTTTGGGACATGATTCGGAAAAGACCACGCACATATATTTGAACTCACTGAATAACAAGGTGATTGATGATGCAAACTTGACGGTCATCCATGCCGTTTATACTTGATGACAGATAGATAATGCTGATGCAACAGGGCTAAATGGATTAATTTCGTTTGCTCTTTTCAAGAGAGTTTTATTTGGAGAATAGGTATGGCTTGATGTTGCACATTCACTATAGGCCAATTGCAGCCTTGTGAATGTGCCGGTTGCCTATTGCCCAAGCGGATAGTAGAATGAATAAAACGGGGTAAGAAGTCAAGAATCGTTTCACAAAAGCGGGAAAAGACCTTCTTTATAGCAAAGAATTTGAATTGGCGGAGAGGTTACATTAATCATAAAAACCCCATTTGTTGAGCAAATCTAATCATCTCTTTGAAAGAGATGTACGCGAGCGCAAAGGTATAAATAATATCAAATAAAATAGTAAGAATGAGCAAAAAAGATGTATCGAATGCCCGTTTTTATTGTTGGTATAATTTGCTTTTGCTTGCTAATTGTTGAGCAAACAGAATTAGTAAACATTGGTTTTGTTTGGTTTTCAATATCTTGGCACTCGATGTGGAATTCGATACATCTCTTTCAAAGAGATATATAGACAACAGGCATTGTTTCTTCTGCCATGATAAGTAGGACAGACGATGCCGACCTTAGGGAAAAATGATAGTATGCATAATGAAGGGGGAATTTCCCCCGAGCTTTTAGATAAACTCAGCGTAACTACTTGTATTTCAAACAACATGAGATACTTGTAGGAGTCAGAAAAGTGTCCTTAAAGCAATTGACAACCACTTTTTTATACCATGAACGAGGCTCAATCATCACAAGAAAGTTTGCAATGGTTTGCCATGCGTGACCTCAAACGCAGACATGCCAAGTTGCCGGCTTACAAGCTGTTCGAGAGCTTGAAGGTGCAATACTTCACGCCTATGGTGCATCGGTTGGTTATTGTCAATGGCAAAAGAATGAACCAAGAAGTGCCTCTCATGCAAGATTTACTTTTTGTGAAAGATACGAGGGAGCATCTTGATTCCATTGTGGAAAAAACTTCCAAACTGCAATACCGATACAAAATCGGTGTGCAGCACACTCCTATCATCGTGCCGACCGCAGACATGGAACGTTTTATCCATGCTGTGGAATCCGGTGATAATCCCAAATTCTATTCTCCGAATGAGGTGACACCCGACATGAGGAACCGCCAAATCCGCATCATTGGTGGGCAGTTGGATGGCTATGTCGGTACATTGGTGACCACACGCGGCTCAAAGACTAAAAGGCTACTGGTGGAATTACCTACTCTATTGGCCGCTTCTATAGAGGTAGAAGCAGAATATATCCAATTCGTCAAATAAAGGATAAACTATTGATTATGTACAATAATTGGCATAAGCACGAATGAACAGGTTCGGAACAGAATTAGGCAAGCTGATGGAGAATTACTTGTCAGACATACTTTTCAACGAAAGTTCAAATAGAGATTATATTCATTTATACCAAGTAAGTGATTGTTGGGTGGCATTTGAGCGTTCTGCGTTCAATCTTTGCCTCTGCTATTCAAAAGCGGTTGTCAACGCCATGAAAGTGTTTATTGCTCCTTTCCCTATTGTATTGGCCATCGTGGAGGACATAGAAATTCCGTCAGCCTTGGGTGACTTAGAGTGTACGAAAAGGGCTCTGGCAGAAAGGATATACAAGACCGGGAAACCGTCAGATTCCAAGTCATTCCAAAAATGGCATCATCGGAATACCTTGGCATTTCAAGGCTTCTAATTATCGCAGTCTTCAAGAAAAAATCAAAAATATGAATATATATAAAGTATTTTACATCTTGCTTATAGCGGCAAGTGTGGTAACATTGAACTCATGTGGCTCGTCCAAGGAAGTGGTTTATTTTCAAGACTTGAAACCGGGGGAAACAGAAATCAAGTTGCCGGTGGTGAAAGCCATTACGGTTCGTCCGGAGGACAAAATTTCAATCATTGTAAACAGCCGAGACCCACAACTTACGGACCTATTCAACTTGCCTTACGTGACCCGGCAGTTGGGGCAATCATTAAGGACAAATGGTGTGACCGTTTCAAGCAATCAAGGTGTTTCCGCTTATACTGTAGATGCCAATGGCGAGATAGATTTTCCTGTACTCGGCAAGATGTATGTGGCAGGAATGAAACGGGAAGAAATAGCTGAATATATCAAGAACGAATTGCTAAAGGAAAATTTGGTGAAAGACCCGGTTGTTACCGTGGAGTTTGCCAATCTATGTATCTCTGTTTTGGGAGAGGTAAATACTCCGGGACGTTTCAGTATTGACCGCGACCGGCTGACGATACTTGATGCCTTGAGTATGGCCGGCGATTTGACCATCTACGGTAACCGTTCTAAAGTGTTGGTGCTGCGGCAGGAAGGGGGTGTGCAGCGAGTGTACGGATTAGATCTCACCTCGGGCGAGAATATCTATACTTCACCGGCTTATTATCTGCAACAAAATGATGTGGTATATGTGGAACCGAATGCCGTTAAGGCTC
>CALUNI010000138.1 GCA_944321905.1 uncultured Muribaculaceae bacterium | reverse complement strand
CCCTCTGCTTGTAAGGCAGATGCTCTGAACCAGCTGAGCTAAACGCCCTTGTTTTTCTGTTTTGCGTTGCAAAGGTATGACTGTTTTTTCGTTTATGCAAATTTCTGAGTGGTTTTTTTTTGAAAATAATTTCATTTTTCTTTTTACGAATAGTATAAGTCGCAGATTTATCGTTAGTTGCCATGAATGGAAATTATTTCATTTTATCAAGCAGGCGATGCTTTACGAGTCTGCGCAGGCAGCGTGGAAGCATTGCAACAGACACAATGGCCACTCTATTTATTGGTCCGTTGATATATTGCTGTCGGCGGTTGAACAATCTGCGTAACGCGCCTTTGACAAATTTTTGTGGCGTGGAAAGTACGCCAAGCCGTACACCGAGTTGCTGCAGACGCTTCGGCAAACCGAAGAGGTCGGTTGCTATTCCGCCCGGACAGGCTACAGTGACAGATATTCCGTCGTCGGCAAGTTCGATGTTTAGTGCACGAGAAAACACTCTTATATATGCTTTCGTCGAACTATACATCGCTATGCCCGGCATCGGCATCCAGCATGACATTGACGACATGTTAAGGATGTACCCTTTTATGTGCCGCTTTTTCATGTAGATGGCAAATGTTCGGGACAAGTGCGTTACCGCCTTAATGTGCAAATCGACGAATAGGTCGATGCGCTCGGGCGCGGTATCGATGACAGGGCGAAATGAAAATATTCCTGCATTGTTGATTAGCACGCTTATTTCATAACCTTTGGAGCGGCATAAGTCGAGCAGCACCGTATCGGCTCCGGGCGAAGCGAGGTCGATAAAGAATGACGGGAAACGTCCCGACGGATTAGTGGCTGCCAGTTCGGCCGCCGCTTCACGCAACTCTTTCTCTTGATTACTGACCAACAGCACATCATACCCCTTTACGGCCAGTTGGCGGGCAAATTCTCGTCCTATCCCGGATGATGCGCCGGTGACAAGAGCCATCGGCGACGGTGGAGTATCGTTACTGCCGCTCATTTCGCCGTTCTATTTTTTTGATTTCACGCAACAGGCAAGGCGGAATATCGCTGCGGTGCTTGTGGCACGACATTTCGAGCGAGTACATGCGGGCGATGCAATAATTGGTGTGGGTGCATCCGCAACGTTCCTCACCTGCGGCCATACGGTTTACAAAGTCGGGTTCGTTGAGCAAAGCGCGAGCCATCTGCACGGCTTCAAACCCGCAATCCAAAACATGCTCGATACCTGTGCGAGACACACATCCACCGACATAAATCAGAGGAAGCTTTACCTCGCGCCTCACTTTCATGGCATCGTCAAGGAAATACAGGTCGCTGTATGGCTCGTTTTTTATCATGAACTTACCAAACATCCTCACCCCGTATTTAAGCCACAGGCAATTCATGTAATGCGTCATGGTGCGTATGGGCATTTCGCCACGCATCACATACATCGGAGCCTTGCTCACGAATCCTCCGCTCAAGACAAGAGCGTCGGCACCGAGCCGTTCCAGTTCCTGTGCTATTGTTATGCCTTCGTCGAGTCCGTTGCCACTGTCAAAGCCGTCGCGCATGTTGGTCTTTACCACCACGGCAATCTTGCCGGCGGCGCAACGCATTACTTCGTCCATGCACAAACGCATGAAATTCATTCTATTTTCAAGATTCCCGCCCCACTTGTCATGCCGTTTGTTGGTGTATGGAGAAAGGAACTGGCTTATAAGGTAGCCGTGGCCTGCATGAATTTCAACGCAGTCGAAGCCGGAGTCGATGGCCAGTCGGACGGCTGTGCCGAAGTCTCGGGCCACTTGCCGAATCTCGGCTTCGGTCATTCCATGTACAAACGTTGGCGAGTAAAGGTTGAACCCGCTTGAGGCTGAAATGGGCATCCGTCCTGCTGTAGAGCGATGCGACATGTTGCCACAATGTCCAAGCTGAATCGATACCTTAGCCCCCTCGTTGTGAATGGCATCGGTGAGCGCGCGCAATTCGCCTACAATTTCGGGACGCATCCACAACTGGTTGTCAAACGATAGTCCGCTGCGGTTGACCGAAGCATATGCGATGGTGGTCATACCCACGCCGCCACGCGCCACCGACAGGTGATAGTCGGCAAGCATCTTTGATGGCCGATGGTCGGGACACATGTTTTCAAACGCTGCCGAACGTATTGTGCGGTTACGCAGAGTGAGCGGTCCGATGTGAGCCAGTGTAAATATTTTTGATTCCTGCGCCATATATCTCTTGTGCTGTTTATAAACGATAAAAATGATTGACGGTGTGCCGGTCAATAAATGTAAGGTATTATTCGATGAAGCTTCAGCCGGGTAAACTCTTCGCCAAACTCGCTGCAATATCGCTTGTATATCTGTTCGGCACGTGGAGCAAGGTTGGCAAACGTCCACAATGCAAACACGGCACCGGCCCACGACCATGTTAATACCGCAAAGCCACACCATTCGAGCAGCTCTCCGAAATAGTTTGCGCTCGACACATAATTAAACATTCCGCCACGGGGCAAATAGTGCCGAGTGTCGCCCGGCTTGCGCAAGTTGCGTATCACACTGTCGCTGTTTATGTTTATGACCATCCCCATTGAAAATATGGTGACACCGGCAATGAACTGTGGCGAAAACAACCAATCGATTCCGTATCGACCGTCAGGGGCAAGGTAAAACAGCCAGCCGCCTTGCATCAAGGCATTGAGCAAGTTGAAAATTATGCCCATTGCGATTATTGTGATGGGCATTTTATTGTGTCCTTTAAGGATGAGTGGAAATATAAATGCCCGCTGGAAGTAGTGCAATTGAAACAGTGCGAAAATAATCATAGGCACGACATCCCATTGCCTGTCGCTCCGCCACCATAATATGCACATGGCTATGAAGACGGGGGCTTCCATCAGCACCCATCCCGTGCGGTTGCCGATTGCCGGCCCCCATTTACGGTTATACATCATGCCATATCCGGCATTGATGAAATGTAGCGCAATATATACCACTACGGCCAATATCGCCATTGCCACAAGCAGCGAATTGAAAAGGTGTATGTCGTGTAGCATAAAGGTGTATTTTTTTATCATTGCAACCTGCCGATGTCAGACCAGTGTGACAGGCTTGCAATATCGATGCAAAAATACTAAAGAATCGACAATTACGCTTAAGCAGTGCTGTTTAGGTTCTGTTTAAATTTTGTGAAGCCGGGGTGCTTCCTTAATTTTCTGCGACTTCTTGGCTGCAATTTCCTTTAGGCATGTTTTCGGCATTAGCCTCTTGCGTCTGAAAATCGGCAGAGTCTTCTCGTCGGAGCATGGCCGCCTGTGCTAAGATTTCGTTTTTTAAAGAAGAATCGTTTTTTATCCGCCGTATTGCAATTTCTGAGGCAATTTGGTGCGACTCTTTTTTTGTATAGCCTGTAGCTTCGCTGATTTTACGACCGAATATGTTTATCTCTGAGCGGAATTGCTGGCTGTTGGTCTTGTCGATTGAAGTCTCTACCAAATCAAATTGTATGGGAATATGGTGTTTTTGTCCCCATTCGAGCAGCTTTGATTTGAAGTTTATTTCGGTACGCGCTATATTGTGTATGTCGATATGCGGCTTTATGATGCGGTTTATTACAAATTTCTTGCATCGTTCATAGCCTTGGTCGATGTACACAGCCCCAATCAAGGCTTCAAGAGCATTGCCATATACATATGAGTTATGGTAATGGCTCGTCTGCACCGGTCGCACTACCTTTTCCAATCCTATCTCTTGGGCTATTTTGGATAAAGTTTCCCGTTTTACCAATTTCGAGCGTGTGTTTGTGAGAAATCCTTCGCGTTGGTGCGGATACATGGTGTAAAGTATGTCGGCCACTATCGCCCCCAATATGGCATCGCCAAGGTATTCAAGTCTCTCGTTGTTGGTATTGCGCTTCTCGCCCTGGCACGACGACATGGAACGATGCATAAAGGCGAGCTTATATGTCGGCATATGCCGTGGAGCAAACCCGAGCAATTTATGACAAAAAGCATAAAGCTCCCTTTCTTTGTGGAAAAGAAGCTTTATGCGAAATAAGATATCGGCAGGAGATACGATATTATTCACTGTACTTTTTTACAATCATGCTGGCATTGTGTCCGCCAAAGCCGAATGTATTTGACAGTGCCACATTAATATCGCGCTTCTGCGCCTTGTTAAATGTGAAATTCAACTTGTAATCGATTTCCGGGTCGAGGTCATCGTCGGCATGGTTGATGGTGGGCGGTACTATGCCGTCGGTTATCGTCTTGACGCAGAACAGCACTTCGAGAGCGCCGGTTGCACCAAGCAGGTGTCCGGTCATAGACTTGGTAGAGCTTATGCTCAATCTGTATGCGTCTTCGCCCCAAACTTCCTTTATGGCCTTGACTTCCGACAGGTCGCCTACAGGTGTCGAGGTGCCGTGAACGTTGATGTAGTCAACGTCGGCAGGGGTTAATCCTGCATCGGCAATCGCCCTGCGCATTACCAACTTGGCACCAAGCCCATCGGGGTGGCTTGCTGTGATGTGGTATGCGTCGGCCGACATTCCGCCGCCAACGACTTCGCAATAAATCTTGGCGCCGCGCGCTTTTGCATGTTCAAGTTCTTCGAGTACAAG
>CALUNI010000137.1 GCA_944321905.1 uncultured Muribaculaceae bacterium | reverse complement strand
GGCCATGGGCGCAGCACTCGGACACACCCAGTCGCTCCACACCAACGCGCTCGACGAGGCCATCGCCCTGCCTACCGACTTCTCGGCACGCATCGCCCGTAACACGCAAATCTACATTCAAGAAGAAACCTACATCACCAAGGAAATCGACCCGTGGGCAGGTTCATACTATGTAGAAGCCCTTACCGACGAAATCGCGCACAAGGCATGGGAACACATTCAAGAAATAGAGAAACTCGGCGGAATGGCCAAGGCTATCGAAACCGGCATACCCAAGATGCGCATCGAGGAAGCGGCAGCCCGCACCCAGGCTCGCATCGACTCGGGCAACCAGACAATCGTCGGTGTCAACAAGTATCGCCTTGAAAAAGAAGCTCCGATCGACATCCTCGAAATCGACAACACCGAGGTTCGCAAGGAGCAAATCGAGCGTCTCGAAGCCTTGAAAGCCAACCGTGATGAAAAAGCCGTGGAAAAGGCTCTCGACGACATAACCCGTTGCGTGGAGACAGGCGAAGGCAATTTGCTCGACCTCGCAGTGAAAGCCGCCGCCGTGCGCGCATCGCTGGGCGAAATATCCGACGCTTGCGAGAAAGTAGTAGGACGTTATAAAGCAGTAATTAAAACAATATCAGGCGTGTACTCAGCAGAAACCAAGAACGACCCATACTTTGAAAAGGCTAAGCAGATGACTGCCGAATTTGCCAAGAAAGAAGGTCGCCAACCGCGTATAATGATTGCAAAAATGGGACAAGACGGACACGACCGTGGCGCAAAGGTCGTAGCCACAGGTTATGCCGATTGCGGATTCGACGTTGACATGGGTCCGTTGTTCCAGACTCCGGCCGAAGCTGCCCGTCAGGCCGTTGAAAACGACGTGCACGTGCTTGGCGTTTCTTCGCTTGCCGCAGGTCACAAGACTTTGATACCGCAAGTTATCGAAGAATTGAAGAAACTGGGACGCGAAGACATAGTAATCATCGCCGGTGGCGTCATTCCGGTGCAAGACTACGACTTCCTCTACAAGGCAGGCGTGGCCGCAATCTTCGGTCCCGGAAGCTCGATAACCAAGTCGGCTTGTGAAATAATGGAAATCCTCAACAACACTGAGGAATAATCCGGCACAAGAAAAATCAATTCCTATAATAACAAAGGTGGAAGCTCTCCCTTTACCGGGATGCTTCCACTTTTGTCATATAGAAACGCGCCTCGGCAATGACAAAAACAAATCATTATTGTACGGTAAAAAACATTCTATATGTCAGAATGACTGACGCTGCATTTTTGATATGGCTATCATGCTAAAGGAGGGCTGCGGAGCAGCCAATTTCGGCACATTGCAAGCTGTTCATATATAGCATCTAACCACCTCTACACGCAGCTAAACAAGTTGAAGAACAACCAACATACTGTCTTAACAGCACGGCCTGCTACAGCCTCACACCTCTTTGTTTACAATATGACACGTACAGCAAAAAGTGGCTGCGGAGCAGCCCAACCATGCTTATCCGCAATGCAAGCGTAGCGCAGCTTGCGGTAACTGAAATCCCTATTTGAAACGGCCTCGGAGAGGTCGAATAAAGAGTACACGACAGTTCGGCATCTCCGAAGCCGCACCCACTGGGGGGGAGAAACCTGTAACCACCGCAAGCTGCGCTTCGCTTGCGTGCGGTTAAGCATCGTATGACGGCTCCGCCGCCACTTTTCTGATTGACAGCCTTTTCCAAAAACAATTGTCATGTCTTGTTGACATACAAGTTATTAAAAGTTCTACTTGCTTCTAACAGTTGGTAAAGAAAACAAATCAAGCTTTGTTTTTTGCTTTGCTCTCGACTTTCACTATATTTCAATAATACAGGATGCGCCTCGGCAATGTAAAAAACAAATCAAGCTTTGTTTTTTGCTTTGCTCTCGACTTTCACTATATTTCAATAATACAGGATGCGCCTCGGCAATGCAAAAAACAAATCAAGCTTTGTTTTTGCATTGCTCTCGACTTTCACTATATTTGTAGCTGATAAGATTCTAATTACAAACCTTTTTACTATGAAACGTTTTACTACCTGCTTGTCATGTGTCGCATTACTGGCACACGTCGGCTTTTCTGCCTTAGCAGCCGACAACGTTGGCCGACCTGCGCATATAATTAAACGCCAAGGCCGGATGATTGAAAATGCCAATTGGAACTTGCTTGGAGACCATGCCAAGGATGAATATGCCAAGGTTGTCATAGCAAAAGAGCGAACAGGCACTCCCGCTTATACAAAGGCTAAAACCGAAGCCGACACCGGATTACAAGGCGTGTTTTATTGCGACTTTGAAACCGAAGAATCATTTAACGACAACTGGACAGTAATAAATGCCAACGGCGACAATCGCCAATGGATTTACGACAACACTAATTACGATTCGGGGGTGGCCTTGTGCTACAGTGGCTACGTCTCTAACGACGACTACTTGGTTACCACCAATCCTGTGACACTTGAAGCCGGAGACGCGTTTTTCTCTATCGACTATTGCAGCGGGTCGTACCAATGGGCCGAAAGTTACGAAATACTTTACGGCACCACTGCCGACGTGTCGGAGATGAAGCCTATTTCCACTTATGAAAATTTCATCACCGAGTCGTCGTTTATTCCCGAGCAAGATATCGTCAATTTCTTTTTGAACATAGGCGGCGACTACTATTTTGCCATACACTACAACACTCCCAACTATGCGATGGGCATGTGGGTCGATAATATAGAAATAGGTAACGGCAAGTACATGGGCACGATAGATGCGGCCATGGTCGATATCCAGTTGCCCGAACCGTCGGTGTCACTTTCCGATGCCGAAAAAGTGAGCATAATCGTGTCAAACCAAGGCTCGTGCGACATAGCCTCTTTTACATTGTCGTGCATCGTCGAGGTTGACGACAAGCAGGTGGCAAATGAATCGCGTGCCGTGGAATATGAGTTGCCAATGGGCGAATCGGTGCAAGTGGAATTGCCCTCTACATTCGACTTTTCAACCGAAGGCATATACACGGTTACAGCCTCCGTTGGCAACGTGCAGCCAACCGAGGACGCAAATGTGGAAACTGCATTAGACGACAACACGCTAAGTGCCTCGACAACCCACTTCACAATAACCGACGTGCCTTTCACGACCAATTTCCTTGAAGGCGAGAACCGCGACCGTTGGGCTTCGACGGGATATTGGGGATATGACCCATACTATGGCATAATGTGCGGCACAAAAAAGCCGCTTTATTCACAAGGCTTGAACTTGACGGCAGGAAAGAAATACAGATTTGAATACAATTTCACGGCAGGATACGACCTATTTGGCTTGCAGACAATATATGAAACATATGACTTAAAGCTTGGCATGGTCGGAAGCGAAGATATGGCCACGCTGCTGTCGCGGGAAAACGTATATACATTAGAAACATTCATGGACGACTGGGTGGAATTTACCCCAGCCACGTCGGGCGTTTACTATTTTGCCTTCTCTCAAGAGCAGCCATACGGAAGTTTCTGCATAAGGAGCATCAGCGTTACAGAGGTGGGAGGACACGACTTGTCGCTCAGCTCGGTTTCGGGATGCCCCACAATGTTGCCCGTGCAACAATTTGGCAGCGTGCAGGTTGATGCTACTATAAGCAACAACGGCTTGAACGACTGTGGCGGCACATTGGCCGTCAGTCTTGGCGGTACAGAATTGGCCACGGTTGCCATTCCCGTGATTGAAGCAGGCAAAGAAGCAACGGTGCCTGTTGCATTCTCGATTCCTGCATCAAATGGCGTTAATGGCGAGGTAATCGACATAGAGTTTGTCGTAACGCTTGACGGGCAAGAGGATTTCAACGAAGCCGACAACAGCATGGTAAAATCAATCATAGTAAGCGACGGAGAACTTGCCTATGACCATGCCACCAATGACATGTATAACGAAGACTATACCATAGGCATCAGTGGTGGGGGCAACCTTGTGGTCGCAGTTCCGTTCAAGCTCGGCACCGACGACGTTTTAACCGGATTCTCGATTGGCTGGGGAAAAGTAATGGAACAAGAGATACAATTATCGGTATGCAAGTACAACCCCGACGAAGTCGTAAATGACGACTATTACGGCACATATTACGAAATAGGTGAAGAGGTGTTCTCGACTTCAGTCCCACAAGGCGACGTGACCGGGCAAATAAAATATGAAACCGAGCCTACTCAACTCGAAGCGGGGGACTACATGGCTTGTGTGGGATATTCCGACTATTGCTTGGTTTGCGACCAAACTGCACCCGGCAAGCTGTACCTGCTTTCGGGGACAAAACTGCTTGACCAGGGAATCTATGGCTATGGAACCGCGGCAGTGAGGGTGATACTCGGAGAAGAAAGCTCGGGCATCGAAAACGCCGAAGATGTGTCGCTGCGGCTCTATCCAAATCCTGCAAGCAATGCCATTGTGATAAATGCCGCAGGGAAGGAGATACGAAATGTGCAGATATATTCGGCATCGGGCGCATCGATTGGCTCGGTTGCCGAAGTTGGCACCGAAGTGCGCTACGATGTTTCGGGACTTGCCCCGGGCGTGTATATTGCCAAGGTAGCCACCGACAGTGGCACTGAGGTACTGCGCTTCATGGTCAAGTGAATGTAACGTAACATGCAGGTTTGGGATAAGTGACAAGCAAAAGATAGCCTGATTATCCCAACTTATATAGGTACAGCCTCGGGCTTGTTCTCGGTAACGAAGAAGCCCGAGGCTGCCTATGTGTGCAGGGCAGATGCTCATGATAAGGTTATGAATGGAAGCTGAACGGCAAAATATTCATAAAAGACCTGTAACCGTTGCTTTTCCCATTTTTTTTAAGGTAAATCTGTATAAGGAATATAGCTATTTGAAATTAAATGAGTTAGAAGAATTACCTTGTTTTGGGGTAACGATTTG
>CALUNI010000136.1 GCA_944321905.1 uncultured Muribaculaceae bacterium | reverse complement strand
TAATAACAAAGCCCCGGCTTGTGAAAGTCGGGGCTTTGTGCGTAAAAAAAAGAAGGTGTGCTTTTTGACACACCTTCTTTTTTTTTGCAATTTCGGGTGTTTGTTGTCGGGTGTTATTGAAATGTCATATGATTGTGACCGAAATGAAATGTATGTAATTGAATTGTCACAAGTATGTAAAACAGGTGTTATAGCATAGTAGGAAATTTGCAGCATGAAAAATGAAATAAATTTAGGTATAAATCAAAATGGAGAAAGGGAGAAGTTGTTTTAGGTTTATCTTATTGATATTTACAGGATTTATAGCATTGGAGATTAATGCTGCAGCTTTAAAGGGTAAGATAACTGATGAGATGGGTGAGCCTCTTATAGGTGCTACGGTGTCAATCCCGGTGAGTGGCATCAGCGTAGCGACGGATATTGACGGCAACTACGAAATACCCGGTTTGCGCAACGGCAGCTACACAGTGGAAGCCTCGTATGTGTTTTATAAAACGCAGGTCAAAAACGTGGAGATTGAAGGCTTGACGTTTGCCGATTTTGTCATGGAGTCGGAAAGCCAGACACTGAACGAGGTGGTTGTGACGGCGCAAGCCCGTCGCGACTCGGAAGGCTCGATAGTGAACTTGCAAAAGAATAGTTTGGTTGTCCAGTCGGGAGTGTCGGCGCAACAAATCAAGCGCACACAAGACAGCGATGCTTCTGAAGTCATAAAACGGGTTCCGGGTATAAGTCTCATAGACGAACGCTTTGTGATGGTTCGAGGCTTGTCGCAGCGCTACAATAATGTTTGGCTTAATAGTAGTGCAGTGCCCAGCAGTGAGGCCGATTCGCGTGCTTATTCTTTTGATATGATACCATCGTCTCAGCTCGATAACATGATAATTGTAAAATCTCCGTCGCCCGAATATCCCGCAGATTTCAGTGGAGGATTTGTAATGATTAATACCAAGGATATCCCCACAGAAAACTTTTTTAAGGTGTCGATTGGCGGAAACATAAATGATAATACTCATTTCAGCAATTTCAGCTATGCTTTGGGCAGTGGAACCGATTTTCTCGGGTTTGACAATGGCTTTAGAAGCTTGAATGGCGGCATAAATGCGACTCTCAACAGTATAGCCGGTAATGGCGTTGACTTAAAAAATAACGGCTTCAATAACGATTGGCGCATACGCAATAAGAAACCCGTGGCCGATGTGTCGTTTAATGCAGAACTCAATCGCCGTTGGATAAGTGATGAAGGGCAAACGTTTGCATTGCTTGGGGCTTTGAATTATGGAAACAGCTACCGAACCATATTGAACATGGCAAACGCATTGTTTGGTGCCTACGATTCGGCTAATGATCGTCCTGTGTATTTAAGAAACAGTACTGACAACCAGTATAACCACTATGCAAAAGTGGGGGCAATGCTTAATTTGACATATCTTAGTTCGGATGGTAACAGCCGATATGAGTTCAAAAATATCTTCAACCAGATAGGGCGAGACCGTTATACGTCGCGTGTCGGTATCGATGCCCAAAGTAACGACGAGCAAAGTGCCGAATATTACTATATGAGCCGTACCACGTATAACGGGCAATTTACGGGGCGATATCAGTTGACAGACGATCGGCGGTTTGACTGGAGTGCCGGATATGCTTATGCCAATAATTGCATGCCCGACCGTCGCCGTTATGTGATAAACGACGCACTTGTATCGGGACAATTGGCCTTGTCGAGTGCCAATGACATCGAACGTGAGTTCACTCGCCTTAACGAACATACAGCTTCGCTTAATTTGAATTATCGTGACACGTACAGCATTGGTCTGGTAGAACCCGAACTTAGGGTAGGAGCTTATAGCGATTATCGCACCAGGTCATATCGCGCAAGAGATTTTATTTATACTTACGACGCATCCAATAATACTTTGCCCGATGGATTCAGGTATATGGACATTCCCACGGAATTGCTCGTAGATGCGAATTATGGTGCCGATAAGCTTTATATGCTTGAAAATGTTAGATGGACCAATAATTATGATGGCAATAATTGGCTCGTGGCCGGTTACGTAGGAATAAATATTCCGCTTAACAAATTTAATGTGTATGCAGGTGTACGTTATGAGTATAACAATATGGAATTGATAAGCAATACTCGTGATTATGAGAAAAGTCCTCGCAGCCTGCATTATGAGACAAGTGACTTTTTCCCATCGGTCAATGCGACTTATAAGTTTACCGATAAGCACCAGGGACGCATATCATATGGTCGCAGCATCAATCGTCCGGAATTCCGAGAAGTTTCTCCATCGGTTTACTATGATTTCGACCTCGCAAGTAATGTTGAAGGAAATACCGATTTGGTATCGGCGTATATCGATAATGTTGACTTGAGTTACGAATTCTATCCGGCAGCTGGTGAATTGGTGTCTGTGTCATTATTCTATAAGCATTTTAAGAATCCCATAGAGTGGACATACACGGTAAATGGTGGTACGAGCCTGACTTATTCTTATGAAAACGCCAAGGGCGCGAATACCTACGGCGTGGAACTGGAGATTAAAAAGAATCTTGATTTCATAGGTCTTGACGATTTCGGAGTGAATTTTAACGGGTCTTTGATTAAGAGCAAGGTTATGTTTGCCGAAGGGTCGAAAGAAAAAGACCGTGCAATGCAGGGACAGTCGCCATACCTTGTAAACGCAGGGATTTTTTATCAACCACGTAATCTTGACTTGAACGTCGCCCTGTTGTATAATCGGATAGGCAAACGCATAGTGGGCGTTGGACGCAGCCTCGGTAGCGGAGACAATGTGGTAAATATTCCCGATTCATATGAGATGCCCCGTAATTCGCTCGATTTGAGCGCATCGAAGAAGTTTGGTGAGCATTTTGAAGTAAAACTTTCCTTGCGTAACATCTTGTCGGAAGATGTGTGTTACAAGCAATTTGAAGAGACTCCGAATGGGAAGATAGAAGAAGTGACGCGCAAGTTTGACCCCGGGCGGAACTATTCGCTCAGTGTGAGCTACTCGTTTTAATTCGATGAATATAAAAGAACTATAAATAATATTTATTGAAACTGTTTTTTTAAATTAAAACAACATGAACTTTAGAAGTTTTTATGCTTATGCCTTAGTGGCAGGACTTTCAATGCTCTCGGTAGCATGTAGCGATGACGAAAATCCGTCGGCTCCCGGTTATGAATGGGGTACCGACGACGGAGCGGTAAGCTGTAACAATCTGCTTTTTAACGAAGACGGCAGCGAGAACCCGGACGGAACCGTAATTGGTAACGGCGACAAGAATTTTGTTTTTACCGGTAATCAAACTCTTGCCAAAGGCACTTATCTGTTAAAAGGTTGGGTATATATTGCTGAGGGTGCTCAATTGACCATAGAACCAGGAACCGTAATAAAAGGTGATAAGACTACAATGGCATCGCTTATCGTTGAGAAAGGCGGCAAACTTATTGCCCAAGGCACATCAAGCGAGCCTATTGTGTTCACTTCAAATTCGCCTAAAGGACAACGCAAACCGGGCGACTGGGGTGGTGTAATCATCTGCGGTCAGGCTCATAACAATCAATCTGACGACATGCAGATTGAAGGCGGTCCGCGCAGTCACCACGGAGGTACGAACGATGCTGATAATTCGGGTGTATTGAGCTATGTGCGTATAGAATTTGCCGGTTATCCGTTCCAAACCGACCAGGAAATTAACGGTCTGACGCTTGGTTCTGTAGGTAGCGGCACGAAAATCGACCATATACAAGTTTCATTCAGTAACGACGATTCTTATGAATGGTTTGGTGGTACGGTTGATTGCAAATATTTAATTGCATACAACGGATGGGACGATGATTTCGATACCGATAACGGTTTCAGTGGCAACGTTCAGTTTGGCTTATCGCTTCGCAATCCTCGCTTGGCCGATACATCGCGTTCCAACGGTTTTGAGTCGGACAACTGTAGCGATGGTGCCGACATTGACCCGCATACGACTTGCACATTCAGCAATATAACTTTTGTCGGTCCTCGCGGACGCGAAAATTTTGAAAATACTGAGAACTTCATTAACGGAGGAGACTATAATCCAAATAACGGTTCTTCTCTCGGTGTGTTCCAGTCTGCAATGCAAATACGCCGAGGCAGCCGCTTGAACTGTTTTAATTCTGTCGCTGTGGGATTCCCGATTGGTATCATTATCGATGGCCAACGTGGAAATTCTGTCGAGATGGCTCAAAATGGTACAATAAAGGTTCAGAATGTATGGTTTGCCGATATGGGCATTTTGGGGAGCGACTTTAACGGCATTTATGACGACGTTCTTTATGATGCTCAAAACGACGTTGTAATAGACGCTAATCAAGTTTCTTATTCACACACGTATTTCATGTCTCAAGCAGGTAATCAAGTGTATGAAGACGCATCGTCGTTGATGCTGTGCGATCCGGGCAATGTGGGTGCCGATGTCATGCCGCAGGCAGGCAGTCCGTTGCTGACGGCGGCTTCGTTTGACGGAGTGGATGGCATGGAGCAAGTAAGCTACATAGGAGCATTTGCCGCAGGAGATAACTGGATGGACGGTTGGACTAATTTCGATCCTAATAACACTGATTATTGATATGTCTGTTTTGTAAATTCCGATACCATTTCGGAAAATATTTAAGCAGATTCTTAAAACTGCGTAATTTTATGTTAGCTGTCCGTCATAAAAGGCGGGCAGCTTTTTTACGGAATTCCGCATAATCAGCCCAAACGGTTTCAAGTGTATTGTGATTTTAACGGTTTTGTTACCGAGTTGTAATATGTCAATCGTAACTTTGTGCAGCAAAAATAAAGACGAAGTTCTATATTTTCATTAATAAAGGCTTGATACTTCACACCTTCTAATACGAGTTGGTTAATACGAGAAAATGATGTATTGACAATCGCAATACATTCTGTAAATATCGTTTATGAGAAAGCCCCCTGCAGTGATTGTACGGGACTTTTTGTTTCTTGGGTGAGTGAATTTTGTGCTAAGTAAAGTTGTTTTCTTTTG
>CALUNI010000135.1 GCA_944321905.1 uncultured Muribaculaceae bacterium | reverse complement strand
AAAGTATTCGGGCGAATATGCCATAGGTGTCGGAGCTGGTTCGGCAACTGCGGCGATAGCCATGCACATCAGTGCTTCGGCCCGTCTTGAGGCATTCTCTTTGGGTTGGGGTGCAGAACTCGATCAGGAATTGGCATTTTACGTCTATGAATGGGATTCTGCGACTAAGGTTGTCGGAGACTTGGTTTATCAAGGTACTGCTTCAAAAGGAACCGGAATGGGTCAGATGGAATATGCTGTTGACAAAGAGATAGTGATGCAGCCGGGAGATTATCTTGCTGCTGTTACGTTTGCCGGATATAGCTTGGTATGCGATTTCGTCATGCCGGGACAATTATATATGCTGGCAACCGACCAAACAGGGCGTGTGGTGGCTCTCGACCAGTCTCAGCAAGGGCTTGGCACACCTGCAATCCGTCTTATATTGGGCGAGGCTGTTTCTTCCATAGGCGAGAATGAAATGGCAGGCACGACATTGCGCATATATCCTAATCCCGCAAGTGACATGCTTGTAATCAAGTCGTCGGGCGAGATTGGCAATGTTGCGGTATTTTCGATTTCGGGTGCCGAAGTTTGCAACGAGCAGGTTTCGGGCAACGAGTTCCGCCTCGACGTGTCGGGATATGCTTCGGGCGTGTATGTCGTAAAGGTTGCGACAACGACTGGCATTGAAGTAAGGCGGTTTATTGTAAAGTGATTTTTTAGGTCGAAATTTAATGCACGACGGCCGTCCGACTATGTGAATAGTTGGGCGGCTTTAATTATTGCGGTAGTTTATAAAAACATGCTGTCATATATACTTATTGTCAAGTGGTTATGCAAATGTGCCGAATGTCTATTCATTCAACGAATGGATGAGAATACCTTGAAGTTATCGTGCCTCAGTAATATATGCCAATTTTTGACGGTTATTGATGAAAATAATATTAACTTTGTATGTTTCATGCTCTATAAGCAGGTGTGTATTAAGTAATAAAGAATGTCTATGGTAGGATATGAAAGAGCTTTGGCTCCAGGGACGGTTTTGCATGGCGTGGAATATAATTATCGTATCGACCGTGTGCTTGGCCAAGGGGCGTTTGGTATTACATATTTAGCTTATACTACAGTAACCGTAGGTGGTGGATTAGGCAAGTTAAAAACAGAAGTACAAGTTGCCGTCAAGGAATTTTTTATGCGCGATATCAACGGGCGCGAAGGAACAACTGTGACCTTTGGAGGCAAAGGTGGCCTGTATGAGCAATACAAGCACAAATTTTCTCGCGAGGCACGCAACTTGTCGAGTTTGGATCATCCGGGCATAGTCAGGGTGCTTGAAACGTTTGAGTCAAACGGCACGAGCTATTACTCTATGGAATATTGCGGTGGCGGAAGCCTCGATGCCCTTATTGCCGAACGTGGAAGCCTGCCGCAGGACGAGGCATTGAAATACTTCGGGCAGATAGCCGACGCGCTTGGTTACATGCATGGCCGCCACATGCTTCACCTCGACATGAAGCCCGGCAACGTGATGCTGCGCACGAGCGGCGAGGCGGTGCTGATAGACTTCGGACTCTCGAAGCAGTATGGCGATGACGGAGTTCCCGAGTCGAGTACCACAATTGGTGGTGGCACGCCGGGATATGCGCCGATAGAGCAGACCAATTACAAAGAGGGCGACGGTAGTGGCAATTTGCCCGTGACGATGGACATATACGCCCTTGGCGGCACGCTGTACAAGATGCTCACCGGCGAGCGTCCGCCCGTGGCATCGGATCTGCTTGTCGGCTTTCCCGAGAGGCCGCTGCGCGACCACGGTGTGAGCGACAATGTGGTTGCAGCCATTCGCCGGGCGATGCAGCCCATTCCTGCCAACCGATACCAGTCGGTTGCCGACTTTGCAAAAGCTCTGCAGGACAATGTACCCGCGACTGACATAAGTGTGGAATCTACGGTAATTTCACGACCTGCGATAAAGCGGCAGCCCGTTTCCGTGACTCCGCCTCCAGTGCCTCATGCAGAAGAAGAAGAAGAAGAAGAAGAAGAAGAAAGCGAGCGGAAAGGCAGATCGAAGGGCTTTGGGATTGGCCTAACGATTGCTGCTGTGTGTATCGTCGTTATTGGTGCTGTGTTGTTGTGGGGTAGATATGCGACAAATAAAGCGGTTGATGGGACTTCGTATTTAATTGAAGAAAGGCCGGACAATAAAGCATCGGCATATGCTGAAGACGAGAAGCTTGTGGTTGAAGTGGCAAATGAATGGAACAGGTGCCATCAGATGCGTGACGCTTACAAGTTGGCTTCACTTTATGCCCCGGAAGTAAATTATTATCATCAGAAATATACACCTAAAAGAATTCAAGAATCAAAGGACGGTTTATTCATGGAGTATCCGCAATTTTGGCAAGATATCTATGGCATAGAGTGTGTCGTCGGATTAGACGGAACAGCCAGAGTTTCGTTTTCAAAAGAAGTGGTAACAGAACAGGCTGGCGAAACGAAAGTTTACCCGTCGTATTTGTGTATGGAAAAAATCAATGGCAGATGGTTGATTACGACGGAAAGCGACGAAGTGACCGATGCCAACATAGAAAAACGGATGAGGCGCGCAAGTCGGCGGCAATAGGTTGGTCTTATGATTTTAGTGGCAGATGGCTGCATATTTGATGCGGGTTTCGTAACTTTGTAAATCAAATGCGCAGAGATGGATTTCAAGTTACATTCTGATTATAAACCGACGGGCGACCAGCCGAACGCTATACGTGAACTCTCGGACGGCGTTGACAACGGAACGCCCTATCAAGTGCTGCTCGGAGTTACGGGTTCGGGAAAGACATTCACGATGGCCAATGTGATAGCCAACGTAAAGCGTCCGACGCTCGTGTTGTCGCACAATAAGACGCTTGCCGCACAGCTTTACTCGGAGTTCAAGGCATTCTTTCCCGAGAATTCGGTGCATTACTTCGTTTCGTATTACGACTATTACCAGCCCGAAGCCTACATACCTTCGTCGGACAAGTATATAGAGAAAGACTTGATGATAAACGACGAAATCGACCGTCTGCGTCTTGCAACGACTACGGCATTGCTTTCGGGACGGCGCGACATCGTTGTTGTGTCGTCGGTTTCGTGCCTGTATGGCATGGGCAACCCCGAGGAGTTTGGGCAGAATATGATACACATTGCAGTGGGCATGAATGTGGGGCGTGACGAGTTCCTTCGCACGCTTGTTTCGGCTCTCTATTCGCGCAACGAGGTTACTCCCGAGCGTGGCACGTTCCGAGTGAAGGGCGACACGGTGGATGTGTCGCTTGCCTACGAGGAAATAATGGTGAGAGTGATATTCTGGGGCAATGAAATCGAGACGATTCAAGTCCTCGACACGGTATCGCAGTTGCCACAGGAGAATGTGGAGGAATTCAGCATATATCCGGCAAACATATTCGTGACGTCAAAAACTCGTATGGCGCAGGCATTGGCACAGATAGAACTCGACCTTGGCACAGAGGTGGGAATGTTCAGCAAGGAAGGCCGCCTCGCCGAGGCAAAGCGACTGCAGGAACGAGTGACCTACGACATAGAAATGATACGTGAGATGGGATATTGCAGCGGAATAGAGAATTATTCGCGATATTTCGACGGTCGCAGCCCCGGCACACGTCCTTTCTGCCTGCTCGATTATTTTCCCGATGATTTCTTGACGATAATCGACGAGAGCCACGTGACCATTCCGCAGATACGCGCCATGTATGGCGGCGACCAGTCGCGCAAGGCCAATTTGATAAACTATGGCTTCCGCCTACAGGCCGCCGCCGATAACCGCCCGTTGCGGTTTGAGGAATTTGAAGCATTGACGCACCAGACGATATATGTGAGTGCGACCCCCGACGACTATGAGCTGAATAAGGCCGAGGGCATAGTTACCGAGCAAATAATACGACCGACAGGATTGCTTGACCCGGTGATATCGGTGCGACCGTCGAAGGGGCAAATAGACGATCTCATCGAGGAGATACAGAAGCGCATAGAGATAGGGGAGCGTACCCTCGTTTCGACGCTTACCAAGCGCATGGCCGAAGAACTTGCCGCATATCTCGCAAAGCTCGACATAAATTGTGCCTATATGCACAGCGACGTTGAAACAATGGACCGCATTAAAATCCTCGACGACCTGCGTGCCGGAACGATTGACGTGCTGATAGGCGTGAACTTGCTGCGAGAGGGACTCGACCTGCCTGAGGTGTCGCTGATGGCAATCATAGATGCCGACAAGGAGGGATTCTTGCGGTCGCACCGTTCGCTGACGCAGATGGCCGGTCGTGCAGCCCGTAACCTTAACGGGCTTGTAATAATGTATGCCGACAAGATTACCGACTCGATGCAGCGCACTATCGACGAGACGGAGCGTCGCCGCACCGCCCAACTGCGGTATAACGAGGAGAACGGCATAACACCGCAAGCTATCATAAAGGCTCGTAACTTGATTATAGGCAAGGAAGTTGACGAGGCAGACATAGACAACGAGAACAGGTCGGGCCGGAGCAAACCGGGCAAAGGCAAAAAATATGAGTACACTGCTCGCGGCAGGCAGCAATTGCCCGATGACATTTTGCGCCAATGCGAGGCAGAATTTTCTCCAAATGCCGGCATGGCTGCCGACCCCGTTGTGAAATATATGAGTCGCGACGACTTGCAAAGTGCCGTCGACCGCCTGCGAGCCGACATGGTGGCTGCGGCAAAGAGAATGGATTTCATAGAAGCGGCGCAGCTGCGGGACCAGTTGCTTGACATAGAATCGCGCCTTGCCAAACAAAAATAGAATAATGATTGAAAACAACACTATACATAAGATAAGGCGACAATGGTTGCCAACCACCAAAAAAGAGGTGGAGCATCTGGGATGGGACTATATCGACGTGATACTGTTTTCGGGCGATGCCTATATCGACCACCCGTCGATGGGGGCTGCCGTTATAGGGCGAGTGCTTGAGGCTCACGGTTACAGGGTGGCCATAGTGCCTCAGCCCAATTGGCAGGACGACCTTCGTGATTTCAAGAAGCTCGGACGGCCAAGGCTGTTTTTCGGCATTTCGGCCGGGGCGATGGATTCGATGGTAAACCATTACACAGCCAATCGACGACGGCGCAGCGAT
>CALUNI010000134.1 GCA_944321905.1 uncultured Muribaculaceae bacterium | reverse complement strand
CTCGTAGCACTGCTCGTTGAGCCGGGCAAGGAGCGTGTCGGCAAGCCCCTGCGACCGGCTCGCCGATACCCCTACCGTCATCACCATTATTATGACGCAGATTAATCTCATAGCAAAAATGTGATTATAAGTTTGAGATTAATACAAATATAATGTTTTTACATTTGAAATAAAATAATATGGGGCAGCAATCCCAATGTGTTAGGGATGTTTAACCATTTGAACTGTAATTGTTGAATTAAATCTTATAAACACGAACATGTGTGAATCGTGTGCCGTGCATTATTAAATGGCGTGAGATGTGAAATGATTAAAAGATAATAGAAAATGAGTTATTAGAAGATGAAAATGATGATTGAATTAATTAAAATCAATAAATTTGCACGTTTTTTTGTGGCATCATGAGTAATGCCTGCATAATTGTAAAACTGTTAAGCAAGTACGAATAGATGATTTCAGTACAAAATCTGTCGGTTGAATTTAATTGTAACCCGTTGTTCAGCAATGCGAATTTTGTAATTAACAAGAAAGACAAAATTGCACTTGTGGGGAAAAACGGTGCAGGAAAATCAACCATGTTGAAGATAATTGCCGGGTTGCAGTCGCCAACCGCCGGTACGGTAGCCATACCCGCCGACACAGTAATAGGGTATCTGCCACAACAGATGGTGCTTGCCGACAGTACAACGGTACGCGACGAAGTTAAAAAAGCTTTTGACGGGATAGCACGTTTGAAAGCTGAAATTGATGCGGTCAACAACGAGATAGCTTCACGCACAGATTACGAGAGTCCGAGTTATGCCAAGCTGATAGAACGTGTTACGATGTTAAACGAACACTTGGTTATGATGGGGTCGGATAATTGTGATGCAGAGATGGAGAAGACTCTTATCGGACTGGGATTTGTACGCAGTGATTTTGACAGGCCGACTTCGGAGTTTAGTGGAGGATGGCGTATGCGAATAGAACTCGCCAAGCTGCTTTTACGCCGCCCCGACGTGTTGTTGCTTGACGAGCCGACCAACCACCTTGATATAGAATCGATACAGTGGCTTGAAACGTTCTTGAAAACCAAAGCCAATGCAGTAATGTTGGTGTCGCACGACCGTGCGTTTATAGACAATGTTACCAACCGTACAATTGAGATTTCATGCGGGAAAATTTACGACTATAATGTGAATTACTCAAAATTCGTGGAATTACGGAAGGAACGGGTTGAGCAACAGACACGCGCTTATTTAAATCAACAGAAACAAATACAGGACACCGAGGAATTTATAGAACGTTTTCGCTACAAAGCGACCAAGTCGGTACAGGTGCAGAGCCGCATCAAGCAATTGGCCAAAATAGAGCGTATCGAGGTTGACGAGGTTGATAATTCACATATAAATCTTAAGTTTCCGCCGGCACCCCGTTCGGGCGATTATCCTGTGATAGCCGATGGCGTAAGCAAAAGTTATGGCGACCACTTGGTGTTCAAGGATGCTACGTTCACTATCAAGCGAGGCGAGAAAGTGGCTTTTGTGGGGAAAAACGGCGAAGGAAAATCGACACTTGTAAAGTGTATAATGGGAGAAATACCCTTTGATGGAACATTGAAAATCGGACACAATGTGAAAATAGGGTATTTCGCCCAAAATCAAGCACAATTGCTTGACGGGGAGCTTACGGTGTTTGACACAATCGACCGTGTGGCAGTAGGAGAGATACGCACCAAGATTCGTGACATACTGGGCGCGTTCATGTTTGGGGGTGAAGCTTCCGACAAGAAAGTGAAAGTTTTATCGGGCGGCGAGAAAACCCGGTTGGCAATGATAAAGTTGCTGCTTGAACCTGTGAATTTGCTCATCCTCGACGAGCCTACCAACCATCTCGACATGCGAACCAAAGATATTTTAAAGTCGGCCATAAAAGACTTTAATGGTACAGTCATAGTAGTTTCGCACGACCGGGACTTTCTTGACGGACTTGTGGAGAAAGTGTATGAATTTGGTGGGGGACGAGTGAAAGAACATCTTGGCGGTATATATGATTTCCTTGAAACGAAAAAGATCGAATCGCTGCGCCAACTTGAGTTGGCATCGTCTGCACAAGCATCCAAACCGTCGGAGAAACCGGTGCAAGCAAAGGCACAACCAAACGAGTCGGTCGGAGGAAAAGATGCCGCAAGAAAAAACTATTTTGAACAAAAAGAGCGCGAACGTGAAATCAAGCGGAGACAAAAACGCGTGGCTGCATGTGAAGAAGATATAAGTCGCATAGAAGACGAGATAAAAGAAGTGGAAAATTGCCTCGCCACCGGAGGCAGCCTGCCTCCCGACATATATGATCGCCATGCAGAATTGAATAAAAAGCTTGAAAATGCCATGAGTGCGTGGGAGATAGCTTGTAGCGACCTTGAAGCTCTAAATGCAAATAACAATATGAGTTTATAATATATCAGTAATGAAAGTTTTAAAGTACATTATTCCAATTGTGGCATTGACAATGACAACAAACAGCATCAATGCAGAAGAGGCAAAGGGCGTGGATAGAGCCAACCTCGATGAGACAGTTGCCCCTGGCGAGGACTTTTATGACTATGCGTGTGGAGGATGGATGAAGAATAATCCGCTTCCGCCTCAATATTCTCGCTTCGGCACATTCGATCAACTGGCAGAAAACAGTCGCGAGCAAGTAAAGTCGCTTGTGCAGCACTTGAGCGAAAGCAATCATCCTCAAGGCTCGATAGGACAGAAAGTAAGCGACTTGTATGAAATAGGCATGGACAGTGTTCGTTTGAACAAAGAGGGTGCCACTGCCTTGCAGGCCGACATTGAGAAAATCGAAAGCATGAAAAGGGAAGATCTTATCGACATTGTGTCGTGGCTACACAATGGAATAGCATCTCCGTTCTTCAGCACGGGCGTAATGGCTGATTTGAAAAATGCCGACTTGAATATCATGTACGTGTCTCAAATTTCGGGTGGACTCGGAGACCGTGATTATTATCTTGAGAATGACGACCATACAGTGACCATCCGCAACGCTTATGAAAATTACATCAAGACGATATTTGAGTTAAGCGGTTTCAAGAGCAAACAGGCTCAAAAGGCTGCTAAAAATGTTTTGAAAATCGAAACGGCTCTTGCCAAGGTGGCAATGACTCGTGAAGAGTCGCGTAACTATGCCATTCAATACAACATACGCACTATCGACCAACTTAAGGCAGATTATCCAAATATCGACTGGGTTGCGTATTTCAACGGCATAGGATTGCCTAATATAGACCAGGTGTGCTTGATGCAGCCTAAGTTCATCGCCGAGGTAAACACGATGCTTGAATCGCTGTCTGACCGTGAAGTGAAGGACTATCTGCTTTTTGAATATATTTCATCGGCTTCGAGCTACTTGAGCGACGACTTTGTGCAAGCTAATTTCGATATGTTCTCAAAAACCATGGCCGGGAAAAAGGAGATGCAGCCGCGTTGGAAACGTGCCTTGTCGGTTCCCAATGGGATGTTGGGCGAAGCTGTAGGCCAACTTTATGTTGAGAAGTATTTTCCTGCCGAGTCAAAAGAGCGTATGCTCAAGCTTGTCGGCAACTTGAAGAAAGCGTTGGCCGAGCATATAGCCGGATTGACATGGATGAGCGACCAGACAAAAGTTAATGCTCTTGTAAAACTCAACAGTTTTACCGTAAAAATAGGTTATCCCGACAAATGGAAGGATTATAGCGGCGTGACTGTTGACACATCGAAATCATATTGGGAAAACGTTGCGAAACTCAGCAATTTCTTGGCTCAAGATAATTATCAACGTTGGAATAAGCCCGTGGATAAGGACGAGTGGGGCATGACACCACAGACGGTTAATGCGTATTATAATCCTACCACCAATGAAATATGCTTCCCTGCAGCAATACTTCAACCGCCATATTTCGACATGAACAACGACGACGCATGCAACTATGGTGCAATCGGTGTGGTAATAGGACATGAAATGACTCATGGATTTGACGACCAGGGTCGCAATTTTGACCAGAACGGCAACATGACAGATTGGTGGACTGCAGAAGATGCCGAAAAGTTTAAGGGGCTTGCCGACAAACTTGTTGCACAATTTGATGCAATCGTTGTTGCCGACGACGTACATGCCAACGGACAGTTTACGCTTGGAGAGAACATAGCAGACCAAGGTGGCTTGCGCGTCGCATATACTGCATTTAAGAAAACAGAGCAAGGAAAGGGCAACGAGCCTATTGATGGCTTTACTCCAGACCAACGTTTCTATTTGGCTTATGCCAATGTGTGGGCTGCAAACATTACGAAGGAAGACATTTTAATGCGCACAAAGACCGACCCGCATTCGATAGGACGCTTGCGTGTCAACGCAACGCTGCGCAATATCGACACCTTCTTTAACGCATTTGGGATCAAGCAGGGCGACAAGATGTTCTTACCTGCAACAGAACGCGTGGTTATATGGTAAATCGATGTGTTTAGGTAACATAGTACTTGAAGTCGGTTGCAATAAAAGCAACCGACTTTTTTTGTCATACAGGTTACTATAATTGAAAAAATCTATGTACATTTGTATGTTAGTAACAAACTGTGACACGCATGTTTGTTATGCGATAGGTAAATAATAAAAAATTAAATATATGAAGTTTAGTATTTCCAGCAAACTGCTTTTGTCTCATTTGTCGGTCGTAAGTAAAGTGGTCAACACGAAGAACACGATATCGATATTGGATAACTTTTTATTTGCACTCAAGGGCGACAAGTTGGTTATAACAGGTAGTGACCAAGAAACCATACTTACGACCTCGGTAGATGTTAATTTTGCAGAAGGAGAGGGCAAATTTGCAGTGAATGTAAAAAGCCTGTTGGATTTGTTGAAAGAAATACCCGACCAACCTCTTGAGTTCACCATCGACAGTAATTATGCCATAGAACTCGTTTATCAGAATGGTCATTTTAACTTCTCGGGAATCGACGGTAACGAATTCCCTCAGAAAGAGGAGTCGGAGGAAGATATGGTATCAATAGTAATGCCGGTGAAGGAACTTCAAGAGGGCATAGATTATACTTTGTTTGCCGTTGGCACTGAAGAAATGCGCCGAATCATGATGGGTATCTATTGGGATATCAAGGAAGATAATATAACATTTGTGGCCTCAGACACGCACAAGCTTGTGCGCTTTGAAAATAATCGATTGAAACCCGGTATCGTGTCGTCGTTTATCCTTCCCTCAAAGCCTGCATCGATATTGAACGGCATAATAGGCAAGAGTGACGGAGATGTGAAGATTTCGTTTGATTCTAAGAGTGCCACGTTTGAGACCGAGAATTTTATGCTCACGTGTCGTTTCATAAAT
>CALUNI010000133.1 GCA_944321905.1 uncultured Muribaculaceae bacterium | reverse complement strand
ATGGAGCATCGACAGCCGGTTCAACCTGGAACAGTTCTACAACAAATTCAAATATCTGCGCGAGGTAAACAAGCGTTTCAGCAGCACACGCCGCAACACGTCGGTGGCCAAAAAGCCCAAGCGGTTTGAACGCACGATAATGCTAAAAGAAGACACGACCGTAATCGTCAAGCACAACCTGCGCACGAAAAAAGTGAAAGTGACAGCCACCATCAGCGGCAAGCCGTTTGCCGTAAAGACAAAAGTGGTCGATGACAACAACATCGAGGTCCTTAGCCGCGGCAAGCAAAACATAAAGCTTGTAATCGTGGAAAACAACAAGGAAGAAAAGAACTTCTGGAAAGAGGCGGCTCAGTATGCCACGCGCTTCGGCATGATGGTGCGCAACGTGAGCATACGCTACAAAAACACCAAGTCGCTTTCATTGCCGCAATTCGTACCCGAAATAGGCGACATTTTCGGACAAACCAACGGATACGATGCAATGGCGCCGGGACTCGACTTCGCTTTTGGCTTCTACGACGAGAACTACATATACAAGGCCAAAGACCGCGGTTGGCTGCTCGGCGACGAGACCCAGACCTCTCCCGCCCTGTTCTCGCGCACCGAAGAATTTGACCTCGAAATAGGGCTCGAACCTATAAAAGGGTTGAAAATAACGCTCACCACCAACCGCACCGACAACCGCACGAACCAAATAATGTTCATGTATGACGACATGAACACGACATACTCGGGCAGCTACACCAAGACACACTGTGCGATACTCACCTCGCTGCGCGGCTCGTCGTCAAAAGACGGCTATGCCAGTGCCACGTTTGACAAGTTCCTCGAAAACATACCCGTCATAGCCGGGCGAATAGAAGAACGGTACAACGGCATCAAATACCCTACTTCGGGCTTCATGCGCAACCATGCGCTTGCCGGGCAACCGTTTAGTCCCGACAATGGGGGCGTTAACACTTCGAGCAGCGACGTGCTTATACCCGCTTTTGTTGCCGCCTACACAGGGCAGAATCCGGGCAAGGTCACTCTTGACCCGTTCCCGGGCTTGAGCGCAATGCTGCCCAACTGGCGCATCACATATGACGGACTCGGGAAGATAGAATGGTTCCAAAAACTATTCCGCAACTTCACGATATCACATGCCTACCAGTGTACCTACTCGGTAGGGTCGTTCACAAGCTTCTCCGACTGGATTTCGGTAGGCGACGGCATAGGGTTCAGCATGGACGAGCTCACGCAAAACCCATATCCCACATCGCCCTACAACATATCCTCGGTAGCCATCACCGAGAAGTTCGCGCCTTTAATCGGAGTGTCGGCCACGATGTACAACAATATCACATTCAATGCCGAATACCGCGACAGCCGCACATTGACCCTCAACTCCTCGGCAGGCCAGCTCGTGGAGGCTTCAAGCAAGTCTCTCGTCGTCGGAGGCAGCTACAAGATTGCCAATTTCAACACAATCTTGAAAATAGGCGGGCAAGACAAGGGCGTAAACCACGACCTAACAATCAACGCCGACTTCACACTGTCGAACAACAATGCCCTCATTCGCAAAATCGAAAACAACACGGCACAGGCCACGAGCGGCACACGAACAATGTCGATTAACCTCACGGCCGATTATGTACTCAGCAGGCGGCTTACCGTAGGAGCATATTTCGACCACCAGATAAATACGCCGTTGGTATCGTCAACCGCCTACCCAACGGCCAACACCAACTTCGGCATATCCCTCAACCTGTCACTCACACGGTAAGGCGATAGAACGAAAATGTAAAAAAACGGCATATCTTGTCCAAAAATTTCAAGTAACCATATCCCTTTTTTGGATAAATATAGCTAACTTTGAGGTTGACACATTCACAGTTATGCTTATGCCGGGAAACGACTACATCACTTCTCAAATTCTGTCGTCACAAACGTGGCTGTTCCATTTGGCCTATAACATGACTCTTGATCTGGACGAGGCAAAAGACCTGCTGCAAGAAACGGTGCTAAAAATCCTTGACAACAAGAACCGCTTCATCCAAGGTACAAATTTCAAGGGTTGGTCGGGCGTGATAATGAAAAACATTTTTATAAACCAACGTCGCCGCTCCGACAGGATAAAGACCGAAAACGACACCCCCGACAGCGAATCTTCGGCGTTCATCGACTTGGTACGCAACAAGGAGGCCGATTCCACTCCCGAAAACAACCTGTCGGTAAATGAAATCCTGGCAAAGGTCAACCGCTGCCCTCACGAACACGTCAAGCCATTCCGCATGATGCTGGCCGGATATTCCTACAAAGAGATAGCCGACCGCCTAAATCTGCCAATAGGCACGGTAAAAAGCCGCATCTTCGCAGCCCGCAAGATGCTGCAGGCTTCACTTGCAGGTTACAAGTAATCTGTAATTATTCTGTAATTATGGTAATTTTATCAGTAATTTGTGTTTCCGGGTTACGATTTTCATTTTTATCTTTGCATCGTGAATAATTCTACAATTCTAAAACTACTACTATGTTAAAGAAAATCAGACTGACACTTGCCATTCTGTTTTTTGCAGCCATTACGTTGCTATTCGTTGACTTTACAGGGACGGCACATGCGTGGCTCGGGTGGATGGCAAAAATCCAGTTTCTGCCTGCCGTGCTTGCTCTCAACGTAGGGGTAATCGTCGCCCTTGTGGCATTGACCCTCATTTTCGGACGAATATACTGCTCGGTGATATGCCCTCTCGGTGTCATGCAGGACGTAATAACTTGGATAAATTCAAAACGGGGTAAAAAGCAGAAACGCCGATTCTCATATTCGCCGGCAAAGAGCTTGCTGCGGTATGTGGTGCTTGCGCTGTTCGTTGTTGCCTTGGTCGCCGGCATCGGCTCGGTAGCCGCATTGCTTGCGCCATACAGCTCTTACGGGCGCATTGCCAATAACTTGCTTGCACCGGTTTACGGATGGGGCAACAACCTGCTTGCATACTTTGCCGAACGAGCCGACAGTTACGCATTCTACACTACCGACGTTTGGCTCAAGAGCTTGCCCACATTCATAATCGCCATCGCGACATTCATAATAATCGCCGCGCTTGCATGGCGCAACGGACGCACTTATTGCAACACCATCTGCCCGGTAGGCACCGTGCTTGGCTTCTTGTCGAAATACTCGCTATTTAAAATCAGCATCGACACCGACAAGTGCCGCAATTGCAGCCTCTGCTCAAGGCAATGCAAGGCTTCGTGCATCGATTATAAAAACCATGCCATCGACTACAGCCGGTGCGTTGACTGCATGGACTGCATAGGCAGTTGCGAATTTGGCGCAATCAGTTACGGCATCGCCCGCAAGCCCAAAGCCAAGGAAACCAATCAAGCAGATGCGAAACAGCCGTCCAATGAGCCGGTGCCGCAAACCGACACGTCGCGACGCACATTCATCGTCACGGCCATAGCAACGGCCACCGCCGCCACGCTTAAGTCTCAAGAAAAAATCGTAGATGGCGGCCTTGCTGTTATAGAAGACAAGCAGATACCCGACCGCCGGACGCATATCGAGCCGCCGGGAGCAGTGAGCCTTAAGCACTTTGCACAGCACTGCACGGCCTGCCAATTATGCGTGTCGGTGTGTCCAAACGGTGTCTTGCGCCCATCGACCGACCTCACGAGGCTCATGCAGCCGGAGGTGTCATATGAGCGAGGTTACTGTCGTCCCGAATGCAACAAATGCTCACAAGTGTGCCCGGCCGGAGCCATCCGCCCTGTTACGGTAGCCGAAAAATCGGCAATACACATAGGCCATGCCGTATGGACGGGGAAAAACTGCATTCCCCTCACCGACGGGCAAGAATGCGGCAACTGCGCACGCCATTGCCCTACCGGTGCCATCATCATGGTTCCTTCCGACAAGAGCAATCCCGACTCGTTGAAGATACCAATCGTCAACGAGGAACGCTGCATAGGCTGTGGCGCATGTGAAAACCTATGCCCTGCACGTCCGTTCAGTGCCATACATGTCGAAGGAAACGAAGTGCATTTCGAACAATAACCGACACACCCTCTCAAAAAAGACGCTAATTATGGAAAACAATAACTGCAAAAACATATCTCGACGCAAATTTTTAAAGACCCTGGGCATCGCAGGAGCGACAGTAACAGCCGCAAGTGCCTTAGGCGGATGCGCAGGCAACGATAAAACCGCTACCGCCACGCAAGGCAGCGACGCACAGGGCGAAATGACATACCGCACCAACCGCCACACAGGCGACCGCGTTTCAATCCTCGGATTTGGCATGATGCGGCTTCCGTGGAAGAAAGACAATGAAAACGAGATAGACCAGGAGCTGGTCAACCAAATGGTGGATTACGCGTTCAAGCACGGGGTTAACTACTTCGACACATCGCCTGCCTACTGCCAAGGGAAATCAGAAACCGCTACCGGCATTGCACTGAGCAAGTATCCGCGCGACAGCTATTTCGTTGCCACCAAGATGTCGAACTTCGCACGTTCCACTTGGCCATATGAAAAGTCAGTAGAGATGTACCGCAATTCGCTCAAGGCGCTGCAAGTAGATTACATCGACTACATGCTGCTACACAGCGTGGGCAACGGCGGAATGGAGGAATTCGACAACCGCTACATCAAAAACGGCATACTCTACTTCCTGCTAAAAGAGCGTGAAGCAGGCAGGATTCGCAACATTGGATTCTCGTTCCATGGCGACGTTGAGGTATTCGATACCCTTCTTGCCCAAAACGACAAGTACCACTGGGACTTCGTGCAGATACAGATGAACTACCTCGACTGGAAACATGCCAAGGAGATAAACGAGCGCAACGTCGATGCCGAATACCTTTACAATGAATTGGTCAAGCACGACATTCAAGCCGTAATCATGGAACCGTTGCTCGGAGGAAGGCTGTCAAACCTGCCCGACAACATTGTGGCTCGCCTCAAGCAGCAAGCACCCGAGAAAAGCACAGCCTCGTGGGCGTTCCGATTCGCAGGAACATATCCCGACGTGCTTACGGTGCTCAGCGGAATGACTCGCATGGAACACCTGCAAGACAACCTGCTCACATATTCGCCGCTCGTTCCTCTCACCGACGACGAACTTGACTTCCTGCAAGAAACAGCTACATTGATGATGCAATACCCCACCATCCCTTGCAACGACTGCAAGTATTGCATGCCATGCCCTTACGGGATAGACATCCCCGCAATATTGCTGCACTACAACAAGTGCCTTAACGAAGGCAACATCGTGGCCAACACGCAAAGCGACGAATACCGCAAGGCTCGGCGGGCATATTTGATAGGATACGACCGCAGCGTGCCAAAGCTAAGGCAGGCCAACCACTGCATCGGCTGCAACCAATGCTCGCCACACTGCCCGCAAAGCATCGACATCCCAAAGGAGCTGCACCGCATCGACGCCTATGTGGAACAACTGAAGCAGAACGACGGTGCCACCGTAAAGTAAACAAAAAAAGTAATTCGGGTAACTATACCAGTCAAATAGATACACATGAATATGCCATGTGTATCTATTTTTGTAACAACAAAACAGCAATTTCGACATGAAACACTTAGTAACTACAATGATTGCAGGAGCATTGGCATTAGGAGC
>CALUNI010000132.1 GCA_944321905.1 uncultured Muribaculaceae bacterium | reverse complement strand
GGATGTTGAATTCCATCTGTATGCGGTCGTTCTGCGTGGCCATCGATGTCATTTCGCCCTTGCGGCGGGTCACCATGTCGATTATTTTGCTTGAGTATTCTTCGGGCACGTTTATCGAAAGCAGCTCTATCGGTTCGCACTTTTGCCCGTTTATTTCCTTTATTATTACTTGCGGCTGGCCTACTTGCAGCTCGTAACCCTCGCGGCGCATCGTCTCTATCAAGATGGCAAGGTGCAGTACGCCTCGGCCAAATACCGTCCAGGCATCGTCGCGCTCGGTGCGCTGCACGCGCAGTGCGAGGTTGCGGTCAAGCTCCTTGGTCAGTCGCTCGGCGATGTGCCTTGAAGTTACATATTTGCCGTCTTTGCCGAAGAATGGCGAGTCGTTGATGGTGAAAGTCATCGACATCGTAGGCTCGTCGATTGCGATTCGCGGAAGCGGCTCGGGATTGCTGATGTCGGCAACCGTGTCGCCGATTTCAAAGCCGTCTAATCCCACGATGGCACAAATGTCGCCCGACATCACCGAGCCGACTTTCTTGCGTCCCATGCCCTCGAACACGTGCAGCTCCTTGATTCGCTGCTTGCTTATCGAGCCGTCCTTCTTGCACAGGGCGATGTCCATGTTTTCGCGTATCTCGCCACGATGCACGCGGCCTATTGCTATTCGGCCTACGTATGACGAGAAGTCGAGCGATGTGATAAGCATCTGTGCGTCCCCTTCAAGTACTTGTGGGGCAGGTATATATTTTATGATTGCGTCAAGCACGGCGTTTATGTTGTCGGTGGGCTTGCGCCAGTCTTCGCTCATCCATCCCTGCTTGGCAGAGCCGTAGATTGTGGGGAAGTCGAGTTGGTCTTCGGTTGCGTTGAGGTTGAACATTAAGTCAAACACCATTTCCTGCACCTCGTCGGGGCGGCAGTTGGGCTTGTCAACCTTGTTGATGACAACAATAGGCTTCAATCCTATTTCAAGAGCCTTTTGCAACACGAAACGCGTCTGTGGCATAGGGCCTTCGAAGGCATCGACGAGCAACAGGCAGCCGTCGGCCATGTTGAGCACCCGTTCCACTTCTCCGCCGAAGTCGGAGTGTCCCGGAGTGTCGATTATGTTGATTTTGTAACCGTTGTAGTTGATTGAAACATTCTTTGAGAGGATAGTGATACCGCGTTCACGTTCAAGGTCGTTGTTGTCGAGCATCAGTTCTCCGGTGTTTTGATTGTCGCGGAAAAGGTTTCCCGCAAGCAGCATTTTGTCAACCAGTGTGGTTTTGCCGTGGTCAACGTGAGCTATAATAGCAATGTTTCTGATATTTTGCATACGTGCTTCCCTAAATTCGGGTGCAAAGATAGTGCAAGGCGAGCGCAATTGCAAATCATGCCTGCATGAATTTGCCTATTGCCAAGCCGCCGTGGCTGCTGCGTGACAGACGCATAAACACATATTGCAGCCCACAATGCATGTGCAGGCTGCAATATGTGTTTGTCAAAATTGCTATGTGGTAGTGATTACTTTATCTCAATCTTCTTGGCTTCCTTGACGGCTTCTTGCGACTTCTTGAGCAAGTCAACCGTGAGAACACCGTTTTCAACGTGAGCCGATATCTTGTCGCGGTCAACGTCGTCGGGCAATATCATTACTTGGCGGAATTGTTGAGAGTAAGAGAATTCGCGACGCAGGTAGTGTCCGTTTTTCTTGCCTTCATCTTTGTTCTCTTCTTTCTTTTCGAGTGAGATGACGAGGTTGCCTTCTTCGTCGAGATGTACGTTGAAATCATCCTTCGTCATGCCCGGAGCGGCTATTTCCACGCTATACTCGTTTTCGCGTTCTATTACGTTGACTGCTGGCGACGTGATGGCGTTTGTGCGTTCAATCCAGTCGTTATTGTCAAACAAGTCGTTGAACACGCTCGGTAACCAATTTTGATTTCTTCTAATGAGTGCCATAATTATAATCTCCTATATTTTTTGTTTTTATTCTTGTTGTAACTGGGATTTCGTTCTGCCCGCTTGCCGCGGAACTCAACCAAATCCGCTATATGATTTGCAAATTGGATGCCAGTGCCATGACAAGTAAAATTGTGGCCAATATGTCCGAATTAATGACAAAACGAAGCATTCATGGCCTTGTTGTCGGTTAAAATGTCAGAAATTTGTATTATCTTTCCGATTGTAATCAAAAATGCAAAAGTTATATGTATAGGTTCAGACAGGTTGCCGGCGGCAGATATGTCGTCAGTATCGGCAATCATGAAGAAGTGGTTGGCGCATTAGCCAAGTTTTGCGAGGAAATGGGTATCGCCTCGGGGTCGATTTCCGGCATAGGGGCGGTAAGTGAGGCCGTTTTGCGGTTTTTTGAGCCTCGGACGAAGGATTATGCCGATAAGCGGTTTTCAGAACAGATGGAGATTGCCAATCTCATGGGCAACATATCTTCGATGCAGGGCAATGTGTATCTGCATTTGCACGTAACGCTTGGACGGAGCGACTGCTCTGCACTTGCCGGGCATCTGCTCTCGGCCTGTGTGAATGGCGCGTGTGAACTGGTGGTGGAAGATTTTGGCACTAAGGTGGAACGCGTTTATGACCCGAGTATAGGGTTGAACTGCTATGACTTGTGATACCGGGCAGCCGTTGCCCGGCAGATGTGAAAGAAACGGCTCCACCCGTTGCGCTAAGCAGGGTAGAGCCGTTTTCATGCGTTAGACACCATGCCAAAGGATGGCCGTGTAGTAGGGCTTATTCCTTATCTTTGGCGGTTGTCTTTTTTGCTGTGGTCTTGCGAGTGGTGGCCGGTTTCTTGGCTGCTGCCTTGGCCGGCTTTTCGGCTGCCTTCTCTTCGTCTTCCGAGTTGATGATGTTGGTGCGCAGCAACGATATTTCACGGTTGAGCTGTTCTATTTCTTTCGACTGGTTGCGTATCGTGGTCAGCAATGAGTTAAGCTCTTCGTTTTCGATTGAGAGCGGGTATTGCTCCTCGACACGAACGAGGAAGTCTGAAAGCACGTTCATGTAATTCATGAAAGCTTGGAACGGCGATTCGTATGGGCTGTAATGCGAGTGTACGGCACCGTCGTTCATGTGCTTCGTGCTCATGTAATAGAAGTGGTCGGAAGCTTGCAGGTAATACCAGTCTTGTTTCAACCGGCGGTCGGTACACAGGTTTACGCGTTCGGTAACGGAGTAAAGCTTATTGAACGCCTCGTTCTGCAAGTCGTTGCCGAGCCATGCGCTTGTGTCGCGGGCTTCGTCGGCCCAAGACATCGGGTAAGGAACCGACAATTCGCCCACCGACTTCAGTTTGGCCACTGTTTCGCTCGGAGTCCAGAATTCGATGCCCCTTTCGGCTGCGAAGCGCGGCAGGGCTTTCATGAACTCGAATATGCCCGATTCGCGCGGTTGCAATTCTCCGAGAGTCTCGTAATTCATGAACAGGTTCACGATTTGCTCTTCTTGCGGCAGGTTGGCAATCCAGTCGATGTATTTGTCGGCGGTCAACGGATAGTCGCTCCAGTCGGAATTGCTGAATCGGAACGAAATGTCGTCGCTCATCTTTGAGTTCTTCAGCAACAGCTTGAGTTGCGGCGCGGCGGCAGAGCTGTAAACGTAGTTGGGAGATTTCCAACCGAGAATGTGCTTTGCGCCGTCGGTGATTGCAGCCTTGAATCCCATGCTTGCCACGACGGCCGAAATGTCGTCGCTATATATAAGCTCGGTGTTGCGGAACACCGTCGGACGCTGGCCGAAGAGTTGGAAGATTTTCTCGTCATGTTGCTTTACCTGCTCGATGAATTCGTCGGTTTCCTTGAGCGAGGCGAGCGAGTGCGCGTAAGTTTCGGAAAGGAATTCCACGCACCCCGTTGCCACGAGTTCTTTCATCGACTCGATGAATTCGGGGACATATTGTTCGAGTTGCTCAAGGGCGGTGCCGCTTATCGAGAATGCAACCTTAAACTGCTTGTTTGATGCGTTTATCATTTCGAGCAGCGTCTGGTTGGCAGGCAGGTAAGAACGGTGAGCTATGCGGGTGATAATCTCGTCGTTGGCAAAGTCATCATAGTAGTAGTGGTCGTTACCGATGTTGAAGAAGCGATAAGTCTTCAAGCGGAACGGTTGATGAATTTGAAAGTAGAAACAGATTGCTTTCATTATTTTGGGTTGTTTTTAAATTCGTGAAGGTAAATAAGTTTATTGTCGCTTACCGGCGGTTGTTAATCACTTGCTTGTAGATGTCAATCACCTTGGCGCCGGCTTTCTTCCATTGAATTGTGTCGATTTCGGCAAGTCCGTTGTCGCGCAGGTGGTTGTGCAGTGCCGGGTAGCTTACCAGCGAGAACATCGCGTCGGCCATTGCGTGTATGTCCCAGTAATCGACCTTGATGACGTTTTCAAGGATTTCGGCACATCCCGACTGCTTGGAAATAATCGAAGGCACGCCCATCTGCATCGCTTCGAGGGGTGAAATGCCAAACGGCTCGGAAACCGATGGCATGACGTAAACGTCGCTGTCGGCAAGCATTTCATACACTTGACGGCCTTTCAAGAAGCCTGTGAAGTGGAAGCGGTCGGCAATGTCGCGGTCGGCGGCGAGGCGTATCATTTTTTCCATCATGTCGCCGCTTCCGGCCATTACGAAACGCACGTTGTGGGTCTTGTGCAGTACCATCGATGCAGCCTCGACGAAGTATTCCGGACCCTTCTGCATGGTTATACGGCCGAGGAATGTAATCACCTTGTCTTTTCCTCGCGGCATTTTTATGTTGCGTATTTCGTCGCTCAGCGGCTCGACGGCGTTGTGTACCGTTGTCACCTTGGCCGGGTCTTGCCCGTACTTTTCAATTACCGTGCGGCGGGTGAGTTCGCTCACGGTGATGATGTGGTCGGCATTGTTCATGCCGTCGCGCTCTATGCCATATACCGTCGGGTTTACGTTGCCGCGGCTGCGGTCGAAGTCGGTGGCGTGTACGTGTATCACCAATGGCTTGCCTGTCACCTGCTTGGCGTGAATGCCTGCGGGATAGGTGAGCCAGTCGTGCGAGTGAATCACGTCGCATGGAATCGTGCGTGCTATCACGCCTGCCACAATCGAGTAGTTGTTGATTTCTTCAAGCAGGTTGTCGGGGTAGCGTCCCGAGAACTCGATGCACCCGAGGTCGTTGGTGCGCATGTAGTTGAAGTCGGCATATATGTGGTCGCGCAGGTCGTAGTAGGTTTGAGGGTTCATCACGTTGCCTATGCGGTTTTGCACATAGTCCCAGTTGACATCCCTCCACACGACCGGCGTCGAGTTCGCACCCAGTATGTGTGCGAAATTCTTGTCTTCGTCGCCCCATGGTTTAGGGATGACGAAGGTGATGTCCATGTCACCGTTTTCCCACATTCCCTTGGTTAGACCGTAGCTGGCAGTTCCCAACCCACCCAGAATGTGAGGGGGAAATTCCCAACCAAACATTAAAGCTTTCATATTGTAAAAGGGTATTCGAGGTTTATAAATTCAAGTTTTTCAATTGTCGCAGCACGCGCAGCACACCGCCCACGTTGGCGGCGAAGCTTACAGCGCCACGGCCCGAGAACGGTGGATTGCCGTCATACAGCTCGCTGAGCGAGCCGATGCAGCCTTGCGTCATTTCGTCTTCGAAGCCTATCATCATGCGCTCGATGAACGACACTCCGCTCATGCCGAAAACCTTGAAGTATG
>CALUNI010000131.1 GCA_944321905.1 uncultured Muribaculaceae bacterium | reverse complement strand
AAATACCACGATAGAAGATATATTGCAATTCTGCCATTATTACGAGGCCGACATAGAGAAATGCGGCGGCCTCGACTTGGTGGTTTGCGAGATAGGACAATTGGGCACGTTGGCCTTTAACGAGCCGGGTTCTTCTATGAACTCCTCGTGCAGGCTCAGACGACTGAGCAACGAGCTGCGCCAGAAGATTTCGGAGTCGTACCACTGCAACGAAGTGCCTGCCACGGCCATCACACTCGGGTTGTCGAATATATTGTCGGCAAAGCGCATAATTGCCGTGGCTTGGGGAGAGAATGTTTCAAACATCGTGTATCGCGCCGTAGAGGGCAGGATGGACGATCAGATTCCGGCTTCGGTATTGCAAATGCACCATCATGCCAAGTTGGTTATCGACTTGTCGGCTGCCGACGAGCTTACGCGCATAAGTCATCCGTGGAAGGTGACTTCGTGTGAATGGACCGACAAGCTCATACGCCGCGCCATAGTGTGGCTGTGTGGGCAGACCAAGAAGCCTATATTGAAACTGACTAACAAAGATTATAGCGATTATGGCTTGAGCGAACTGCTTGCTTATTACGGCTCGGCCTATAATGTGAATATAAAGATATTCAACGACTTGCAGCACACAATCACCGGTTGGCCCGGCGGCAAGCCCAATGCCGACGACACGTATCGTCCCGAGCGTGCCGTGCCGTATCCTAAGCGTGTGATTGTCTTCAGCCCGCACCCCGACGATGACGTGATATCGATGGGTGGCACATTGAAGCGCCTTGTTGACCAGCACCACGACGTGCATGTTGCCTATGAGACATCGGGCAACATTGCCGTAGGCGACGAAGACATGTTGCGCTATGTGATGTTGATGGATCGCATCGGCGAACGCTTTGGCATCGATACCGAAAAGTATAAGGGTATCAGCGAGGAAATCCACTCTTTCCTCAAGGATAAGAAGCAGGGCGACATCGACATGGAGATTATCCGATACTTGAAGGGTAAGATACGCCAGTGCGAGGCTACCACGGCTTGCAACTACATAGGTGTGAAGCCCGAAAATATCCATTTCTGCGAACTTCCGTTCTATGAAACCGGAACAATAAAGAAAGGAGACTTGACGCAGGTCGATGTTGACATCATAAAGAAGTTGATATTGAGCGTTCAACCGCATCAGATATTTGTGGCAGGAGACCTTGCCGACCCGCATGGGACTCATAAGGTTTGTACCGATGCCGTGCTTGCAGCCGTTGACGAATTGCTCGACGAGCCGTTTATGAAGGATTGCCGCATATGGATGTACCGTGGCGCATGGGCCGAATGGGAAATCGACCATATCGAGATGGCCGTGCCTATCAGTCCGGAGGAATTGCGTTCTAAGCGTAACTCGATATTGAAGCATCAGTCGCAGATGGAGAACGCCCCGTTCCTTGGCAATGACGACCGCCTCTTCTGGCAGCGTGCCGAAGACCGCAACCGTGCGACGGCACAGTTATATAGCGACCTTGGGCTTGCAAGCTACGAGGCAATGGAAGCATTTGTAGAATATCATCCGATCAAATAATAAAAAGCGAGCATATACGTTATTTTAAATGATGAAGGATTGCAAGGAGCATTTTATTTAGCAAAAAAACAACAAATAAGTGAATCATAGGTTAGGAATCCGGTGGCGCGTGAGCGTAATCGGATTTTTTTTTGCTCAGCCCGAATGCCGGTTGCAGTGCAAATACAGTGATGGTAATGGAGCTGCCATATTCGGCTTAACGCTAAGGTGGAGTGAGTGATGACGAACGTAACCTGCGGAATGATAGACATATACATTGAGCGGCTTCGGAGATGCCGAACCATTGTGGCGGTTTAAGTGCGGCATCTCCGAAGCCGTTTCTCATGAGCGGAAGCCGCTGCTGTCCGCAAGCTGCGCTTCGCTTGCATGTCGGTTAAACATGGTCTGGCAGCTCCGCTGCCGCAATCTTACTTTTTAGCTTCGGCAGCAGATGCCTAAAAATAGCCAAATTCCCATATCCCTCATATTTTGCTCCTGCAGACTGCAATCGTTTTTTCGTACTGACTCGTAATAGAGCAGCGGGGAGACGCTGTGTGTGTCTCCCCGCTGTTTTGCGTTGCAAAAGTGTAAAAGCTGTGACCTTTGTTATAGGGATAGGGCGGCTCCTACTGCGGCAATTAAGATGATAAGCACTATCAAGCCGATAAAGCTGATTACCAACCCGGCAATCGACAATCCTTTTGGAGTGCGGAATACGCCGATGATTGAGAAGATAACGCCCAATATCCATAGAATCCAGTTAAGAACCGGTACCCAGCAGAATATAAGACCCAATAAGGCTAAAACGAAGCCTGCTGTGCCAAGGCCGTTCTTTTTGGGTTGCTGATTGTTGATAATCACAGTAGTAGGATTGGGATTAACATTTGGCTGTTGGTTTTCCATAATATCTATACATGTCGCTTTTCGGTTTCCTAAAGCTGTTTTATTTATAAATGGGGAGCGTGAAACCGAAAATGGAATATTTCCGAATAAGAAAATATTGGCATTACGCTCCGTGTTAATTTTTAACTATTACAAAAATAAAAACTAATATTAAAAAATCAAAACTTTGTATATAGATTTTTTTTGCTTTTCTGCTTACAATACTCATTAACCGTGATCACTGTGGTGTGGTTCGACCTCTCCGAGGCCGTCCAAATAGGGATTTTAGCTGCCGCAAGCTGCGCTTCGCTTGCATGCGGTTATGCATGGTTGAGCTGCCCTGCAGCTCTTTTGCGGCGCGTCGAGTGCTGCAAGCCCGGGGGTGTTGGCAGCTTCGTAATTCTTTACCGTGTGTGTCAATATATTGTGGCCAAAGAGGAGTATGGCAGCAGCTCGTGCTGTTGGGACCGTGGGTTGGGTGCCGTGCAACTTGTTTCGCTGCGTGTCGTCTTTGTATGAAAGCTTGCGACGTGCCGTAAAATTGGCAGCGGAGCTGCCCGACTATGCTTAACCGCATGCAAGCGGAGCGCAGCTTGCGGTCACAGGGTACCCCTTGGGGAAAACGGCTTCGGAGATGCCGAACAGACCGGTCTGACACTGATTCGACCTCTCCGAGGCCGTCCAAATAGGGATTTTAACTACCGCAAGCTGCGCTACGCTTGCATGCGGTTAAGCATGGTTTGACAGCTCCGCCGCCACCTCTTTTGGCTGTTTGGGGCAGAAGTGGAACGCTGTGTGGGGCCGAAGACATTGGATGATGGCTGCGCCGCCACCTCTTTTGGCTGTTTGGGGCAGAAGTGGAACGCTGTGTAGGGCCGAAGACTTTGTATGACGGCTGCGCCGCCACCTTTTGCATGGCAATCGCTTCAAAAAAAATGTCGGGCGGGAATGTGCCGTCCGACATTTATATTTATGCTCGCTTTTGGATTAGCGGGCGATTACTTTTTGCACGTATTGGGTGCGTCCGTTTTCTTGAATGGCAACGAGGTAGATGCCCTTGCCAAGGCCGAGGTCGTAACGCTGTGTGCCGTCGTTGGCAACAGCGAATGTTGCTGCAACGCGTCCTGTGAGGTCTATTACGCGTATTTGTTGGCCTGCGCTTGCACCTGCTATTGTAAGCATGCCATTTTGCAGCGATGCGCTGCATTCCTTGGCAGCAATGTCGTTAACGCCCGACCCTGAGCCGATGGTCACGCCGTTGTTGCTCGGGTCGTCATCGCATATAAATACTAAATTGAGTGTTGCGCTGTAGAAGCCTCCATTAATGGTGAATGTTCCACTTGTTTGGCCAGTAGGCATAAGCCATTGAACATGGAAGGCATGAGAGTCAACTGTATTACCCGCAATAGTGTATTCGGTAGATGTGGTTGTTGGGGGAAGGCAATTTTGTCCAATACACATCCCTAACATGTCAAGACCGCTATCACTTGTAACGTTGCTTTTAGAGATAGTGCAATTTATTGCATTGCTTGATTCGTTGGATATCCCGATATAGAAACCTGTAGTGAAAGTGGTGGCTTCGTCGTTCACAGTGAGTGTTTCGCCATCGGCGAGGGTCTCGCCGTTGTACACCCACGAAAGTTGAGCCATCGACGATGCTGCACCGACGAGCATCATGGCAAGTAAAGATGTAAATTTCCGTATTTTCATAAGCGTTTCTGTATTTTTTGTTGATTAATGATTCAATAAAATGATGTTACCACTCGGCAGCTTGAATGATGTTGCCCCGCGATGACGTTTCGTATAAGAATGCCACCACCTTGCAATTTTCGGGGACACATTGGGCGGGAATGGTGTAGCTGTAATTGCGCTCGACCGCGCTGCCCGAGCTTATCGACCCTATTTGCTCGCCCCAAGTGCCGTTGATGGCATCGCGCAACACGTGGTTGTGGACATACGAGTTGTCGATGCCCGCAGGGGAGAGCTGCGCACCTGTTATGCCGTCTTCCACGAGCCACAGTTGCAGCGACGTGTCGTAATCGACATCATATGTGGCAATCACGTTCACGCCGATTTGCATCTCGCTGCCGTTGCGCGTCACGTCAAGTTCGATTTCCACCGGCGACGTTTGAGCCACGCAGCTTATCAAGCCCGATTGCCAAGTGTCGTAGTTAGAGTTGATGACGACGCTTCCGCCGTCCATTTGGCGATCCATCATGCACGACGGGAACGCATCGGGGTCAAACGTCTCGAAGTAGGCGTTGCCTGCCTCGGTGGTAAAATCCTCGGGGAACACGGGCGATACCATTGCATAAGAGCCGCAATGTATCGACACCGGGATTACGTGACCCTGCGCCCATTCTTCAAGGCCTTTCACAATCTCGGCTCCGGTGGGGCAGTTGATGCACATGTGTCCCGTGAATTCTTCGAGCAGCACCACCTTATTAGTGAACTCGAAGCTGTCGGGATCGACTTCTATGAGGCGGTCGGCTTCGTCAATCTTGTCACAACCGGTTCCCGCCATGGCAAGCACCGAAAGCAGCAAGCCTTTTATGATATTTTTATATGTAGTCATATGCGTCGTGTGTGCTTAGAAACTGAAGTTATAAGAAAGTTGGACACCCTTGCTGGCCGGGACATACCGGCAAACGCCACCCGAGCAGTTGTACCCGGCACGAGTGCGCACGTATCCGCCAGAGAGGCGGTGAGCCTTGTGGGTGAAAGTCACGAGTGCCGAATAGTAGTGCAGGTCGGTATCGCCATTGTTGAACATGTCGCTCACGGTAAACATCAGGTTGCGGTTGACCGACAGTTCGAGCAGTCCGTACATCCAGTCGCCATAATCTTGCTTGGTGTGCAGGTATTGCACCTCGGCACGCAGTTGAAGCTTGTTGTTGAACTTGTATTGGGCTTCCACCACGGCTATGTTAGACTTCACCATGTTGCCGTCGTTGGCATGGCCTTCGATTACAAACTGGTTGTAGCGTTGGTTCATGTACATGATGTTGGTCTTAAAGTCTGAGGTCCACTTCTTTTCAAGCGTTATGTTGATGTCTTGGTAATACACGTTTTCTTCGCCCTCAACGTTGTGCAAGGCCCGTATGTGCGAGGCGTTGAGCTTTAGCGTCGTGCCATAGCGTCCGCCCAGGGCAGATCGGCGCGGGAAAGTGTAGCGAATTTCGCCCTGGTAGGCCCATTCGCCGAGCGGCTGCGTGGCATAAGGGTACATGGCCGCAAGCGCGTAGGTGTGTTGGTAGGTGAATGCCGGCAGGTGGTTGATGAACGACGATGTGCCGGTCATGTCGCGGTCGCTGCGGTATGACATGTTCTCGCTGCGCTTGGCTTGCAGCAATATACTGTATCCGCGTCCCG
>CALUNI010000130.1 GCA_944321905.1 uncultured Muribaculaceae bacterium | reverse complement strand
TTTTTTCGTTGTATGCAAGTCGTTGCAAGTCTTTTTCGGTGCATCCGAATGTCACAGGCTCGCCCAGCGTCCCCGACGTTGTTATATAATCTACGATTTTCGACCTCGGACAACACAAAAAATCATCATTGAAAATCTGCAAATCCTTTTTTTCGGTAAATGGAATTTTAACGAGGTCTTCAAGTGCCGAAATCTTGTCAATATCTATTTCACATTGTGAAAACATACGTTGATAATAAGCCGAATGCCCCTTCAAATATACGAGTGCCGAACGTAATAATTTTTCTTGATAAGATTTTATCTCTTCGGGCGACCTGTATTCTATATCTTCATTTATTGACATCGTTTATTTTTTTTATTAAAACATTTTTGCCTATAATGGCCTCAACAGTTTCTATTGCAGTAAGCGGGACTCCGCATATCCCGTGCAAGTTAATATTTTCCCCCGTAAGTAGCAAATTCCGCACTTTTGTAGCAATCGGCACTTGCGACAGTGCCATATTCGTGCAATCTTTGCTAAATCCATATATCGAACCCTCCTTTGCCCCGTAATAGTCGCGTATGGTGAGAGGCGAAGAGGCAAATACTTTATCTATGGCATCCTTGAATCCTTCATGCAACATGTCAATCTTATCAATGACTCGCTCCATGCACCGCTGTTTCCACCCGTTGTATTCATCGCCCCTACATCCGGTACGCGTGTTCTCCCATTTTTCTACGACATCATATTTCATCACACAATTTACAATCATTCGAGTAGCATACTCATCTTGATTGCGAGACGGAGGCGTCATATACATAAATCCATACGGCCAATCACGACTCTCGTCATACTTCCAAAGGTTCCACACCATATCCGCACCATTTTGGCAATAACAGGTATGATTTATATATGGGAATTTCTTTTCTTTAAACTTTACATACACAGTAAATGCAGAATATGAATTAGGTATCGACTCAAGCCTGCTGCGATATGCACGAGGGAATGCGGTTTCATCGATAATATTCAGCAATGAACATGGATGTATGTCAGAGATATACATATCAGCCCTATATATGTTGCCATTTGCCGTGCATACATAATTTACCAACTTGTTCTCTACTCGTATAGCCGTAACTTCTTCCCCTTTATGCACACAACCGCCACCGGCCTCGATAACGTCCACAAGCAAATCGGCAAGCTGCTGGCTGCCATCGTTAAACCGACTTGAACCATTTATGTAAAGCACGTTAATAAGCGCATGCACATATGCCGGTGTGTGTCCTTTTACCCCCCCGTACATCGGATTCATATAAGCTAAAAGCTCCTTTAACCGAGGATTTTTAATGTAGTTATCTATGAATCTATCGGCCGACCATAAAAACTGCTCGCTATGTTGTAACATATGCCGATTGCTTTCGCGCAGATAAAACAAGTCCACTTCTTCCGACAAGCGATACAAATTATCAAAATATTCGATGATTCCGTCATGTTCATCCGGGAATTTCGACACCAAATAATTTTCCACTTGCCTGCGGCCTTTAGGTATATCATACGTCTGCCCGTCATGCAGATATGTAATCGAATCTATCACGTCATCGTCGGTAGGACGTATCGACAACTTATCCATTATACCTAAATATGAGCAAATCTTATACAACGAGCCGCCTTCTTCAAACCCACCAAGTATGTGCATTCCGGTCTCGAACGTTTTCCCGAAACGCTTAAAGCATTGCAAGCCACCGCCTGCAACGGTGTTTTTTTCAAGCACCTCGACACGATAGCCCGATTTAGCCAACAGAGCTCCTGTAAACAATCCGCCAAGTCCACCCCCTATTATCAATATCTTATTCATATCTCTGCATCGATTAATTGCTTGTACACTTTATCCATGCCCACCAATTCAGAACTTGTCACAAATGCACCTACAAGCACGCCGAGCATGCCATGAGAATTTACATTCTGCCCTGTGAGGTACAAATTTGGCACCTTGGTTTTATAAGGGACTCTGCATGCTATCCCTTTCGTCACATCTTTTGCCACACCATATATGGCACCACCTTCTGTCCCGGTATAATCCCTATACGTCAGTGGTGTAGAAGTGTAATAATGTTCTATGCGACTCCTTAATCCGGGGAAATCCTTTTCGACCATGCTTATTAACCTTTCAGCACGGTTACGCTTGAATTCTTCGTAACCTTCTCCTCGGCAGCCAACAGTCGTGTTATTCCATGCCGAAAAGTCTTCGATTCTCATGTATGATAATATAATTCCCCCTCTTGCATAATTTGGATTTTCTGTGTGGCAAAAGTGCATATATAAATATCCCTTAGGCCAGGAATCTCTGTCATAACATTCGCATCCCCACGGTGAATCGCCGGCATATCCGTAAAAATTACTGTTCATATACGGGACAGCATTCTCTTTAAAATGCAAATACACCGAGAAGCCTCCCACGGTGTTAGGCACATACAATATCCGTTGCCTGAATGCCGGACGTATCAGTTTTGTATCCAGCATGTCAAGCAATCTCACGGGATGAATGTCGGCAATAAAATAATTGGCTTCAAACCGTTCTCCATCAGATGTCTGTACCGACACGGCGCGTCGCTCGTCGCAAAGTATCTTTGTCACCTTACGGCATGTCAACAATTTTCCGCCATAATGTTCCAATCGACTTATCAAAGCCTTACAAATCAAATCGCTCCCACCAACGACCCGAAACGCACTTTGGTTATAAAAGTCCATAATAAATGCGTGCATGGAAAAAGGCGTTTTATCCTTTTCTCCTGCGTAAAGAGGCAAATTGCCTACAAGCACATTTTGCAGCTTCTCGTCACTTACAACTTCTTCTATCACGCCATTAACGCTACGCAACTGGTATTCAGTATTAATGACGGCATCCGAAGCGTGTTTAAGCGAATGCAAAGACGAAGCCTCTGCAACTTTCTTAACCAAATCATAATACTTGACAATATTGTCGGCTTGAGAAGGAAAATATGAAGAAAATTGCGCTATGAAAGGCTCACGCCCCATCGGGAACTTATAACGGTCGCCTCTTAAAGATACGACATCATAGCCGGTTTCGTCTAACAGGCTAAGCTTGATGTTGTCACGTATTTCTAAAACATTCAACATGCGAGACAAAACCTGCCCATCTTTAGCACTACCGATAAAATGCATACCCGTCTCGAATTTTACACCCCGCCGGGTAAAACACTGCAAGCACCCTCCGGGTTGCACACCTTGCTCAAGTATTGTCACGTTATAGCCGTTACGGGCAAGAAACACACCACATGCCAACCCGCCTAATCCGCTTCCTATAATGACGCACTTATCTTTTCTCATATCTTCAACATATGATTTACATCAATGCACCTGTCATATGCAGGTTCGATGCATAATTCAGTTTCCGTAATAAAATGCAAATTATCCGGTATGCTCGACATATTTCGTGCTAACGCTACCTTTTCTTCATCATTGTCAGTCGCATACACTTCAATATCTTTATTTGCGAGCGCATACAACCATGCATATTCTCCTTGACCGCAGTTAATGATTTTCACAGCTCCTCTGCCGGGCAAATCTATGGCAAAAGCGCGTTCGCCGACATTTCTTATCAACCTAAGTGTTTTATTGCACGACATTTCTACGTAGCGACCTTTATACACATATTTGCTTCTTACATATGGGATGTAATACATCGCAGTCTCACATCGCTTACATATGTCTCCATATCGTTCTACGTACATTTTATGATAATACGATGTGAGTTCTTTGTAGTGCATCGATTGTACCCGAGATGCAGTCATGCGTTCGCCGACCTCCACGCAGACCGCGCCTTCGCGCAGCATAAAGTCGTTCTTAGGCAACACATGGCCTACTCCATGCAAGAATACGGGCAATATGCCCACACCCAGTTGTTGTGCCAGATAAAATGCTCCTCGATGGAAACGTAAAATAGAGCAATCGGCCGATCGCGTACCTTCCGGAAAAACGACAACCGAGTATCCCCTTGCCACAAGCGATTTTAACCGTTCTATATTTGTTTCCATCCCATCTGAAACAGGATAGAACTCGGCATGATGAATTATAACGCCATAAAAAGGATTTTTCCATACCCAATCATTCGTAAGAATAACAAGTTTTGGAGCTAGCATCATTATGCACATCAAGTCTAAGTGTGACTGGTGGTTACTTATAATTATAGAAGGCTCGGCAAATATTTCACCACGATCGTTTTTATAATTAAACGCGACACCCGGTATGTGATGAATTACATAATGCGACAATTTTTGCAGAATCTTATGATATCTTACACGTTTCTTCTCTGTGATGCGACCTACGTGAAAATATGCCAACGTGAACGGTATCATTACAAGATACATGGCAAGCAGGAAAACAGTAAACGAGAAAATTGAATAACTCAATCGCTTGAATGTTATAGGCACTTCACGCAGCACTCCATGCCGGGTCGTCAGCCACTTAAAGACCACCGTCGGCAGATAATATGCCATTAGCACTACAGTAGCCATTCCTATAACTGCAACCTCTCCAAGCGACTTCATGGCCGGATGCTCGGCAAACATGAGGATACCCATTCCTATGAACATTATCGCAGCCGACAATGCCACGCTACCCTTATACGCCGACAACACTCTCCTTCCATACGCATATTCGCGTATCAAGCCGTCGGCGATAAATATGGTGTAATCATCTCCTTGTCCAAATATAAAAGTGGCAAGAATTATGTTCACTATGTTAAATCGTATATCAGCCAACGACATTATGCCCATAATCCAAATCCACCCCACGGCAAGTGGCAAAAAGGATAGGATGCTTAATTCAAATCGGCCATAAGAAAGCCACAAGAAAAAGAATACCACGAAACCACAAACGAATCCTATATAATCAAACTCGTCAGACAGTATCGAAACCAATCTGTTGCCAATATCGCTTGAATCAAACGCATATCCCCCCGTCAAAGACAATTCGGCATTTAACTTTTCCTTAAAATCAATGACACCGCTGTCGGGAATAGAGACATAATTAACTATGCGAATAGTCGAATCTCCCGACTGCAAGATGTAATTTTCCCTAAGCAACTTCGTTATAGGCTCAAAATAACCGAATCCTTGTGTTTCATGATGCTTAGACGCGTTATCGATAAACGGAGAAAAAGCTTTATTAGAAAACCCTAAATCCCTGCCCGCTCGTTTAAGTTCGGCTAATGCCTCAGAATGTCTTTCCCAAAAGAGCTGCCATGATTGCAACCTACGCAACTGGCAATGTTCCGATGGGACAAACCCGCCAATGCCACTTATCTTTACATTACGCATAGTGTCAATGCCAACATTGCTTAACAAATACTCGTTGTTTCGCAATGCTTGTTGCATATCGCTACCCTCAGTCACAACATAAACCAATCTCCTATCCTGCTGCTGTAGTCCGGCATATAGCTCTTTAAAATCTTCTTTCTGCTGCTGCGTCATGTAATTAATGTTGCGTATGTCTGAATCAAATGATGCATTTCTACCAACATAAGCGAACAAACAAGTCAAGATTAAGAATATGGGCAATGCAAACTTATTCCAATTCCGTTTAGGCACATCGACATATTTGCCAAGATCCAAATGCCACATGCCGGATTCCTGTTTATAAGGCTTAACCAATAGCGGCAAAAATACAAGTACAAACAGAATCGTCCCCACCAAAGTCAAAGAACCAAATAATCCAAGATCTCGCATAGACTCTGATTTTAGGAGCAATAAACACATAAATGCGCTTACAGTTGTAATATTGCCTACGAGTAACGGAGAAATCATATCACGCAACACGCACCGATTATCATGATTGTGCTTCATATGGTCGATGAAATGCAGTGGATAGTTAACC
>CALUNI010000129.1 GCA_944321905.1 uncultured Muribaculaceae bacterium | reverse complement strand
ATTCCCAATCAGCCATACACTTTTTCTAACTTCGATGCAAACTTTTACTGGCACGACCTGTTCGGCACGGGGAATGTACTCACTGTCAGCTACGATGGTTTCTATCAGCATGAATTTCCACTATATTGGGAAGATCTGGGTGACCCCGAAACCAAAAGCCGCGTACCCGACCAATTATCGCACAACTTGACAGTTGGATTCTCGATGAAAAACGGGCGTTACAACATATCACTTGAATGCCGCAATTTCACCGACGAGAAGCTTTACGACAACTTCAGCCTGCAAAAAGCCGGACGAGCATTTTACGGCAAAATTCGCATCTACTTCGGAAACTGACTTAAACAATAAAAGATATGAAAAAGAACCACTACTCATGGGCATTGGCTGTAGCCCTAAGCAGCCTCGTTTTTATTTCGTGTAGCGAAGATGAACCCGGAATGCCCGAAGCCGGGGGCAAAATCCCGGTGGGAGAAAGTCGTTACATTGTTGCGGCATCGGCCGGCGACGCTGTTTATTTGTTGACCGCCGAATCGCTCGACGAGGGGCAAATCACAACGTATCAAACAGGACTTGAAACCGAGTCGAGTTCAAACTGGATATTCTACGGCGACCGCTACCTGTTCAGCTTCCAGTATAACGACGGAAGTCAAGGCACGGGGTTCTCATACCGACTTGATGCCAATAGCGGAAAAGTGACCGAGGCACAGCAATATACCTATAATCGCACTACCACATATGGCACCTGGGGCGAGAATGTAATCACTGCCTCGACCAATGCAGGCACAGCCGAACAAGACAGCGAAGGTAACTATGCATATTACTTGCAATTCAATTACTTGAATGTGAATAATGCCACATCCACCACAGGCTCGCACATTGCCGAAAATTTTCTTGGAAACGGTGAAAGAGTAAGCTTTGCCGGATTTGTCGAAGCAAACGACCGCCTTTATACATCGGTTGTGCCAATGGGTATGAGCCATTATGGGGTGAATACTTATCCCGACAAAATAGTTGACACTAAATATGTCACCGACCACAGCGGAGGTTCGGGATCGGGCGCATATACTGCCGGAATGATACCTACTACGCAATATCCCGACAGCGCATTCGTGGCAATATATAGTGGTGACGATTTTAATGAGACACCTATTATCGCCCGCACAGGAAAAATAGGATTTGCAAGCGGACGCATGCGCTCGCAGTACTATCAAACCATATGGGCTGCCGATAACGGCGACTTGTATGTGTTCTCGCCGGGATATGGACGCACCGTTCAAGCCGAAAGTACCGTAACCGATGATGATGGCACGGTACATAACCTATACCGCGTACAAGGCAAGCTGCCGTCGGGAGTGGTGCGAATAAAGGCGGGAGAAACCGACTTCGACGAAAATTATTATGTAAATCTTGAGGCACAAGGCAATGGCAACCCTATGTTCCGCTGTTGGCACGCAGGTGGCGACAACTTCTTGCTGCAAATGTACAGTGACGGCGTTGAAGGAATGGCCGGCACAAGTGCTCCGCGCAACGAACTCGCAGTGTTTAATGGCGGGGAAGGAAAGCTGACCGTAGTAACAGGGCTACCGGCAGCCGACGAGATTTCGAGCTTTGGCACGCCGACGAATGCCAACGGATATGCCTACATTCCCGTTGTGGTTACCAGCGACAATGTTCCTCCCACGATTTACCGCATCGACCCGGCTACAGGCGAAGCTACTCCCGGATTGCAGATAATGTCGATAAGCAGCGTCTCGGCATTAGGCTCGCTCGCTGCAACGGCACAATAAAATTTCAAATTATTGCTCTCACCATCAGCTAAAGGACTGTTGGCCACAAATCATACATAGCCTAAGATTGCATGACATGGCACTCTATGTTGCTGTGGAGATACCGTCCTTTAGCTGGCGACAGCAATAAATCTAAGAGCCTGTTTGAATTTCACTCAAGTATTACACTAAATCAAACAGGTTCTCAAACAATTGTCTAACCAAAACATGCGAAACGAATGAAAAAATTATTCCGCAAACTGCACTTATGGCTTTCTGTTCCTTTTGGCGTTGTAATCACGTTGATTTGTTTTTCGGGAGCCATGCTTGTGTTTGAACGTGAGATTGTACAATGGAGCAATCCTCAGCTATACCAAGTACAATCTGTTTCGAGCAGAGCATTGCCGATGGACGAAATCATGGCTCGCGCACAAAACGCCCTGCCCGGCGACGTTAAAATACAAGGAGTGACCATATATCCCGACCCGTCCAGGACGTATCAGATATCGCTATCCAAGCCACACAAGGCATCGCTGTTTATCGACCAATACACAGGAGAGGTTAAGGGTATATACACGCGCCATACGTTTTTCTCGACCATGTTTAGGCTACATCGTTGGCTGCTTGGCAGCCGTCCCGAAGGCGACGGGATATTTTGGGGCAAAATAGTAGTTGGCACATCTACTTTGTTGTTTGCCATCATACTTATCAGCGGAGTTGCAATCTGGTGGCCGCGTTCTGTAAAAGGATTAAAAAACAGCCTTAGAATAAATTTCAACCGAGGTTTTCGCATCATGCTGCACGGCTTGCACGTGGCCGGCGGCATATACACGTTACTGTTACTCTTGGTTATGGCACTTACCGGACTCACGTGGTCTTTTGGCTGGTACAGAACAGCCTTTTATCAAGCATTTGGAGTTGAATCGCAGCAACATAGTGGCAGAAGCAGGGCAAACCAAACCCCTAAAAATGCAAATTATGAAAACTGGCAAAAAGTATATGAAAATTTGGCGGCATCCAACCCGGGCAACATAAGTATAACCATAAATGACGGCTCGGCGAGCGTTTCAAATAATCATTACGGAAACACTCGCGGCAGCGATCGTTACAAGTTTGACCCAATATCCGGCGAGATTATTGAAAATACCCCTTATAGTAAGCAGCTCAAGTCGAGCAAGATGCGCGGATGGATTTATTCGACCCATACAGGCACATTCGGAGGAATATCCACGCGCATATTATGGTTTCTTGGCGCATTGCTTGGAGCCTCCCTGCCCATTACTGGTTACTACTTGTGGATAAAAAGGATGCTGATTACTTCCAAAAAACTGTCGCACAAAAATCACAACAAATTTACTTGAGCTATTGCATTATTGAAAAATAATGCATACCTTTGCAACCGCAAACAGCAAAACAATTAGGGGTATTAGCTCATCTGGTAGAGCGCAACACTGGCAGTGTTGAGGTAAGCGGTTCGAGTCCGCTATGCTCCACCGACGCAGGCTTGGAAAAACTGCAAGACACACAAAAGCACCGATTTTCAGCAATTCAGTGAAAGTCGGTGCTTTTTATTGATTGTTGTCGCCCGATTTGATTTGCCAAAAATAATACATAGACACCTGTTACATTAATATGCCAGAAAATCGGCGATTGTTAGATATTTTTTACTTACTTTGTATTCCGATGTGACAATAAAAAAGTTGAGCGAAATGATAGCCTACACTTATATCAGAAATGGCGAATTCAAATTAGTCGAGAAACCTAAGCCTGTAATAGTTGATTCACGTGATGCCATTGTGCGAGTCACGCTTGGAAGCATATGCACGAGCGACTTACATATCAAGCATGGCAGTGTGCCTCGTGCTGTGCCTGGGATCACCGTTGGACATGAAATGGTTGGCATTGTGGAAGAGATCGGTGCCGATGTGCAGTCGTTGCACGTAGGCGACCGCGTGGCAGTAAACGTAGAAACATATTGCGGCCATTGCTTCTTTTGCCAACACGGGTATGTAAATAATTGCATCGACAAGAATGGGGGATGGGCGTTAGGATGCCGTATAGACGGCGGACAGGCCGAATATGTGCGAGTGCCGTATGCCAACCAAGGGCTTACACGCATCCCGGCCAACGTCAGCGACGAACAAGCCTTGTTTGTAGGCGATATACTGGCCACAGGTTTTTGGGCTACACGAATATCTGAAGTATCGGAAGATGACACGGTACTGATTATCGGCGCAGGACCGACGGGTATATGCACCCTGCTGTGTGTCATGCTCAAGCACCCGCGACGTATAATAATGTGTGAAAAATCAGCCGAAAGACGACAATTCGTGCAACGACACTATCCCCAAGTGTTGGTTACCGAACCCGAGGAATGCAAAAAACGCGTATTGGAAAACAGCGAACACGGCGGAGCCGATGTGGTGCTTGAAGTTGCCGGAGGCGATGACACCTTTAGGATGGCATGGGACTGTGCCAGACCAAATGCAATAGTCACTATTGTTGCCATGTATGACCGTCCGCAATTGCTGCCACTGCCCGACATGTATGGCAAGAATCTGACATTCAAGACAGGTGGCGTGGATGGTTGCGACTGCGCTAAAATACTACAACTCATTGAAGAAGGGAAGATAGATACCACGCCACTCATCACACATCGATTCCCGTTGCAAGACATCGAAAAAGCATACAAGGTATTTGAGAATCACCTTGACGGAGTAATTAAAGTGGCAATAACCGCCGTCTGAGCCTTGCTAACGTTGGGTCGTGTAATTAAGGAATTGTTCAAGCAGCGCATCGGCAAGCAACGAACCCTGCAATTCGTATCCTATGACTTGGCAATGAATATGATCGCGACGACTTAACAACCCATTGTTAATCCAAAGGCGCGACGACCCTTCGCCTCCGGCTATTTCATATAAGTCCCATACAGGTATATTGTGGTCACGTCCATACTCTAATATGACATTGCGGACACCGACTATACGCTTATTTACGGCGTAATACGAACGCCGAATGCGTCGTTGGCATTCCATTGGAGTCGTCAATAAAAACTTAGCATTGGGATTGGCCGTCTTTAATGCACTTATTAAGCGGTGGATATCCGCCCTAATCTCGCTATCGCTGCTTCGCCCAAAGGCCTCGTTTGTGCCAAATGAAAGTATTATCAAGTCGGGAGAAAAAATCTCGCTCTGCTTCGCAAAATTATCAATTTTCAAGTAGTCGGAAAAGCATGCTCCATTGTTGCCGATTGCACTGTATATGATGCCCGACCGATCGTTGGTAAGATATGCGCCATATAGCGTTCCGTCGATATTGGCTTTTATCGTGGCCGTTTGCACTTCATTCTCAAGGTCATATTCAGTGGCATAGTCCGACAACTTTTTCCCTGCCAAAGGAGCGTTATTCACAAAAACCGTATCATACGTATTTGAAGGCGAATGCAATATGGCCACATGGCTGAACAAGCTGTCTTCGCCATGCAACGTAACAGTGAGTTTGCGCAACGGATACTTAAATGCAACGCCGATTCCCGTAATACCCGGATATATATTTCGGCGAGATTTTGCAAGCCGACACTTTGCAACAGGAACAGCATCGGCTGTCAATGAGTAATTTATTGGTTGATTTGTTCCTGCCAGTTTTAATGCAGCAATACATCCACGCCCCCCGTTGCCGAATTGCTGTTGAAGCAATCTTCTGGTGACTGTTGTCATATAATCAGCCTGTATGTGAGAATCTCCTATATGCAAGATGTTGAACTTCATGTTTGGAACAACATTGATGCTATCGAGCTTGTCCAACAAGCAATTCCAGTCATCTCCATTCATTTCTATATGATTGGAATCGGTATTGATAAAATCAAGTTCTTGCGCCTGAGTCGCAAATGCACACAGCAACGAGTATGCTATTATTACAATCAAGATAATCTTTTTCATGAAAAAAATTTGTCGCAAACTTACAAAATTTTAAACAGCTTTTCAAAGGTAGCATAAGCAAAATCCAAAACTTTTGATGGCGCAACAAGGACAGGGAAAAAACGGGAAAGGCCCGGGCGGCGATTGCTCGCTGTCCGGGCCTTTCCTCGATGGGGCGGTGACCTACTCTCCCGCTTCCGCAGTAC
>CALUNI010000128.1 GCA_944321905.1 uncultured Muribaculaceae bacterium | reverse complement strand
GATTTTTTATTTATTTAACAAATGGGGGGGGGTAAATTTTTATAATTTATAAAATAGTGCTTACCTTTGTGCTGAGTCTGAGATCGTTTGTGGAATATCCCTATGGCGACATGATAAAATAAAAAAATGAGCTGTCGTGTTTCGCAACATGGCAGCTCCAGCAGAAGTTATACAAAGTTATGTTAGAATTTGTTTTGTGTCATTATTTTATGAATTTCATAGAGCAATTGGCGGTCTTGACAAGGTACAAGCCGTTGTCGAGGCATGAAACCGATATGCGTTGACCCTCTTTCGCCATTACTTTTTGTCCTGCCGCGTTGTATATAATTGCAAATTCACTCTGTGGCAATATTAATTCTTTGCTGTCTCGGTCATAGATGATGTTTTTTGCCGATGCAAGCGTGTTGCCGATACTCGATGGCGTGTTGCTTTTTACCATCAATTTGTCGAGGCAGAAGTATGCCGAGGTTACCATTCCAAATTCGTTGGAATCTGTGCTACTCATCGTGAAGTAGAGCGATTCCACTGCACCTAATGATGACAGGTCAACGAATTTCCATCCTCTGATGGCCTGCAGCATGCCGTCTTCATATTTAACGAGGTCAACTTCGATTGTTTTCTCGCTCTGGTCGGATGCGATGCCGTGTATGGTAAGAGTGAACTTGTCGCCGTTGACAAATGCCCGAGCATATCCGTTGCCATACAGGCAGTTATAGAACGATGTTGGGAAATTGGTCACATACACTCCCACTACTTCGTGCGCCTGTCCGTCGTTAAACAAGATTTTGCAAGACGGGTCGGCACTCATCATGGTGCTGTAGTATCCTATAAGGTAGGGCGCGGATGGGTCGATGGTGACGTTGCCATTGTCGTCGGTTATCACATTGCCGTTCTCGTCGAGAGCGATTCCGCCTCCCGCCATACATCCTGCGGTGTAAGAGCTTTTGTCGGTCATGTCCGTGCTTGTACACGGCGCGAATCCGTCCCAGTAATTATATTCGTTCCAACCAAGATGGCTCATCATGAAGATTTGTGCTTCAAAGAAGTCATATTGTAGATTTGTATCTTCATACAATCTGTCCCATGCGCCGTCTTCTTCAAAGTTGAGCGTCTCCGGATTGCTTGGATTGGTCAAGTCGAGGGTTATTACCCCTTCTGTGGCTATGGCACTGTTGCCTGTCATTAGCGACAATGCCACGAGCATCAAAGTGTTGAAATGTTTCATAAACAGTTGTTGAATTATTTTAGTTATAAATGCATTGCATCTTTATCACTGAAATAAGTCATGTTTCTGCTACACTGTTTATCCTTAATTCTCGATGCAAAGGTAATGCAACATTACAGTAATTGCAAATCTTGCGAGCAATTTTGTGCAATTGAATTAAACCCAAAACGGTCGTCGGACAGCAAATATTTGTTTTGGAAATGCTTCTTGTGCCGACGGAAACTAAAAATCGCCATAAAATCTGACGACCGATTGGGGTTAAACGAAAACAGGGTCGCAACGGCTGTCGCGACCCTGTTCCCTATCGTGGTGAGTTAGTTATGCTTGTTTTACTTCCTCGGTGTTTTCTATTTCGGCCAACTCTTGTTTCAATCCCGGAGCGTCCATGTCCTCGGTGTTGTAAACGATGAGTTTTTCATATTCGCGCAAGCCTGTACCTGCAGGAATCAAGTGGCCGCAAATCACGTTTTCCTTCATGCCTTCGAGGTAATCTACCTTGCCGTTGATGGCAGCCTCGTTGAGTACCTTGGTGGTTTCTTGGAACGATGCGGCCGACATGAAGCTCGATGTTTGCAGTGCGGCGCGTGTGATACCTTGCAATATCTGCTCAGAAGTGGCAGGCACGGCATCGCGCACTTGTATCGTCTTCAAGTCGCGGCGTTTCAGCGACGAGTTTTCGTCGCGCAACTTGCGGGCGGTGATTATCTGTCCGGGTTGCACATTCTGCGAGTCGCCGGCATCGACAACCACTTTCTTGCCCCATATGCGGTCGTTCTCGTCCATGAATTCGCGCTTGTCAACGATTTGTTGCTCAAGGAAGAGCGTGTCGCCCGGGTCGAGGATGCACACCTTGCGCATCATCTGGCGCACGATTACCTCGAAGTGCTTGTCGTTGATTTTCACACCTTGCAGGCGGTAAACGTCTTGCACCTCGTTGACGATGTAGTCTTGCACGGCAGTCGGGCCCTTGATGTTCAGGATGTCGGTAGGCGTGATGGCTCCGTCGGAAAGCGGGGTGCCGGCACGCACGAAGTCGTTCTCCTGTACAAGGATTTGCTTTGACAGTGGCACAAGGTATTTCTTGATGTCGCCGGTCTTTGAAGTAACCGTAATTTCGCGGTTACCGCGCTTGATCTTGCCAAATGTGACCTCGCCGTCGATTTCGCTTACTACGGCAGGGTTTGACGGGTTGCGAGCCTCAAACAGCTCGGTAACACGAGGCAGACCACCCGTGATGTCGCCTGCGCTACCTGCGGCACGCGGAATCTTCACGAACACTTCGCCTTGCTTTATTTCGTCGCCTTCGTTGACCATCAAGTGGGCATTTACCGGCAACGAATAGGTTTTTACAAGCTGCCCGTTGTTGTCATACAGCTCGGCTTCGGGTACCTTTGTGCGGTCTTTCGACTCGATGATAATCTTTTCGCTGTTGCCCGATGTTTCGTCAACTTCCTCGCGATAGGTAACACCCTCGATGAAGTTGTTGAATTTTACCTTACCCGTAACTTCCGATACGATTACGGCGTTGAACGGGTCCCATTCGCATATTACGTCGCCTTTCTTTATCATTTCGCCCGGCTTCTTGAAGAGTTTCGAGCCATAGGTGATGTTGGCCGTGGTGAGTACCATTTTGGTAGTAGGCTCGATTATGCGCATTTCGGCCATGCGACCAACCACCACTTCGTGGTCTTCGCAAGGAACGGTGCGTAATTCGTCGATTTCAAGCAGACCGTCGTAGCGAGAGGTTATCGATGACACGGCAGCAATGTTTGATGCAACACCACCGACGTGGAATGTGCGGAGCGTAAGCTGCGTACCCGGCTCGCCGATAGACTGTGCCGCGATAACGCCCACGGCTTCGCCCTTCTGCACCATCCTGTTGGTTGCAAGGTTGCGTCCGTAGCATTTTGCGCACACGCCTTTCTTGGCCTCGCAGGTGAGAACCGAGCGTATTTCCACCGATTCGATTGGAGAATCGTTGATGCGCTTTGCTGCCTCGTCGTTGATTTCTTCGCCACTCTTGACGATTATCTCGCCGGTGATGGGGTCAACTACGTCGTGAACCGACACGCGGCCCAGTATGCGCTCGCCAAGCGATGCCACAACGTCCTCGTTGTTCTTTACCTCGGTGCAGACAAGTCCGCGCAGCGTGCCGCAGTCTTCTTCGGTGATTACCACGTCGTGGGCTACATCGACAAGACGGCGAGTCAGATAACCTGCATCGGCAGTCTTCAATGCAGTGTCGGCAAGACCTTTGCGGGCACCGTGGGTAGAGATGAAGTATTCAAGCACCGACAGACCCTCCTTGAAGTTTGCAAGAATCGGGTTCTCGATGATTTGGCCGCCTTCGGCACCGCTCTTTTGCGGCTTTGCCATAAGTCCGCGCATACCCGAAAGCTGGCGAATCTGGTCTTTAGAACCACGGGCTCCCGAGTCGAGCATCATGTACACCGAGTTGAAGCCTTGGTTGTCAGACGACAGTTGCTTCATCAAGGTATCGGTCAGTCGCGAGTTGACGTGAGTCCATATATCGATAATCTGGTTGTATCGTTCGGTATTGGTTATGAAGCCCATGCTGTAGTTGTTCATCACTTCCTCTACTTCGCGGTAACCTTCGTTCACATATTCTTCTTTCTCGGCAGGGATGATGATGTCGCCAAGGTTGAACGACAAGCCGCCCTTGAATGCCATGCGGTAGCCGAGGTTCTTGATGTCGTCGAGGAATTGTGCCGAGCGTGGGATACCGCACGACTTGATTACACGGCTGATGATGCCGCGCAACGACTTCTTTGATATGATTTCGTTGACATAGCCTATTTCGTTGGGCACGTATTGGTTGAACAGTATGCGTCCCACCGAGGTTTTCTCCACCATGTGCTTGATGGGCTTGCCATCGCTGTCGATGTCATCGACAATCACCGAAACGATGGCGTGCAGGTCAACTTTCTTCTCGTTGTATGCTATTTCGGCTTCTTCGGGTCCGTAGAATTTCAATCCTTCGCCCTTTGAGCCTTCGCGCAGCTTGGTGATGTAATACAAGCCGAGTACCATGTCTTGCGACGGCACGGTGATAGGTGCGCCGTTGGCCGGGTTGAGGATGTTGTGCGAGCCGAGCATGAGCATCTGGGCTTCAACGATAGCTTCATTGCCAAGAGGCAAGTGCACAGCCATCTGGTCGCCGTCGAAGTCGGCGTTGAACGCCGTACATGCGAGCGGGTGCAATTGTATGGCCTTGCCTTCGATCATTCGCGGCTGGAATGCCTGGATACCGAGGCGGTGAAGTGTCGGGGCGCGGTTAAGCAGTACCGGGTGTCCTTTCATTACGTATTCGAGGATATCCCATACCACCGGTTCGCGGCGGTCAACAATCTTCTTGGCACTCTTTACGGTCTTTACGATGCCGCGCTCGATGAGCTTGCGTATTACGAACGGCTTGTAAAGTTCGGCTGCCATGTATTTGGGCAGGCCGCATTCGTGCATTTTCAGTTCAGGTCCTACGACGATAACCGAACGCGCCGAGTAATCGACACGCTTACCGAGCAAGTTTTGACGGAAACGTCCCGACTTGCCCTTCAGACTGTCGGAAAGTGACTTAAGCGGGCGGTTGGCATCGGTCTTGACCGCGCTCGACTTGCGTGAGTTGTCGAGCAACGAGTCAACGGCTTCCTGCAACATGCGCTTTTCGTTGCGCAAGATTACCTCGGGAGCCTTTATCTCGATGAGTCGTTTCAAACGGTTGTTGCGGATGATTACGCGGCGATACAGGTCATTGAGGTCGCTGGTGGCGAAGCGGCCGCCGTCGAGCGGCACCAGCGGGCGCAGCTCGGGCGGAATGACGGGTATGACTTTCAGAATCATCCACTCGGGACGGTTGCGGTTCTTCGACGCGCGGAACGATTCCACGACTTGAAGGCGCTTCAACGCCTCAGTTTTGCGCTGTTGTGAGCCTTCGTTGTTTGCCTTGTGCCGCAATTCGTAAGAAAGGCTGTCGAGGTCAAGTTCGCAAAGGAGGTCGTATATGGCTTCGGCACCCATTTTTGCGACAAACTTGTTGGGGTCGGAATCTTCGAGCAGCGAGTTCTCGCGCGGCAACTTGTCGATGATGTCCAAGTATTCGTCTTCCGACAGCAAGTCATACTTTGCCACGTTCTCGACTGTACCCGGATTGATTACTATATAGCGTTCGTAATATATTATCGAATCGAGTTTTTTCGACGGCAGACCCAGCAAATAACCTATTTTGTTAGGCAACGAGCGGAAATACCATATGTGGGCAACAGGCACCACGAGTTGGATGTGTCCCATGCGCTCGCGCCTTACCTTTTTCTCTGTAACTTCCACACCGCAGCGGTCGCACACGATGCCCTTGTAGCGGATGCGCTTGTACTTTCCGCAATGGCACTCATAGTCCTTTACGGGGCCGAAGATGCGCTCGCAGAACAGACCGTCGCGTTCCGGCTTGTAGGTGCGGTAGTTGATAGTTTCGGGTTTCAACACTTCGCCTGACGACAGTTCAAGAATCTCATCGGGCGAGGCGAGTCCGATACTGATTTTTGAGAAATTACTCTTTATTTTATTATCTTTTCTAAAAGCCATAAAATTAATTGTGTATAAAGAGTTATGCGTTGCCACCGCAGGCTCCTGCCGGTCGGCGGGAGCCGCGAGTGGCACGCTTGTGATGTATTATTCTAAGTTGATGCTAAGTCCCAAGCCGCGAAGTTCGTGCAGAAGCACGTTCAACGATTCGGGTATTCCCGGGGTAGGCATTGGTTCGCCCTTGACTATTGCTTCTTAAGCCTTGCTGCGGCCCGTAACGGC
>CALUNI010000127.1 GCA_944321905.1 uncultured Muribaculaceae bacterium | reverse complement strand
TGATATGGAAGAGTTGATATTGAAATTAAAAAAAGAGATAATCGATGTCTTAAATTTGGAAGATGTCACTCCAGACGATATCGATAATGATGCGCCATTGTTTGGCGAAGGGTTGGGGTTGGATTCCATTGACGCATTGGAATTGATTGTGTTGATGGAAAAAAATTACGGAATAAAATTGCAAGATCCTACTAAGGGTAAGGAGATTTTCCAATCCATAAGCACTATGGCCGATTACATTGCCAAAAACCGCAAGAAATAACATTTAAAAGGAACATGGGTAAACCGATATGTGTGACAGGTGCTGGAACGATTTCGGCCATAGGAATAAATAAGGAGCAGACTCTTGCATCGTTATTGTCTAAAAAGAGTGGAATCGGGCCATTGCGATATTTGAATACCGAGCATAAGGAGTTTCCTGTCGGGGAGGTAAAACTTTCTAATGAGGAAATGGCTTCGATGCTTGGCATTCAACCGGGCATTCCTCAAACTCGCACATCGCTGATGGGCATGTTGGCACTAAAAGAGGCGTTGGCCGAGGCCAATGTCGGCATAGAGATGCTACATGACATAGGCTTCATATCGGGTACTACTGTCGGAGGAATGGACCAGAGCGAACAGCATTATATCGATTTTCTGGAAAACGACAAGTACAATCAATATATCGCAACGCATGACTGTGGTGCCTGTAGCGAGATGATTGCCGATTACTTTGGCGGATTTGCTTTCGTTTCTACTATATCTACGGCATGTTCCTCGGCTGCCAATGCCATAATTTCGGCGGCAAACTTGATAAGGAGCGGAGAAGCCGAAATCGTGGTTGCAGGAGGCTGCGAATGCCTGACCAAGTTTCATCTTAACGGATTTAATTCGCTTATGATTCTCGATACCAAGCCTTGTCGCCCATTTGATGCTACTCGCAAGGGGCTGAATCTGGGAGAAGGTGCGGCATATATCGTGCTTGAATCGGCCGAGTCGGCTCGAAATAGGGGAGTCACTCCCATAGCCATGCTTTTGGGCTATGGCAATGCGTGTGATGCTTATCATCAGACTGCATCGTCTCCGACAGGGGAAGGAGCATACATGGCTATGGCAGAGGCTATTGCTGATGCAGGCATGAAGGCGTGTGAAGTGGATTATATAAACGCACATGGCACCGGGACGGAGAATAATGATTTAAGCGAAGGGAATGCGATATTGCGCTTGTTTGGCTCTAATGTTCCTCCAGTGTCTTCGACAAAATCATTTACAGGTCATACTACAAGTGCATCGGGGGCAATCGAAGCAGTTATTTGCATACTTGCATTGCAGAATCAATTTTTGCCGGTAAATCTTAACTGGTCTCATCCGATAAATAAGAATGGTGCGATAATTCCGGTTACCGACTCCAGGCCATTGCGCCGGTTGAATGCAGTTTTATGCAATTCATTTGGATTTGGAGGAAATGATTCATCTTTGTTGTTTACGAAGTCATGTTGAGAGTAACACCATACATAAAAGCTATATCGCAGATATCCATACAAGAACCGCTAACCGACGTGTGGATGAGCAATCCGCATTATTATAGCGAAAAGTATGCAAGGTCGGTTAATCCGAATTTTAAAGAATTCATGTCGCTTGCCGAGAGTCGCCGCATGGGGAAATTACTGAAACGAGCATTGGTGACATCGCTCGATGTGATAAATCGGTCGGGTATTCCGCATCCCGATGCTATAATCATGGGTACAGGCCTCGGATGCGTCGAAAGCACCGAACATTTTTTGGAGGCTTTGTGCCGTGATGGCGAACACCTGTTGAAGCCGACACATTTCATGCAATCGACACACAATACAATAGCATCTTTGATAGGAATCCATACCGGTACGCATGGATATAATTGTACGTATTCCCACAGGGGAATATCATTTGATTGTGCATTAAAAGATGCATTCACTCAATTTCGGTTGGGAAACATTGGTTCAGCTTTGGTCGGTAGTAACGACGAGGTTTCCCCATCTTATTATGTGTTGCTTAAGAAAATAGGCCTTGTAGGACAAGATGAAGAAATATGTGGCGAGGCTTCTATGGCGGCCATGCTTAGCGATTGTAGCGAAGGAGCATTGTGCCGATTGGCGGGTGTGAGAATATTATATCGTCCATCGATGAAAAACTTACGAAACGAGTTGGAGCACATGTTGGACGAGGCAGGTACGACGTATGTCGGTATCGATGCAATCGTCACAGGAATAAGTGGCAATAAGGCGAATGATAATTTTTATTTGCAAATACTGCAAGATGTTCCAGAGTCGGTACCTGTATTGTGGTATAAACATATTTTTGGAGAAAATTATTCTGCATCGGGCATTGGATTTTATGTGGCTGTGAAGTGCCTGCAGTTTGGCATCATACCCCAATCGTTGTTTTATCATACCAGTCAAGTCGGTGAAGGCACTGCTCCACGCAAGATTCTAATATTGAATATTAGCGAAGGTAAGAATTATTCATTAATACTGCTTGAAGGAACATGTGGAAAATAATACCATATTCTATGATGCAGTGTTTACTGTTGTCGGGCGGGCAAGTACTTTTAAAACTTGCTCTGCAGAAAGCGGGCGATTTTGTATGGACTAAAGAATTTTGGCAAAATCTGCTCACTAATTGGCATTTTTTTGCTTGCGGAATATGTTATGGATTGGCCACATTGATATGGTTTTATATTTTGAGACATTTTCCTTTCAGTGTCGCTTTTTCATTGATAAGCTTGACGTATGTGTTTGGAATGGTTGCAGCAATTGTATTTTTTGAGGAAGAAATATCGCTTTCCAGAGTGGTGGGCGTTTTAATGATAGTTGGTGGGTGTTGCTTCATAGCAAAATGAGACAAGATATGTTTAATAAGATAATTTTCATAATATTTTTATTGTTACCCTTAGCCCTTTTGGCTAAGAACGATTTGCAGCGTGTTGACTCGCACAGGCAGCAAATAATTATTTCACGTATAAATCAATCAACCTCGGCCATAAATACGATTTGTTGTGACTTTGAACAGACCAAATTTCTTTCATTGCTTGATGACAAGCTGGAATCGAGTGGCAAAATGTATTTCAAGCAACCGCAGAATTTGAAATGGGAATATGTCAATCCGTATAAATATGTATTTATAATTTCAGAATCGAAAGTTTCAATAAGGTCAATGCAGGGTGTTGAAGAAATTGACGTGCGTTCGAGCAGGCTGTTTCAAGAAATCGTAAATATCATGGTTAACAGCGTCACCGGGAAATGCTTGTCGGACGATTCATATTTCGATATTGCCATGTATGACTCGGATAAGGCATTGGTAGCAAGACTTATTCCTCGCAAAAAAGAGGTGAAGCGGATATTCAATGTAATAACGCTTTATTTCGATAAAGAGACATTTATGCTCTCTAAGGTGGAGATGGAAGAAGAAAACGGAGACTTGACACGTATATCATTAAAGAATGTCGAAGTTAATGTACATGTAGATGACAAAGTTTTTAGCCTTGATTAGCATGTTGGCCTTGTCTTTAGCACTTTCGGCCAAAGAACTGTCACCTCCCGACACTATTTTCCATTATGGCTGTGAGGGGAGCCTTAGGTATGCCATTGCCATAAATGTAAATGATGACACATCGTTTACCGGCATTTGTATTATGAAGAGTATGAATGTACGTGTGGTTGGCAGTGTCGTAAATGAGTTTGGCATTAAGGCTTTTGACTTTATTTATGACAAGTCAGACGGGTCGCTCGAATTGCATAACGTGATAAGTTTTTTTGACAAAAGATTCGTAAGGCGTACTGTCAAGGGAGATTGGAAATATTTATTGGCTTTTGAGGCAGAGGAGAAGAAAGATAGGAACAGAAAAGTAACGGTTGACAATGAAGGAACAATCATATTGGAGAATGTGAAACATCATATCAGATACATATTGTCTCCTTTGGCATCAATATAAATTAACGATATGACATTATTAGACGATTTTTTCTATATTACGAGTCAAAGTGGCTGCATTGAAGATGGTACCTTGTCGTTTAATGTTGCTCTGAATCGTAACCATGCGATTTATAGGGCACATTTTCCGGGTTCGCCTATTACGCCAGGGGTGTGCATAATACAAGTTGTGATCGAGTGCTTGCAAAATGCCCTCGGGAGGAAACTTTATTTAAAACAGGCTAAGAACGTGAAATTTCTAAACACCTTGAATCCATGTGATGCAAGTGAAGTGAATGTGTCTTTTCTTAAAGTGGATGCTTCGAGCGATGATGCGTGTTTGGCTAAAGCTGTTGTGGAAAAGGCCGTTGGGGATACTGTTTATGCAAAAATGTCGTTTGTATGTGCTTATGATATATCATGACAGAGCCAAAGCCGAAAATATGTGTAATTATACCGACTTATAATAATGCCGGGACAGTGGTCGGAGTGGTTACCGAGGTTCTTGCCTTCGGCTGCCATGTAATTGTGATAGACGACGGCAGCACCGATGACACATACCGGCTGCTAAGACAAATGTCGCAAATCACGCTAATTCATTACGTGAAAAACAAAGGCAAAGGGTATGCGTTGAAGAAAGGTTTTCTCAAGGCTGCGGAAATGGGGTATAGCCACGCAATAACCATTGATTCGGACGGACAGCATTACCCGAGTGACATGCCGACATTGATAAAAGCGATTAATGAGCATCCCGATGCGCTGATAGTGGGCAATCGCAATCTTGAAATTGAAAACATGCCGGGTAAGAATACATTTGCCAATCGGTTCTCGAATTTTTGGTTTTACATGCAGACGGGACAACATCTTGCCGACACTCAATGTGGCTACAGGGCTTATCCATTGAAGCATCTCGTGGGGGTAAACATTCTGTCTAATCGATACGAAGCCGAATTGATGTTGCTTGTGCTTTCGGCGTGGGATGGAATCAAACTGTTTTCGGTGCACGTTAATGTATATTATCCTCCTAAAGGGGAGAGAGTGACGCATTTCCGCCCGATAATGGATTTTGTGCGTATAAGTATATTGAATACGATATTGTGCATTGGCGCAATCGTGTATGGATGGCCGAAAAAAATATTAGGAGGTTCTCGTGAATAATCTTTTTCTGGACATATATGATTTTTTTGCGAGGCGTCGTTGGGCTGCGATAGCCATAGCAGTGGCGGTAATGCTTGCTTGTGCCGTCGCAGCGTGGCAGATGCAGTATAGCGAAGACATTTATGATTTTCTTCCAAGAGACAAGAACGGGGAAAAATACGCATCGGTCTATGATGTGGTTGGCGGTCAAGAGCGCATAATAATCATATTTTCAAATGATGGGAATGGTGATAGCGGTTCCGTCGGCAAAATAATAAGTGCAATACATGACTTTGGTAACATATGGAGCGGGATTGACTCTACGTCAATAGCGCCGTTGCAGGTGTCTGTCGATGACGGAGCCATGTATGAAACGATGGAATTCGTTCAGCGTAATTATCCTTATTTTTTGGAGCAGGAAGATTATACACGAGCCGATTCATTGTTGTCGATACCGGGTTATATATCGCGTAAGCTCGAAGAAAATAAGAAAACATTGATGTTGCCAGTTGGTGGAATTGCAGTGCAAGGTATGCGTTACGATCCGCTTGGCCTGTTTTGCCCTGTGTTACAGCGGTTGCGCACATTCAACCCTCTGGGGGATAAATATCGATTGATCGACGGCTATGTATTTGATGAATCAGGCAGTAAGGGGTATGCCTTTATGACATCGCCTTATGGTACAAGTGAAACGATGCAGAATCAACGACTTGCAGACATGATAAACTGGGCGGTCGAATCGGTGTCTGAACGTCATCCAGATATAAAGATTTCATCTATAGGATCTCCACTGATTGCTGTGACGAATGCCGACCAGATAAAGAGTGACAGTGTTTTTACGGTTTCGGCAGCCGTGATTCTGACTTTGCTTGTATTGGTTCTCGCTTTTAGAAGAGGTAGCGACTTGTTTTGGATAGGGTTTTCGGTGTTGTTTGGTTGGATATTTGCCATTGGTGTCATTTCGATTTTAAAAGACAGCATATCGATAATCGTTTTAGGCATAGGCTCGGTCATAATAGGGATTGCGGTTAACTATCCACTGCATTTCATCGACCATATGAAGCACAATCATGATAATCGGTGCGTGTTGCGTGATATGATTCTCCGTTACTCGTAGGCAATATTACAACTGTAA
>CALUNI010000126.1 GCA_944321905.1 uncultured Muribaculaceae bacterium | reverse complement strand
GTCATTGACAACAAGCGTCGTGTTAACGGCGTTGTCGGCCATGTTTCCATCATCGTGTCCATCCACCACAGCCTTCACTTCAACGTTGGTGCTGCCTGTTTGCAGCTTGGCCAAGGCCAAATCTATCTCTAACTGCACCTCGGCATACCCGTTACTTTCTATTTCGGCAAATTCGCTCTGACCGACAACAACGCCACCTATCGTCACCGTTACGTTCCCGGCGACGGCCTCGGACCCTTCATTATGCACGACTGCGCTTAGGTTGAACTTACCCTGTTGAGAAACCGGCAACATCGAAGGCATACCTTTGACATCCCCAACTCTCACGTCGTAGTCAAACATTTCGCTTATGCTCACGCTGCCTACCGACATTGTTCCATATGGGTTGCTCTGATAAAATCCAAATTGATATATGCCATCCTTGGGGACGGTAAAAATTATCTTTTCGTTGGTAAAAGCCTCTTCGGTATAAACTTCTTTATACGAAACAAGAAGTTCCCATTGCAACGGATCTTCTCCGTCAATTCCGCATAACACGTCATAATTTTCCTTTATAGTCGTGAAATAGTCCACCCACATGCCGGCCATGTAAGTATAAGACAATCGGTATGTCTTTCCCGCTTCCAAGTTTACGCCACGCGATAGCAGCGGTTCAGTCCATATGCAATACATCGACTTGTAGCTGTCGCTATACAACCACGAATTGGCACCGGCCCACTCGCCTCGCTGCTCGGCATCCGAGAAGTCCACGTCGAAAGGAACATCGGTAGGCGTAAAATGCGTAACCGTCGATTCTACAGTGTTGTTGTCCACGGCTTCTTCGGGATTATTTCCATCTTCTTGAACCACATTAGATATGGCAACTTTTACAGTATGTACGCCGGGTGCAGAAAGGTCGATTGGCGCATCTATGCCCACCGACAACGAATCTCTCGTGCCTACGACCTCGTTGACCGTTTGCGTGCCAACCGATACCCCATCCACAAAGCATTCAATGTCGAAAGCCGTAACATCGGCCGTACCCATGTTGGATACCAGAACCGAAGCACTCTCTTCGCTGCCCAACGAACAGTTTGACAACGGCAAGTCAACCCTGTTTGCTATCATGTCGGGAGTACCCATGTGCGACCCCGCGTCAATCAGAATATCCTCTATGACAAGGCCATACTGGTCGGCCTTAGACGTGCCGTGAATGGCAAAGAAATAATCGCCTGCCTGCTCTACGTCAAAATCGACCGATACGACATAATTCTCTTCGGCATATTCAAAGTCGCCGACACTTTTCAGCACGGTCATCTCGCCGACTTCCGACGTGCTGCCATACAATATCTCGAAACTTTCATAACAGCCATAACCATAGCCATTATATGTCACCGTCACATGATTGGTTCCTTCACCAAGAGTTATGGGACTTGCCGTTACCAAATAATCATCGGTGTCATAATAGTCCCACGAATATTCACATATGGCCTGTCCCCAACTTGTATCGATATACCATGTCGTGCCGTCGCCGTTTGCGTCGATTATTGTCCATTCACCAACGTCCGAATCCTCGTCAAACCCACAATAATACGGCAACGAGAGCGGATGGATATGGTTGACGCTGACTGTCATCTCGTTGTTATCGGCGGTTACGTCGCCTTCACACTCCACTTGCACTTTCACTTCATATATTTTCCCTTCAGAGAAGTCGCCCTTAGCCTCAAACGAATAAGACATCTCTGCTCCGGGAGCAATGGCCTGTTTGACAGTCTCTATGACCGGTGTGCCTCCGTCGATCTGATAACTTACCGTAAACTCTTGCACTTCCCTTATTCCCCTGTTGGAAATAGTCGCCGTCACCGTCTCGGCTTCGGTAAGGTAGCCATTAGTGGGCGACGTGATTGCCGTCACCGCCAGGTCTATGCCCGACGACATCGACATGACGCAATTGTCTGATTCACCATCGTTATCAATCGTGAATACATATTCATTTCCGGCCTCAAAATGCACGTCATCCCCTGCCACGTCGCCATTTTTGACAATATAAATGCCGGTGAACGACGGGTTGAGCACGACATAATCATACGTCCCGTCGGGGATGTCGATCGAGCCTCTCTCGCCGGCAATCAAGTACCCCCCATACGACGTGGCATAAGTCGGTAACTTATATTCTACTTCATTATACACAGCATCGTCTTGAGCCGGGTCGTTTTCTATGTAGTCTTGATAAATGGTGGCATCGGCATCAAGCAATATCTGGTAACCCGTACCGTCGCCCCAATCCTTCTGCACCACAAGCGTTATGCGCGCATTCCCACCCTCGGCAAGAGGCCTTATCTCTTGTAATTTTAATTGTGGCGAACGCGACTCGGCACGTTCGCGCTGCTTGACAGATCTTCTTACCTTGTCCTTTGTCAAATCGGTCATCCGGCGTTCTGCCCTGGAACCGTCACGCAATGTCACGATTGCCCCTTCAGCCTGCCGCAAACCAAAACGCTCGCCATTAGGCAACCTATTGATACCGGCCGACGCATATGCACTGCCTACAAGCAATGTCGCACAAATCAAATGATTAATGATACGTTTCATAAAAACAGGTGTTATGTTAAAGGTATTAATATACAAATGTAATGAATAAATTTGATAAAAAACTCACAACAATGCAAAAATATATTTTTACTACATGTGGCACAACAACTACATAATAAAACATTTGGCTGATATGTGGCATTTGTTGTTCACATTTTCTTTTCTCGGGCAAACATCGTATCTTTGCAACGCCAAAGCCCTTGTGGCTGCGGCGTTAACGTTAACTCGACCAAATGACAAAATTTCTCGGACACCGATTTGTCAGAGTGGCCGCCATTGTATTAATAATGGTGGTTTCTTGCATGTTACATTCAATGGGACAGCGGCGCGTGTCGCCGGTAAAGCCCACCACCAACAAGGTGATGACCGCCAAGCAGAACGATGCCAAAATCGCAGAACTTAAACGGAAGGGATTCGTGATAATGGGCGACACCATAGTGACCGACAGTGTTGCCGCACTGATGAACGACACGATAAAAATCACCCGCATGACATATCCGAAACTGACGAGCATAACCATAGGCGCAAACGTGTGGGATCCGATAATGAGGCTTTTCGGACAGTCTTATGGCGGTATGGATTTTTCGGCCGAACTCAGCCTGTGGAACCGCATCGTGCCTACCGTGGAAATCGGATTCGGAAGCGCAAACAACACTCCCGACGAAAAGAATTTCACATACCACGGCGACCTTGCCCTATATGGCAAAATAGGATGCGGATACAATTTCAAGTACAACAGCAAGCCCGACTACATGGCTCTTGTCGGCTTCCGCTTAGGATACAGCAACTTTAAATACAGCATTACCGATGTCACCATCGACGACAATTATTGGCAAGAACAAAACAGGTTTGAAATAACCGACTTGCGGTCAAATGCCTTGTGGGGCGAACTTGTGGTGGCGATGCACATCAAGCTGTTCGAGAATTGGTCGGCAGGTTGGTCGGTAAAATACCATTTCCTGTTCAATTACAAAAGCAACCCCGCCGCCGACCCATGGTACATTCCCGGATACGGAACTCGCGGCTCGTCCATTTCGGCCGGCTTTTCGCTATATTACACGATACCGTTTAACAAAGACAAGTGGCCGCGTGACGAAAAGCGTAAAAACGCCTACACCGGGCAACCTATCGACTCTCCGACATCAACGACGACACGAAGAGTGGAAATCCCCGGCCCGGGTTCAGGCAACTAATCAAATTTCATCACCCCATGAAAAAGCTAATTATAATAGGAGCATCTTCGGGAATCGGAGAATCTCTTGCAAGACAATACATCGCAACAGGAGAATGGACTGTGGGTCTGGGCGCACGACGCACCGAGAGGCTTGAAGCATTGAGAAAGCTTGCCTGCGACCGCGTGTATGTCGAAACGATCGACGTTACTGCCGACGACGCAGCCGACAGGCTTGAGACACTAATCAGCAAAGTCGGAGGCATGGACTTGTTCCTGCTCTCATCGGGTGTCGGCAAGCAAAATCCCGACTTGTCACCCGACATAGAACGGCACACCATAGACACCAACGTAAAGGGATTTACCACAATGATCGATGCCGCCTACCGTTATTTTCGCAGCCAAAGAGGCAGAACCGGGCATATCGCAGCCATAACCTCGATAGCGGGAACCCGCGGCATAGGCATTGCCGCATCCTACAGTGCGACAAAACGTTACCAATGGTGCTATTTAACGGCCATCGAACAATTGGCTCATACGCAAAAAGTAGATTTGACCATAACCGACATTCGACCCGGATTCGTGCGCACGCCACTGCTCGACGATGGCAACCGATATCCCATGCAATTGTCGTCCGACTACACGGCACAAGCCATACGCCGCGCCATTGCCCGCCGTCGCCGGGTCGCCATAATCAATTGGCCATATGCAGTGTTGGTATTCTTTTGGAGACTCATACCCCGCATGATCTGGAAACACATGGTACTTTCAACCAAGCGCAACGATACACATAGGCAAGACTCAAACCCAACATAAACACTATCATGAAAACCTCATTCCACACCATTATTATATGGAGCTTGCTCCTGTCGCTACTTTCTTGTGCCTCTAATGAGACATATTACGAGAAACATGTACGCTTTCCGTCAGATGCCACCGCGGAGCAAAAAATAGACATGGCCTCGCGCCTCGTGCCGTCACAAGAGCAGTTGGCATGGCAGCAACTCGAGATGACCGCGTTCCTGCACTTCGGAATAAACACATTCACCGGGCGCGAATGGGGCGACGGCAGCGAGGACCCGGCATTGTTCAACCCTGCAAACCTTGATGCCGAACAGTGGGTAAGGTCGCTAAAAGATGGCGGTTTCAAATTGGCAATAATCACCGCCAAGCATCACGACGGATTTTGCCTGTGGCCGACGGCTACCACGCGTCACTCGGTGGCTTCTTCGCCTTGGCGCGACGGCAATGGCGATGTGATAAAGGAACTGAAAGAGGCTTGCGACAAATACGGACTAAAGTTTGGCATTTATTTGTCGCCATGGGATCAAAATGCCGACTGCTACGGCGACTCTGATGCCTATAACGACTTCTTCGTGCAACAGCTCACCGAGCTTCTGTCAAATTATGGAGAAGTACATGAAGTGTGGTTTGACGGCGCATGCGGTGAAGGAGCCGACGGAAGAAAACAGACATACGACTGGGCTCGCTATTACGAAGTCATACACCGGCTACAGCCCAATGCCGTAACCGCAATTATGGGTGATGACGTGCGTTGGGTTGGGAACGAAAACGGACTTGGACGGGAATGCGAATGGAGTGCCACGGCTCTCGTACCGGGTGGTTACGAACATGCCGACTCTGTAAACGCAACACTCGGCATAAGCAACACGTCGCACGACATAGGCAGCCGCGAACTGATATACCGTGCAAACGAAATCTTTTGGTATCCGTCGGAAGTCGATGTGTCGATACGCCCTGGGTGGTTTTACCATCCCGAACAAGACTGCCGGGTAAAGACTCTCGCACAATTGGTTGACATATACTATCAATCGTTAAATCAAAATTCGGTATTATTGCTAAACATTCCACCAAATACCGACGGCCTGCTTTGTGAAACCGACATATTGCGGATAAAAGAACTAAACGAATACATAACACGCAATTTTTCCAACGACCTGTTAGGGAAATTCACGCCGACATCGGTCAAGCAAGGAGAAGAACTCATTTGCCAAATGTCTCAGCCTGCATATATCAACTCAGTTACATTGCAAGAAGACATAACCAAGGGGCAACGAGTGGAATCGTTTACAGTCTCGGTACTGACCCGTGACGGCAACTGGCAGGCCATAGCCACCGGCACCACTATAGGATATAAGCGCATGCTACGCTTCCCCTCCATTGAAGCCTCGGCCATAAAGCTAACAATAAACCGGTCGCGCAACATCGCCAACATAGAGCGCATTTCAGCCTACAACGTCGCTAAGCCCTAAATCGGGTCAGTCCGAAAAAAACGGTTGCAGTGCAAATACAGTGATGGCAACAGAGATGCCATATTCGGCTTGACACATGAGGCCGGCCTCAAAAAATTAAGCAACACTACTTAACGTTAACATCGCCATAACTTATCAGTAGGTTTGCAAGCGATGTGCAATGGTGCATATGTGGAAATTATTGTAGCGTAATTTCTTTTGTGCGCCACGAGAACAGCCTCGGAGTGGCTGTACTTGGCTTAACCGCCGGTGGAGTGAG
>CALUNI010000125.1 GCA_944321905.1 uncultured Muribaculaceae bacterium | reverse complement strand
TGCGGTTGCAAAGGTACTGCCGTTTTGCCCCTCATTCCAAATTTTTTCCCAACTTTTTTACAAAAAATTTTACACCCCTTAACCAACAGCCTGCAAACCAACAACTTCCAAAATCCCCCAAAACAACAAAAAAACCAACCAACAACCACCCCGCCCCCGTACCCACCCGAAACCACATAATTTCCCGGTAACAACATTTAACACAAACTAAGTTCTTCACACTTGCGCGACACGAAACAATCAGAACGAAGATAGAGAAAAACACAGCACCACTTTTTTCATCAATGGCTTGCTAAATATATTAGTATTTGTTACTTTTGAAAAATTTTTATTTTATGGATTTGTCAGATATAATACCATTTCTCATTATTATAGGCGGAGCCTTTATGGGTTTCGTAGGCAAATCGGCAAACAACAAGAAAAACAATGGGGATGCCAAACACAGAACATTGCCGACACACGGCACAGAAAGACATCTTCCACCTATACCGGCAGGCAGGAAAGCGACCCCAGAGCATCTCATTCCTTTCGAGGAAGAAACCCACCCAGGACAAGCTCCTGCAATGCCAAGGCAAACACCCGATTCTGAGAATTACATTCAAACAGAACAAAAAACAGCTATCCCTACTACAACAAATCCATATTACACATCTTCGGATGACAACTCCAATACTCCACAAGATTGGCGTAAAGCCATCATAGCATATGAAATAATGAAAACCAAATTTTAACAAACATAAAAATAAACACGCGACATGAGATACCAGATTCTAACGGCAGAAGAAGCTGCCGAATACGTACACAATGGTGAAAACGTAGGATTTTCGGGCTTTACTGCCTGCGGTACGCCAAAAGTCATTCCGGTGGCAATCGCCAAAAAGGCAAAAGCAGAACATGAAGCCGGTCGTGAATTTAAAATAAACATATTCTCGGGAGCCTCGACCAACGACTGCGTTGACGGGGAATTGTCACGAGCAAACGCAGTAAACAAGCGCACTCCGTACCAGTCGTGTCCCGACACGCGAAAGGCCGTCAACTCTGGTGCTATTCAATATTTTGACCTGCACCTGTCGGAACTCGCCCAAAAAATGCGATACAACACCTTCGGGCAACTCGACGTAGCCGTAATCGAAGTACAAAGCATCGACGACGAGGGCAATGCCGTACTCGGCACCGGAATAGGAGCTACTCCAACGTTCGCAATGCTTGCAAAACGAGTCTTGCTTGAAGTAAACGAAGGCATTAATCCTAGAATAAGAGGGTTACACGATATATACATACCACTCGATCCGCCATACCGCCGCGAAATCCCAATCTACAAGCCTAACGACTTAGCAGGCACACCGACACTACATATCGACCCCGAAAAGATAGTAGGCATAGTAAAAACCAACTTTCCCGAAGGCGGACATCCATTTGCGCCAAGCGACGAGACGACAATGATGATTGGTGAGAACGTATGCAACTTCTTAATCAACGAGCTGAAAGAGGGGCGCATACCAAGTTCATTCCTGCCATTGCAATCGGGCGTAGGCAATATTGCAAATGCGGTACTCGCCCGCCTTGAAGCCAATGCCGACATTCCACCATTTGAAATGTACACCGAGGTCATCCAAGATTCGGTGCTTAAACTTATCGAATCGGGCAAATGCCGCTTTGCAAGCACGTGTTCCATGACATTCTCGACCGAAGCCATGAATGAATTCTTCGAGAACATCGACCGCTTCCATGACAAGGTAATCATGCGACCTGCAGAGATATCAAACAATCCCGAAGTAATCCGCCGACTTGGAGTCATAACGATGAACACAGCCCTTGAAGCCGACATATTCGGAAATGTGAATTCGACACACGTCGTAGGCACAAAAATGATGAACGGCATAGGCGGCTCGGCCGACTTCACACGCAACGCATACACGTCAATATTCAGTTGCCCGTCGGTAGCAAAAGGCGGACTAATCAGTGCAATAGTACCCATGGTTTCCCACTTAGACCATAGCGAGCACTCGGTTGACATAATAATTACCGAACAAGGCATAGCCGACTTGCGAGGGAAGTCTCCGATACAAAAGGCAGAGACAATAATCGAAAATTGCGCCAACCCCAAATATCGCCCGCTGCTACGCGAATACCTAAAAATGTCGAAAGGCGGACACACGCCACACACCTTGCGTGCGGCATTCGCATTCCATGAAACGTTCGTAAGTGAAGGTGACATGTCAAAAACCGATTTTTCTAAATTTTAGTATCAGGCCAAACAAATACCCCGAGTTATTTGGGTTAAGATTTAAACAGGCTTTTAGAAACCATAACTGACAAATGACGTGCGAGGGCATTGTATGACCGAAAATGTCCTCGCACCATTTTTTATTTGACAATCATGATTACATTCCCAAATGCAAAAATCAACTTAGGACTAAACATCGTGGCAAAGCGTCATGACGGATACCACAACATCGAAACGGTGTTCTACCCCATCGGCATCCACGACATACTCGAAATTGTGCCATCCGACAGCGGAAAAACCACACTATACACATACGGCAACCCAATCGACTGCGAGCCGGAGAAGAACCTCGTAATGAAAGCTTACAGGCTCATGCGGCAACATGCGGACTTGCCAGAAGTGGACATCCATTTATATAAACACATACCCGACGGTGCCGGATTAGGAGGCGGCTCATCGGATGCATCGTTCACAATAAAGGCATTGAATGAATTAGGTGGCAACAAATTAAATGAAAATAATTTAGCCGACATAGCATCGCAAATAGGTGCCGACTGCGCCTTTTTCATATACGACAAACCAATGTACGCGACAGGCATAGGAAACGAATTCACGCCAACCACCGTAAACCTTTTGGGACTTTATCTTCTGCTTATCAAACCTCCCGTGGCAGTTTCGACAGCCGAAGCCTATTCGAGAGTAACCCCGCATCCGTCAAAATTATCAATAACCGAAATCTTGAAACAACCGATAGGCACATGGAAAGAATCATTGAAAAATGATTTTGAACCAAGCATTTATGCCATTTACCCACAGCTTTCCGACATCAAGCAACAATTATACGACTTGGGGGCTTCATATGCCTCAATGTCAGGCTCCGGCAGCTCCATATTTGGTATATTCGAGAATGCCATTTTGGCAGAAAACGCAAGCAAGAAGATTAACGGATGCCTCAATTTTGTCATGAAGCTTTAATTCCATAAATTTCATAACATCTTATATTTCCATACATTATAATCCAATTAAACAAAATTGGATTATTTTTGTTGTCACCCCATTTCTTATCCTATGACATTTTGGCAACATTTTTGATAAGGCAACTTTAATGATTGAATAAAGGCATATATGGAAAATACAGATAACAAAACCAAAGAAAAGCAAGCAAACGTCACCGCTGAAGAGCAAGAAGAAGCCAAAGTTGACGAAACTGCCGCAAACAATAACGAAAACAATTCGGAAACAAACTCTGAAGACGAGACCGCTGCACTTAACAAGAAGATCGAATCTCTTGAAAAAGAACTCGAAAACTCCAAGAAAGAATATTTATTCTTAATGGCCGAATTTGATAATTTCAGAAAACGGACATTAAAAGAAAAATCAGAAATAATAAAAAACGGGGCAGAGAATGCAATGCGTGACCTGCTGCCGGTAATTGACGATTTTGAACGCGCCATTAAAGCCATAAACGAAAACAACGAACTCGACAGCTTGAAGCAAGGTGTTGACCTTATTTACAATAAGTTCATGAAATACCTTGAAAAGAATGGTGTCAAGCCCATTGATAGCAACGATAAAGAATTCAATACCGAGTTGCATGAGGCCGTGACCACATTCCCGGCTACCGACGAGTCTCAAAAAGGCAAAGTAATGGACACCGTGCAAAAAGGTTATACGCTAAACGACAAAGTCCTACGACATGCTAAAGTGGTAGTAGGGCAATGATTAGCCTCAGCCGTGCAATTGTGTGTAAAATTTTACTAAGATAATAGGTCTGGAATAACGATAATGGAAAAAAGAGATTACTACGAAGTATTAGGAGTGCCCAAAAACGTGACACCCGAAGACTTAAAAAAGGCATACCGAAAAAAGGCTATACAATATCACCCCGACAGGCAACAAGGCAAGACCGAAGCCGAAAAAAAAGAAGCTGAAGAAAAATTTAAAGAGGCTGCTGAAGCATACGACGTGTTAAGCAACCCCGAAAAACGCGCCCGTTACGACCAATTTGGCCATAGCATGGGCAACATGGGTAGCGGAGGCTTCAGCGGTGGCGGCATGTCGATGGAAGATATCTTCTCCCAGTTCGGTGATATTTTCGGCGGCTTTGGAGGGTTTGGCGGCTTTGGAGGGTTCGGTTCCTCGGGCAACAGCCGTCCACGTCAAAACCGGGGTACCGACCTGCGCGTAAAAGTAAAAGTCACATTAAAAGATGTGGCTCACGGCGTAGAAAAAAAGCTCAAGATTCCACACTACGTAGCTTGCTCGGCTTGCAACGGGACAGGTGCCAAAAACGGAACCGCATTCACCACTTGCTCAACTTGCCACGGCACAGGAACAGTAAGGCAGGTAAAACAAACCATACTGGGTACAATGCAAACGCAGGGGCCATGCCCCACGTGCGGCGGAGAAGGGAGAATAATCCAAGACCGATGCCCGGCATGTGGCGGTGAAGGAATCGTAAAGCAAGACGACATAGTTACGGTCAACATTCCTGCAGGCGTGGCCGATGGCATGACGCTGAGCATGAGAGGCAAGGGCAATGCTGCCCGTCACGGAGGCATACCGGGTGACCTGCTTATCGTCATAGAAGAAGAAAAGGATGCCGAACTGCTTCGCGACGAAAACGACTTGATATACAATCTGATGCTCGACATACCGACTGCCGTATTCGGCGGCAAGGTCGAAGTACCGACCATCGACGGTAAAGCACGATTGACAATAGAGCCTGGCACACAGCCGGGTAAGATTCTGCGCCTGCGTGGCAAGGGATTACCTTCACCAAACGGATATGGGAATGGAGACATGCTTGTCAACGTGATGGTATATATACCCGAAAAGCTCACGCCAACCGAAAAAGAGGCATTTGAAAAGCTCAAAGGCCAACCCGACGTGACACCAAACGAGAGCGAGAAAAAGCGCATATTCAGCAGGCTTCGACATTTATTTGATTAAGCCGGCCCTATATACACACATGCACAAAGAAACAGGATAAGAACAACTTTCTTACCCTGTTTTTTTGTATGTGTTAATCATGGTATAATCCTTTATCCCTGCCACAAAGATAGCCAGGACCATGTGCATAAACATGACACACGATTCACAACAATTGTTACGGCATGAATATATTTGCGGATAAGAAAAAGTGTGGCTAATTTTGCAACCGAATAAGAGCTAAGCTCTAACAAACTCTAAACACTGACAAAAATCAAATTGGAAGACTACCTCAACGCCCTCAACAAACAGCAACGCGATGCAGTGCAGTATCTTGACGGCCCACAATTAGTCATAGCAGGAGCCGGTTCGGGCAAAACTCGGGTTCTTACATATAAAATCGTACACTTGCTCAACCACGGTTACCAGCCTTATAGGATAATGGCACTGACATTCACCAACAAGGCTGCACGCGAGATGAAAGAGCGCATCGGCCAATTGGTCGATGCCGACACCGCATCACAGCTATGGATGGGCACATTCCACTCCATATTCTCACGCATCCTGCGGCGCAACTCCGAGTGCATAGGATTCAAGCACGACTTCACCATTTATGACACCACCGACTCCAAGTCTCTGATAAAGACCATTATCAAGGACATGGGACTTGATGAAAAGGCATATATAGTGGCGGAAATACAGTCACGCATTTCCAAAATGAAAAACAGCTTGATTTCTCCTGACGATTATGCCAAAGACCGGGAACTGACCAAAGCCGACATACGCTCGCAACGCCCCCTTTTCAACGAAATATATCGCGGATATTGGAACCGATGCCGCATCGCAGGAGCAATGGACTTTGACGACTTGCTGTTTTACACCAACATATTGTTTAGAGACAATCCCGACGTGCTTGAGCGTTACCGCGAATTTTTTCAATATATTCTTGTCGATGAATACCAAGACACCAATTTTGCACAGCATCTCATAGTGTCGCAGCTAAGCCGGGGCAACAACAACTTGTGCGTAGTCGGCGACGACGCACAAAGCATTTACTCGTTTCGTGGCGCAAACATATCCAATATAATAAATATGGGGCGGCACTACGACAACCTG
>CALUNI010000124.1 GCA_944321905.1 uncultured Muribaculaceae bacterium | reverse complement strand
GACCGATTGTATATGTGCCTGCATTTTCTACAGTGTAATAATTACCTGCTTCATCGGGTGTAGAAAATGTGAAATAAAAGAGATTAGGCATAGCGTAAGATGCGCTCAAATCGCCATCAGCCAAAGGACGCACTGCATTATTAGTTGCAAGCTTGTTAGACAAAGCGCTTGTCTTGCCAAGCGACTTTACAGGCTGAAGCTTGTACACAGTATCGTCCACTTTCTTGAGAACTGCAGCAGCAGAGTTTGCGCTTATTGTCCTCTGCGGAGCAAGATTCTGTACAGTAGCATCTGCCATGAACGACATCGATGCAACTGCTGCTAAAAGTAACAAATTCTTCATAGCTCAAAAAATTAAAAATTAAACAATTCTATATTTTTAATATTTCTATGTTGTCTCCTGTTATTGGAGATCAACATAGAAATAATCATTTGCATTTGCTGAATTTTCAACGCGAATTCTTACCGGATCTAATTCGGTTGCGCCAACAGAAGAAAGAACAAGGTCGGAAGACGACAACAGGTTCATAAACTCAACCAACTGTGGAACATACTCGATAAATGCCGATCCATTTGAATCACCCTCGCCCGAGAAATTCAACCTAATATTATTATCACCATTAGCATCCTTCGAGCAATAAATAACACCCGTCGATCTATTATTTCTTATCGACAAGGCAAAGCTGTTGCCAGAAGCATTGTAAGAGAACTCCATGTATGTCAGTCTCCATGAACCAGATACGGCACTGAACCCGGTAGCAAGATTCTGATATGCAGTTGCAAATTGTCCGCCAAGGTTTTCGTCATCCACTCTCCATGTAGTACCTTGTTGCATGAAAAACTCAGACAATGCAGGAGCCTTGATTGTTGCACCTGCGGTGCAGTCGTCACCGCCAAAGTCGGTACTTACAAGGTAAGTTCCCTCGGCGTTCATGACAAATTCGCGTGCGGGAGTCGTGGTAATGGTGTCGCCGGGGAAAGAATTCATCCAACGGAAACCGCGACGAGTGACCACGTAATTCATCGTCGAAGTCTGGGTAACGGCATCACCGCCCTCGGGGACGAAACTCATCACCTGCGATGCGGCATTGCTGATTGAATAGCGAACGCCATCGGCAAGGGTTAGCCACAACGTAGGTATCGACGGGTTAAACATGCTGTCGCGCATGGCATAAATGTCGTCGAAATACTTCTCCCAGTTATCGTCGCTTGCGAGCGGATACATGTATATCTCGATACCACGCTTCTTGCCACGCATATAAACCATGGTGTCGCAGGCCGACATTATCTTGAACTCATAGTCGCCGCCGCTACCCACGCCGTCGGTATCCTGGGTGTGGTCGGGGTCGGGGTCTGAATAGCGGTGGAACAGCGTATTGTCGGTGTTGAATGTCAATACCGGGCCGTCGTCGATTATAACGTCAAACGCGCTCGTTTCTTCGGCATAGGCATCCCCAGTGTCGGGATTGCGAGTGGCAATGGTCACCTTGTCACCTTGCTCAAACTTCATCAAGAAGTTGTAGCCTTGCTCGCCGCTGCCGGCGAAATAGAGCATTTCCCAACCGTTGGGCGCAGCACACAGCACATCGTAATATTCTCCTTGTGCGGCTTCGAGGCGCTCGATGGCACTTTGCTCCCATATGTCGTCTTCTTCGCGGCTGCAAGATGCCACGGTTGCACTCATGGCCAAAGCCAATGCAGCAAACGAAAGATATTTTATAGTCATATTGTTGATATTCATAATTTTCTATTACTCGGTTACAACAGGATTTCCAATTGAATAAACTTCATTCCTAAGCGAGTCGAGGTTGATGTGCGACTGGCGATACTGCACCTCGGCGCGCAGCGAGTCGAGGTCGATATCCCAAGCATCGCGGAACCAAGTGCGTGCTATTTGTATCTTCTGGTTCAAGATAGCCACTCCGTCAACGCCGTCGGCAAGGCCACCCTCGTCATCTTGAGCATCCTCGGGGTCGTCATATATGGCATTACCGGAATTGTCCTCGCCCACTTCCACATAGTTGCGGCCTGCGTAATACATTATGTCGTCCCACTCCTCGTCGGTGGCGGTGATGAAGGTCGCCACGATCTCGGCAAAGTCTTCACGCTCTTCCGAGCTGCCATAGCTGGTCACACAGCCAAACGAGTTACATACGCGCTCGTCGCGGTCTTGCCAGTTCAGCGGGTCATACCTGTCCTTCGACAACAGCTGGAACTCGGTGGGATAAACCTTGGTCTGGTGCAAGATGTGAGCAAACTCGTGGTGCATCGTGTGCAGGTAGAACTCGTTAAGTTGGTCGGCGTTGTCGGGTTCGATATAGTTAACGCGATAAAGCGAAACCTTGATACCGCCCTCGGCAAGACCCAGAATCATGGTACCGCTCACGGCGTTAAACGCAGGCGAACCAATCAAGTGGATGATGCGCGGACCATAGGCGCGGAGGAACTCCGTACCTACCTCGGTGTCGTAAACCTCAAACCAAAGGTACTTAGTGAGCACGGCGAGGTCAACCGAAGCGTCGTAACGCGCAGGCACGAGGTTATAGTTCATGTCGGTACCGACATCTTCCATGCGGTACTTGAAGTCGAGGTTGTAGGGTTCAAGATAGTTGGCTTTCAAGAAGCTATCGAGCTGGAACGTGTAAGAATTGGGGTCGAGAGTATCATCGACATCGGGAAATATCGTTTCCCCAAGCTCGTCGTCGCTACACGACACTGCTCCTACCGAAGCAATGGCGGCTATAGCCATATATAATAATTTACGTATTTTCATAATCGCTACTATTTGTGTGTATGTGTTCAACAAATTTTATTACTTGCTCGTCTTCAAAGTCGCTTTTATAATCTGCGATTCATCCGGTGCTTTCAACACTGCGCGGTCGGTAGGAGCCATGCCTGCCGAGAGAACTTCGGCCGGCAACTGGAATGCCTTACGCGGGTCGTCCATTGTCAACGTCTCGACGCGCGACGCACCGATTGCGTGGCTGTATTCGAGGCCGTAACGCTTGATGTCAAACCAACGCGAGCCGTCGCCTATAAGATGAATGCGGCGGAAGTGAAGCACACATTGCAAGAAAGGCTCGTTGGCAGCAGTAACCGAATAGCCATCCACGGGATACAACTCGTCGATGTGGAGTTCCTTCACGATACCCGAACCCGGATCATTGGTGCCGTAGAACGAAACTATGCTTTCGCGGGTAAGAGTTGAGAACGATGACGGATACAGTTCGGTCAAGCCCGCCTTGCGCGAGTCGTCCCACGCCTTCAAGTCGGCCACGGCCTCGTCGATCTTGCCAAGATAGATGCGGGCTTCGGCGCGGCAGAACAGGGTCTCTTCGGCCGAGAACTCAACGCGCACAGCCTTTGGATAACCGATACCTGCCACACGGTCGGTATATTCAAACATCTCGTAGATATTGGCAGCCCAACCGCCATACTCTTGATTTACGCTATAATAATACTTACCAAGATAACAAGGGTGGAAACCGACAGAATTTGACCATGACGGACCTGCGCTTTCATAAGTCGCAGCCTTGCCGTCGCGGTTAAAGGCGTAGCGACCGCCTGCTATGTGGCGTTGGAAAGTTGACTCGGTCGGCAATATAAGGAAATTGTTCTGACGCTCGACGCTCACATAATATTGCACGGCTTGAGACGGGTCGGTAAACGATTGCGACCACCAGTCGGACAATTGTGACAACGACGGTGCTGCTTCGCTGCCGAGAGCCTCGTTGGCATACTGCTCGGCTTTCACATAGTCACGCTTGAAAAGGTAGAAACGTGCCGCAAAAGCTGCCGCAGAAGTCGAGTTGAAGTGATACTTGGGCTGCTCATAGGTTGCATCGTCGATAAGCGGAAGACCTGCTTCCAAGTCAGCCTCGATTTTGTCATACACGTCGGCAAGATTGCCACGGTCGTAAATCACCGACAAGGTGGTTTCGGGCTCGGTCGAATACGGTATGCCCTGCACAGCCTTGCTCAGCTCGGGGCCACGGTAAGAGCGGCAGAACATGTTGGCAAGCAAGAAGTGGTGGTAAGCCCTGATAACCAACGCTTCACCTTTCACGAAAGCCACTTCGTCGCCACGGCCTTCGGCCTCAAACTCGGCAACGCGCTTAAGCACTTGATTGGCGCAAGCGATTGCGTGGTAGCAACCATCCCAAACCGATGTCGGAGAATCCTGCTGGCTGTCGCTCTCGGCATCCTCCCAGGCAAACAACTCGTTGTCAAGTCTGCTGTACTCTGCCAGGTTAAACCGGTTGCCAAGCTCGTTTGGCGAGTTGTTGTCGATAACATTGTCGCCCGACAACTCGCACATCAAGGCGATATTGCCATTGGTGTAACCGTTAACAAGCAACATGCGCATCTGCTCGGGCGTGCTGAGTTCCACACGGCTGTCGGGATTCTTGCTCAAGAAATCCTCGCAAGAAGACGTGCCCAAGGCAACGGTTGCCAATAATGCGGAATATGCAATATATTTAATTTTCATATCTGTGTTTTCTTTCCTAATTATACAACATGCAAATTACAAACCAAAACGCACGGTAAATGTGAACTGACGAGGTTGCGGGATTGCCACACCACCAGAGTTCATGAATTCGGGATCTTGTCCGTTAAGAGCCTTGTCGGCATAAATCAGCCACAAGTTGGTAGCCTGCAACTTAAGTGAAGCCGAATTGAGGCGCAACTTAGAAAGTACCGACTTGGGCAGATTGTAAGTCAGAGAAATCTCCTTCAAGCGGATGAAGTCACCCTTTGCCACGCGTGCCGTAGAATAGTTATAGGCATTGTAGGCAACCGACAACTGGGTATCCTCATAGGCCTGACGCCTACTTGCTATTGCCGGGATGTCGGTATAAATTTCATCGCCAGGCATTACCCAACGGTTTGCAAATTCCTTAGGCATTGCAGCCTCGTCGCTGTAAGATGATGCGAACGTCTGGTCGAGACGCACCACGTTGCCGAATGCGTAAGTAAGGAACACGTTAAGAGTGAAATCCTTATACTTGAAGATATTACCGAAACCACCTGTGATGGTCGGGTCGATAGGACCTTCATACTTCAAGAAGTCGAGGTTCTCGAATTCCTGGAAATTGATGTCGGAAACCGTCACGTCACCATTCTCGTTGATGAATTGCGGAAGACCCTCATCGGTCAAGCCGACGAACGGAATCGAGAACAACGCGCGTTGCGGATAGCCTTCGCGAGTAAAACCGGTAGCGGCAACCAAGTCGATTACACGCGACTGGGCGTTAAGCTCAGTAATCTCGGTAGTGGCATAAGAGAATGTCCAGTCGGTATCCCAAGAGAAATCCTTTGTCTGGATGTTTGAAGTAGAGAGCGTGAATTCCACACCGCCCGACTTCATGGTAGCAACGTTACCATACTTCATGGTCTGACCGCCTACGCCCGAAGTGTAAACCGGGCCGATAAGGTCGAAGTTGTCGCGCATATACCAGTCGGCGGCAAGGTTGATGCGGTTGTAAAGGAAACCGAGGTCAACACCTATGTTAAGCTCATGCTTCTTTTCATAAGTAAGTTCGCTGTTGGCAAGCTCGCTGAGGTTGATACCCATTTCCATTGCATTGGTCAACGGACGCCACGGACGGGCAGCCACGAAGATAGGCACTGCACTTGCATAGTCGATAGGACCAGCATCGGCAGTCAGCGAATAAGAAGCCTTAAGCGTCGCATGGCTCAGCACCGGATTGGCAAACCACGACTCGCTCGACAAGTCCCATGCGCCCGAAATGTTCCACGTAGGCAACCAACGTGCTTGACGTGTGTTACCGAGACGGTTAGAACCTTCATAACGGATGGTACCGTTAAGTGTATATTTGCCTTGGTATGAGTAAGCTGCATTAGCAAAGAATGCTGCGTCGCGGTCATACGTGTAAGTATCGTGATAATATTCGCCGTTTTCCTCGTTCATCTGCTTGAACAAGTCGGGATTGATATACGGCAGGCGACCATTGTCATACACAACACCCCAAGCCTGGAAATACTCCTCATGACGGGTAACCGAGTTGATTTCGACACCACCGAAGAAGTTGGTTATGTGAGTGTTGTTGAAAGTCTTGCCATATTGACCCGTGGCACGGAAGTTATATTGCGACAAGCTGTTAAGCGTGTGATACCACATACCCCCCTTTGGCAACACCGTCTCGGGCAGAGAAGTCTCGTCGTCGGGGTCGGTGTAAAGATACGGGTTCAAGTCGCGGATAGTCGCGTCCTCGGGGTCAACACCGGCACGGTAGGCGTTGGCTTGGTTAGAATCATCCCTTATATAGTGATTCTGCTCGGCCTGTTGGACGCGCTATGCGCCAAGCACGTGGAAAG
>CALUNI010000123.1 GCA_944321905.1 uncultured Muribaculaceae bacterium | reverse complement strand
CACGGCGATAAACCCAAATCGGTCATTAGATTTTCATTTGTGGTCTAATGTCCGTTTTGGGTTAAACTCAAAAACAATTTCTTATAATTCTTTTCTAACCTCAGAAAGCGAGGTCACCACAACATCGGCAGCAGGGAAATCGCCTTTCACCCCTGCCCTATTGAAAAACACCGTGTGCCAACCGGCATTTTTTGCACCACACACATCGGTATCGTAATTGTCTCCAATCATCACGCTCGACGATGCTTCGGCTCCGCATTGTTCAAGGGCATAATCAAATATGCCCCTCAGCGGCTTCGTCACACCGCAATCGTCCGACAGTATCACCCTGTGAATGTAATGCTCGACACCGCCCGACCTCAATTTTTGCTGTTGCACACCTTTAAAGCCGTTGCTAAGCACATTTATGTCATACCGCGCACTCAAGCCTGCAAGCATCTCCTCTGCCCCCGGCACCAACAATGGCAACAATGCAAGATACCGCAAGTACTCCTCGTTCATCTCCGCCCCCTTCGCACCTATATCGCACAACGGGTATCCTATTTTTTCAAGAGTATAGCGAAAACGCTCGTTCACAAGGTAATCCTTGTCTATCTTGCCGTAATGATACAGGTCCCACAACCTGCTGTTAACGTCGTGATAATGCCTGTCAAACGTTTCATAATCAGCAAATCGATTAATCTCGTACAATTCATACACATGCCGCAGCGACGACAGCGAATTCTTTGAAAACCACCATATCGTGTCGTCAAGGTCAACAAACACAGTCTTAATTCCATCCATAGTATTCCTTGTCAATCTATTTTACCAATCTTCCACCAACGATAGTCCACACCGCTTGCCTTGTCGTCATACGTATCCAGCCGCTCCTTTCGTTTAACGTATTTCACCACTTTGAGTGTCACGGGCAATACCACCACTTCATACGCGGTCTTTATCACAGCCTGGCTCCATATCAGCGTCAGTACCGTACTCCACGGCAGCACTCCGCCAAAAGCAATAGGGAAAAACACAAGCGAATCCACTCCCTCTCCAAACAAAGTTGACAAAATTGCCCGCGCCGAAAAATACCGTCCGCGACTCATCACCTTCATGCGGCTCATTATGTAAGCGTTGACCATCGAACCGCACACAAATGCCGTGAAGCTTGCCAACAATATGCGAGGCGTACTCCCATACACCACTTCCATGGCTTGCTGTCCTGTCCACACAGGGTCGGGCGGCAAAACAAGGGCAAGCTGTATAAGCAGCACGACCACAAGGTTCATCAAGAACCCGAGCCATATCACAAACCTTGCCCGCTGGAATCCATACACTTCCACGATGCAGTCATTTATTATATATGAAAGGGGAAAAACCACGAGTCCCGCCGTAGCCGACAACGAGCCAAACCTCACCACTTTTACCTCAAGCAGATTGGCGATTACCAAGAATATGCAAAACAGGACTGCGAGCAGCAAAAACGGGACAGAAAATTTCTTGTTCATTTACAACGTCATTTTATTAACCGGTTGCAAAGGTAACAAATTATCGGCGACCCCCTTCCAAGCCGCCCTTAAAACATATCCTGCACCACCGGTTCTCATTAACCTAAACAAGTGAGAAACAAAAAATTCTATGAAATTTTCCTTGCTCCTTACTTTTATTTCAAAAAAAAGTGCGATATTTGCACCTACAAATCCCGACGGAAGGATTTGCGTACCCAAAAACTCTGAAAAATAGATTGTTTCTAACTTGATTTCAAAGAGGATGCAGGTCTATTTTTCCTATTGATGTGTTAATATGGGAAATTTTAAATAATTAAAAAAAATACGAATACAATGACTAAAGCAGACATCGTAAACGAGATTGCAAAATCCACCGGAATCGACAAGGCATCGGTGCTTGAAACTGTAGAAAAATTCATGGAAACCGTAAAGGACTCTCTTGCAAACAACGAGAATGTGTATCTGCGCGGTTTTGGAAGTTTCATCGTCAAGACTCGCTCACAAAAGACAGCTCGCAATATATCAAAGGGTACAACCCTCATTATTCCCGAACACAAGATTCCCGCATTCAAGCCGGCAAAGGTGTTCATGGAACAAGTAAAGTAATGCCTGCCACCCATTCTTCACAAAAAAAGGAGATAAACGGCACGGCGACTTTTTCACACAACAGACAAACATAACTATCTTAAAAATAAAACAATATGCCAAGCGGAAAGAAAAGGAAAGGCCACAAGATGGCAACTCACAAACGCAAGAAAAGACTGAGAAAGAACCGACACAAGAAGAAATAAAAGTAAATCGTGTGTAGATTCTGGCTTTAGAAACCAAGTCTTACAAAAGAACAAACAAAATGACACCTGTTTTAATTATACGGTGCTTCATTGCGTTTGTTCTTTGTAAATAAAAAAATGTATAAATTCGCATATTTCTACACTTTTTTTTAGACACTCCTCCTCCCGAAACCATTACACGGCAAGTCGATTCGTTTTCAGAAGTGGACGGCTGCCCGCTTTTTCAGATTTAAACTAACATCTCGCATACACACGAATATCAGATCTTGACTTAAGAAGTATATTTCATTGCAAAATATTTAATTATCAAATTGGGGGAATGAGAAGCGAACTCATCGTTGACGTCAGACCTGACAACATATCCACTGCATTGACCGAGGATGGACGATTGGTGTCCCTGCAAAAAGAATCGAGGGACGCGTCTTACGCCGTCGGCAACCTCTACATTGCCAAGGTGAAAAAATTAATGCCCGGACTCAATGCCGCCTTTGTCAACGTCGGGTTTGAAAAAGATGCCTTCCTGCATTATCTCGATCTCGGCTCCCAATTCAAGACATACCAACAATTCATCAAAGCCGCATTCGACGACAAACGGCACGTGCCTCAGATTTCAAAAATCAAGTCGATGCCCGATATCGACAAGCACGGCACCATAACCGACGTACTTGAGGCAGGGAAAGAACTGATAGTACAAATAGCAAAAGAGCCAATATCGTCGAAAGGACCGCGACTGACAACCGAAATATCTTTCACGGGGCGATTCCTCGTGCTGATTCCGTTCAGCGACAAAATATCAATTTCACAAAAGATAAAGTCAACCGAAGAAAAATTAAGGCTGAGGCAACTGGTTGAAAGCATCAGGCCGAAAAACTTCGGCATCATAATACGCACTTCGGCCGAAGGTAAACGCGTGGCCGAACTTAACAACGAGCTTAAAGCTCTGGTAAAGTGTTGGGAAGACAGCATCGCCAAGGCTCAACGCTCCGACGCTCCGGCACTAATCTACGAAGAGGAAAGCCGAGCCGTGAGCCTTATCCGCGACATATTCAGTCCTGCATTTGAAAACATATATGTGAACGATGCCGAAATCTTCGACCAGATTCAGCATTATGTGACGCTGATTGCTCCCGACAAGAAAGAAATCGTAAAGCTATACGCCGAAGACATTCCCATCTTCGACCACTTCAACATAACCCGACAAATAAAAACATCGTTTGGGAAAACAGTGTCGTTCAAGTCGGGCGCATATATAATAATCGAAAGCACCGAAGCCCTGCACGTAATAGACGTGAACTCTGGCAACCGCTCAAAAAATTCGACCAACCAGGAAAGCAATGCCCTCGACGTGAATTTGAGAGCTGCCGACGAGATTGCGCGGCAATTGCGGCTTCGCGACATGGGCGGTATTATAGTAATAGACTTCATCGACATGTCACAGGCCGATCACAGACAGGCCTTGTATGAACACATGAAGGAAGTGATGGCCAACGACCGCGCCCGGCACAACATCCTGCCATTAAGCAAGTTTGGACTTATGCAGATTACGCGCCAACGCGTAAGGCCGGCACTCGACATCGCCACCGCCGAGGCTTGCCCGTCGTGCGGAGGAAAAGGCGAAGTGCAACCGTCGCTGCTATTCACCGACATGCTGAAAGACAAAATCGACTATCTCATCAATTCGCTCAATGTAACCAATTTCACCATGTATGTGCATCCGTTCGTCGATGCATACCTCAAAAAAGGGCTGCTGTCGGAATACCGCAAATGGCGCATCGAGTATGGGCTTAAATTCCGCATCCTGCCCGACCAGTCTCTCGCCTACCTTGAATACAAGGTTTTCGACCACAACAGGAACGAAATCGACTTGAAAGAAGACAAAGACACAAGTACTTCAACCAAGAAAGAGTCGCGTTCTAAAAACGTCAAAGACGAGTAACCGCACCCACCACACAAAACCCCACCGCTATGCGAGGCTGCGCTCTTATCATGCGCGCATTTCATAGCGCGACATGCCATGGCTGCGCCACACCTGCAGACTGCCGTCTTCGTCAACATAAATAAGCACCACCGCAATGTCATCGCGAGACGATGCAAACCGGCAAGCCCCGTCAAACCCCATGACCATCAATGCCGTGGCATAAGCATCGGCATCCATGCAATTGCCGGCCACCACGGTCACGCTCAACAGGCTGCTTTGCGCCGTGCGTCCCGTAGCCGGATTTATTATATGGGCTACCTTCTTGCCGTCCACTACCTTATAATTGCGATAGTTGCCCGAAGTTGCCACGGCACCGTCGCCCAAGGCCAACATTAGTGCCGACGAGTGTACCACAGTGTCGTTCTCCTCGATAGGCATGTCCACCGACACGCTCCATGGCTTGCCACGGCCATTGAAGCCGTGAGCCACTATTTCACCGCCTATCTCCACAATATAGTTCTCGACTCCGTTACGCTCAAGCATTCTTGCCACTTCGTCGCATCCAAGCCCCTTGGCTATCGCGCTGAAGTCTATCTGCACACGAGCGTCATCCTTAATCACCTTGTTGCCGACAAGCCTGACCTTATCCATGCCAACATACTGCAAAACGCTGTCTATAACCTCGTCGCTGGGCAAAGCGGCACTGTCCGACCGCATATTCCATAGCTTCATCAACGGAGCGACTGTAGGGTCGAAAGCTCCGCCCGTCTCCCTGTTAACTTCAATTGACCGCCGTAGCAACATTGCCACTATGGAGTCGGCCGTGTCGGTCCGATTCCCATTAATGCGGCTCAATACCGACCGGCTGTTATACATCGACGCGCTATTATCTATGCAATTTGTCACGGCTATTATCGAATCGTCGAGAGCCACCTCCGACTCGTAAACTATATTATAAGTCGTATGCCACACCACGCCAGAGGCACTACGATACACCAACGGATCTTGCTTATAAAAAACCATAATCGCAACAGCCGCCAACACTGCCACCCAAACAGCTATATACTTCTTCATACGAGAACATTATTTTTATACAAAAATAACCAAACCTTGCAGCAATCACAAACAATTATCCACGGCAGCCATGTGGCTCGTATTACAACAATGTTACAATATCGCGTTATTTTGCGCCAATAATGCCAAAAAAGTGTTCCATGCATAACAAACGTTCATATTTTATGCAACAATCGCACAAATTATTGATTCTTTCTTTTGTTTATCCCGATTTAATGAATATATTTGCATTAGTATATATTCTATTAACGAAAATTCTTCACCATTATGAACACATCCTACCTGTTTTTAGCTACCGGATTTGAAGACATGGAAGCCATTGCCACAATCGACATCCTACGTCGGGCAGGCATCAAGGCGACGACCGTCTCAATCAACGACACAAAAAGCGTAACCAGCGCACACGGAGTAACAATAGAAGCTGATTCCATCTTTAGCGAAACCGACTTTACCGATGCATCGTGGCTGATTCTGCCGGGCGGACTGCCGGGAGCAAGCAACCTTGCCGAGTACCAACCGCTCACGCAATTACTTGTCAAGCACAGCAAGGCCGGAGGAAACATAGCAGCAATATGTGCGTCGCCTGCCGTGGTATTAGCCCCACTTGGAATACTCGACGGAAAAGAAGCCATATGTTATCCCGGATTTGAAAATTCCATGCCAAATGCAAAAAAAGGATACACCCCTGTGGTAACCGACGGCAACATAATCACTGCCAACGGACCGGCTACTGCAATACAATTTGCCCTGTCGATAGTTGCCAGAATCAAAGGTGAAGAAGTTGCTCGCGAGGTGGGCGAAGGACTGCTGCTGTACAATAGCAAATCCCAAAATTTCTATTTCTGAGGCAAGGTTTAACACATACACACGACAAAGGCGGCATCACGACAATGCCGCCTTCGTCGCTTTTCCCGCAAACACATTGCGATTGTAAGTGGCATATATCATATCCGACACATCTTTGCCTAAGAATGCATCTACCAATATCATCGTTCTTGCACTTGTTGAAGTGTCCAAATAGAAACGCAACGTTTTTCTTTTTTCGGCGCAAGCCCTAAACTATGAAAAACACTGCGGGGGC
>CALUNI010000122.1 GCA_944321905.1 uncultured Muribaculaceae bacterium | reverse complement strand
GGCATAATATTATTGTGTTTATAAACAATATTGTGTTACATTGCATCAAGCACATTTTTTTGAACCGTTAGCGAATGTAACACAATGTTTTAATTGAATGTTATTATTATTCAAAAGAACCTTGTTTCAAGAAGTTTACCTCTTCTTGTGTCAAGTAACGCCATTTGCCGCGTGCAAGGTTTTTCTTGGTGAGACCTGCAAAGTAAACACGGTCAAGTTTTACCACATGATAGCCAAGCGACTCGAAAATGCGGCGAACAATACGGTTGCGCCCCGAGTGTATTTCTATGCCGGCTTGTTTCTTGTCGGTCGGAGAGACGTAGCTTATGGCATCGGCGTGTATGGGGCCGTCGTCAAGTTCTACGCCGTCGGCAATATGCTGCATGTCGTCTTCCGAAATTGGCTTGTCGGTCCATACTTGGTATATTTTTTTCTTGACATACTTCGGGTGCGTCAATTTTGACGCAAGGTCGCCATCGTTGGTCAAGAGCAATACTCCGGTTGTGTTACGGTCGAGACGACCCACGGGATAAACGCGTTCGGTACATGCGCCTTTTATAAGATCCATTACTGTGGTGCGGCCATTTGGGTCATCGCTTGTCGTTACGCAATCTTTCGGCTTGTTGAGCAAGATATAGCATTTGCTTTCAAGTGTAACCACTTTGTCGTTGTATTCTACGACATCGTTGCGCGTAATTTTGGTGCCAAGTTCGGTAACGGGAACGCCGTTAACTTTTACTTCACCCTTTTGTATCAATTCGTCGGCTTCACGACGCGAGCATACGCCGGCATTTGCCATAAACTTGTTCAAGCGAATCGGTTCGTTTGGGTCAACTTCCGGTAAGACATATTCGATACGCTTTGGCCTCGGGGTAAAACGCATTTGTTGTGGGCGTCCACCTTGCTGATTGTGTCCCCTTTGATTGTGTGGCCCGGCATTTTTGTTATATCCGCCGCGTTGATTGTTATATCCACTACGTTGGTTGTTGCCAAATCCGCCACCTTGATTATTGCGTTGTTGGTATCCGCCACGTTGGTTGTTTCCGTAATTGCCTCCTTGGTTGTTCCCGCGTTGCTGATAACCGCCCCCACGCTGATTGTTATAACCTCCGCGTTGGTTGTTGTATCCGCCTCCGCGCTGATTGTTATAACCTCCGCGTTGGTTGCCGTATCCGCCACGTTGATTGTTATACCCGCGTTGCTGATAACCGCCGCGTTGGTATCCGCCTTCACCTTGCTCTTGCTGGTTGTCGTTGTTTTCGTAATTGTTGTAACGATTGTTGTAACGATTGTTGTAATTCCCTCGTTGGTTGTAACCTCCTCGTTGACCGTAATTACGTTGTTCTCCATAATCCCCGCGCTGGTTGTTGTAATTTTGGTATTCTCCCGATTGGGCAGCTCCTTCATTACGGTTGTCGGCACTATAGTCGATTTTTTCGTAGCGGCTTTCGTTGCTGTCAACAATGTCGCCTTTGTTTTCGCCAATTCGCGGTCGTCTTGTCTTTTTTTCTACATTCTCTTCCATAAGTTATAAATTCAAAATATAGGCCTCTCGGCTAATTGTTTAGTAATAAGGTTTTTAAAAATCAGATATGATGCTTTTTATACGATGCAAAGATACTTAAAACTGTGAACAATGCAAACATGGATGCGCAAAAATTAACTAAAAAATGGGTATAAATCTTTAGAAATAAATTGCGATAAGGCATGTTATGAACAAAAAATCCTACAATTTATAACATTTATGCACATCATATGATACATGAAGCAACATGTGTGAGCAATTAATAACCTGTGTAATTGTGTGGTGTGATTCTTTTTAATTCGGTTTTCACTGCATCTGATACGTTTAAAGAGTCTATAAACCTTGCGATGCTTTCGGCGTTCACTACGCTATTAGTGCGTGTCAAAGCCTTCAATGTTTCGTAAGGTTTTTCATATCCCTCGCGGCGTAAAATCGTTTGTATGGCCTCGGCTACGACATTCCACATTCCATCCAGATCGGCATTGATTGCGTCTTCGTTTAGTATGAGCTTGTTCAATCCCTTTATGGTGCTCTGTAGCGCAATTACGGTGTGTCCTAACGGGACTCCTACGTTTCTTAACACTGTCGAGTCGGTAAGGTCGCGTTGCAATCTGGAAATCGGAAGCTTGCCTGCCAAATGCGTAAATATTGCGTTGGCTATGCCTAAGTTGCCTTCAGAGTTCTCAAAGTCGATAGGGTTCACCTTGTGTGGCATTGCCGACGACCCGACTTCTCCGGCTTTTATCTTCTGCTTGAAGTAATTCATGGAGATATATTGCCAGATGTCGCGGTCGAGATCGATTATTATGGTGTTGATTCGAGCAAGGGCGTTAAATAGCGCACTCAAATTGTCGTAATTTGAAATCTGTGTCGTCCATTGCTCTCGCTTTATGCCAAGATTGTTTTGTAGGAAATTATTGGCAAACGACACCCAGTCATATTGAGGGAATGCTACGAGATGTGCATTGAAATTGCCTGTTGCGCCACCAAATTTGCCGGAAATGGGGATTTGGCGGAGTAATTGCAACTGCTCTTTCAGCCGGTATTCAAACACTCGTATTTCTTTCCCTAACCGAGTTGGAGAAGCTGGTTGCCCATGGGTTCGTGCCAACATTGGTATTTCGTTCCATTCGGTGGCATATTTTTCGAGAATGGAAACGACCTCTTCAATGAGTGGCATATATGTGTCGTGCAAAGCGTCTTTTATAGACATCGGCACCGACGTGTTGTTTATGTCTTGGGAGGTTAGCCCAAAATGAATGAATTCCTTGTATTGTTGTAGCCCGAGTATATCAAATTTTTCTTTTATAAAGTATTCAACAGCCTTTACATCGTGATTGGTAACGCTTTCAATCTCTTTTACGCGATTGGCATCGTTTAAAGAAAAATTTTTATAAATATTTCGCAATTCGCCAAATTTGTCAGCGGCAACAGCTTTTAGCTGAGGTAAAGGCATCTCACACAATGCGATAAAATATTCAATCTCTACTTTTATGCGATAACGTATTAAAGCGAATTCAGAAAAATACAAATCTAAATGTTCAGTTTTTGAGCGATACCTACCATCGATAGGCGATATGGCAGTAAGTGGTGAAAGGTTCATAAGCCTATTAATCTGTTATTTTTTGTACTTTTTTAGAAACATCTCAAATCATTTGATTGTGTAGGAATAGAAGCATATGATTTATTTATAATAAATACTCTATGCTTTTCTTCGGCGGCAAAGTTACGAATAAAAATGGATTATATTAACAATTGAGCCGCACAAAAAAGAGCCGGAACGTCACAAATATACATGCGTTTCGGCTCTCTATGATTATATTTGACAAATGTTTAAATCACGCCTTGTCCGAGCATGGCATGAGCCACTTTCATGAAACCTGCGATGTTGGCACCTTTCATGTAGTTGATATAACCGTCATTTTCCTTACCATACTTCAAGCATTGCTCGTGAATGTTGTTCATTATTTCGTGCAGGCGACCGTCAACTTCTTTTTCCGACCAAGACAGGTGTATGGCATTTTGGCTCATTTCAAGCCCGGATGTTGCTACTCCGCCGGCGTTTACGGCTTTGCCCGGCCCGTATGGAATTTTGTTTGCAATGAATGTTTCGATTGCTTCGGGCGTGCAACCCATGTTAGAGACTTCTCCGACGCAAAGCACTTTGTTACGCACCAAGTTGTCGGCATCTTCTTTATCAACTTCGTTCTGTGTCGCACACGGCATGGCTATGTCCACTTTTACTTCCCATGGACGGCGACCGGGATAGAATGTTGCCTCGGGATACTTTTCGGCATAAGGAGCAACAATGTCGTCACCCGAAGCACGAAGCTCCAACATGTAGTCGATTTTTTCGCCCGATATGCCTGTTGGGTCATAAACGTAGCCATCGGGTCCCGAGATAGTTACAACCTTGGCTCCCAATTGCGTGGCTTTTAGGGCTGCACCCCAAGCTACGTTGCCAAAGCCAGAAATAGCAACTGTCTTACCCGCGAAATCTTCACCCATGGTTTGAAGCATGTTGCGAACGAAGTAGCATGCGCCAAATCCGGTAGCTTCGGGACGTATTTTCGATCCTCCGAATTCCAACCCTTTACCGGTAAATGTGCCTGTGTGTTCTTGGGCTAATTTTTTATACATTCCAAACATGTATCCAACTTCACGGCCACCCACACCGATGTCTCCTGCCGGGACATCTCGATCCGGTCCAAGGTTTTTCCACAATTCAAGTATGTATGCTTGGCAGAAGCGCATTATTTCGGCATCGCTTTTTCCGCGAGGGCTGAAGTCTGATCCCCCCTTGGCTCCTCCCATAGGTAGCGTGGTGAGGGCATTTTTGAATGTCTGCTCGAATCCCAAGAATTTCAATATCGACAGATTTACAGAAGCATGAAAGCGTATGCCTCCTTTATACGGGCCAATGGCATTGTTAAATTGCACGCGGTATCCTAAGTTGGTTTGAACTTCACCTTTATCATCGGTCCAAGTCACACGGAAAGTGAAAATCCTGTCCGGTTCCACCATTCGTTCGATTATCTTTGCTTTTTCAAATTCGGGGTGTTGATTATAAACATCCTCCACTGATAGAAGCACCTCTTTGACGGCTTGCAAGTATTCTTTTTCTCCGGGATGCTTTGCCTCAAGATTAGCTAAAATTTCATTGACTTTCATAGAAGTTGTTTTTAATGAGTATTAAAGGTATATGTAAGCTCTCATTTGTTAATGATAATGCAATACAAATATAAGTTTTTTGTTTGGGTATAAAAAATTATATTTGATAAAATATTGAAAATTAAAGGATAATACAATGTTTGAGGCGGAAGGTCGGTTTTGGTTAATATTTGTTGCAAATGTGCGGTTTTTTATTTCAAAATTCCCTTGCCTTCTCTCGTTATTTCGGGCGCGGAGCCTGTGCAGTCAACGATTGTAGATGGTATTATACCTCCTCGGCCGGAATCGATAATTAAATCGGCTGTTGCGGCATATCGTTCGGCAATCAATTCGGGTTCGCATCCATAGTCATCGTCGTCAAATTCAATGGATGTTGTCATGATGGGACGCCCAAGTTGGCGCACAAGGCTCAGCGCCACATTGTTTTCTGGAATGCGGATGCCGACGGTTCTTCTTTTCTTAAATGCCTTTGGAAGTTTTGACAAGGCAGGCAGGATAAAGGTAAACGGCCCCGGAAGATTATTTTTCATTAATGAAAAAGTATCGTTGTCTATTCGAGCGTACTCGGCGACTTGGCTTATGCTTTCGCATATGATTGAAAGGTTGGTCTTGTCGGAGCGCAAGCCCTTGATTTTGCAAATCTCTTCGATTGCATTATTGTTTAATGCGTCGCAACCCAAAGCATATATAGAATCGGTAGGGTATATTATTATTTTCCCGTCAATAAGCGCATTGACGGCCATGTCGATAAATCTTTCATTTGGATTCGACGGTATTATTTTCAGTAATTTCATTTTATTTTGTAAATGTAGGTTTCTATGTCTGTCGCGGTACAATATTTTTGTAACAACATTGCGCACCATGCCACTGTCTGGAATAGAGGCATCTCGGCTGCAAACGCATTGATGTTTATTTGCACCGTTGTAGTTTCCGTGTCTATTTTTGTGCGTTCCTCGTCGCTTGTTGGAGTAGCCACACCACCGATCGAATCTCGATATACTGGAATTCCTTCTATATTTAATGCACCGCGGCCTATGCCATTAAAATGTTCGCCAGCTTGTCCTATGCCCATCTTTAGGGTGTCCCCGACAATCTTGTCGGCATCTAAGCCGCTTATCGGATACCCGCTTTTTATCGAAACCAAATTAATTAAGTCAACTAAAGCGTTTATTTTGTATATGCCTAAATTTTTGACGATTCTTCGGCACAGGGCTTCGCTGGCTACTCGATATCGGTTTGGGTCTTTGCCAAATGCCTTGTATATTGCGCGAGTGGCTGCAATTGCAGGGCGTTTGTTTATGTCGGGAAGCTGGTACTTCTTATTTGTTTCGTCGCATGCTGCTGCGATTTCATTCCACAGCTCGTCTGGCGTTGCAGAATTTGTGACTTTCGCTCGAATTAATCCTATTTGTAAGTTCGGGCAGATATCTGTAATTTTGCTTTCTATTTCAATAATCGGCAACATCGTATTTTAACGTCATTTAGTTGCTGCAAAAATAGCAAAATTATTAATTTTACATCGTGTTTCACAAATATAAGATATAAGAATGAGGATAGGCATTATTGTGGCCATGGATAAAGAAATGTCATTGCTGTTGCCAATGATAGAAGGCCATGTGTTAGAAGAAAGTTTGGGCTGTTTTTTTCACGTAGGCCGTTTAGGGTTGCACGACGTGGTTGCAATGGTGTGTGGCATAGGCAAGGTTAACGCGGCAATATCAACCATGACATTGTTGGAGTGATATTCACCCGACTTAATAATTAACACAGGCGTAGGCGGCGGGGCAGATAAAAGCGTAAATGTGTTGGCTGTTCTTGTTGCAGACAGGATAGCTTATCA
>CALUNI010000121.1 GCA_944321905.1 uncultured Muribaculaceae bacterium | reverse complement strand
CTGCCACAGGGACGTTAAGCACCTGGCTCTTGCCGATAACGACACCCTCGACCGTTGCCGAAATCCACAGGGGAAGCTTGTTCCAGTCCATCCGGGCAAACGTGTCGGCATCGCCTACGGTGACTGAGATAATTCCAAACTCGTTGGTTGTTGCCGAGTGCGTTTCGGAGCAAATCACCGAGCCAGCGTTGTCGGTAAGGTCGATTTTCACTGTCACATACTCGTTGACACGTGGCGCACCTGTCGCCTGGTCGAGCAGAGATACTTGGTAGCCAATCTGGGCATGGCTGACGGCTGCACACATGGCAGCCAACATGAAAAGCAGTTTTCTTGTCATGATAAAAGTACAACATGTCGGCACCGTTCCTTGCCGCAACAATTATATTACACATCAAGAAAGTGCGGAACGGGGAAGTCCTTCCTTAATAGAAACATTATATACACACCACAAAGTCCCATCAAAAGTTGAACAGGTTCTAAGCAGGCCGTTTTGACACGTTTTCTCGTCGTTATGCAAAAATAACATTTTTTCGGTTTCGGCATCGATGATTATTTTGAAAATTGTGTCGTGCGCGTTTCTTTTTGTGCATGTGCGGTTATTTTTCAAAGGTTGTGGTAGCGTTGTGGTGAATATGTTGTAAATTTGCATGATATTTGGGTTGGTGTGTCGTGGCACATCGCCATGCAGAAAATGAAATCAACATAAAAGATATATAACCATGTACAGGACAAAGACTTGTGGAGAACTCCGCCTTGCCAACGTCGGCGAGACGGTGACCTTGGCTGGTTGGGTGCAACGCAGCCGCAAACTGGGAGGCATGACCTTTGTGGACATGCGTGACCGCTATGGCATAACGCAAATAGTGTTTAACAACGAGGTCGATGCCGAATTGTGTGACCGAGCCAACCACCTTGGTAGGGAATATGTGATACAGGTGCGCGGCAAGGTGTCGGAACGCCAAAGCAAGAACAATAACATTCCCACCGGCGAAATAGAAATAATAGCCGAGGAATTAAACATACTTAACAAGAGCGAGGTTCCGCCATTCACGATAGAGGACAACTCGGACGGCGGCGACGACCTGCGCATGCAGTTCCGTTATCTCGACTTGCGCCGCAACGCCGTGCGCCGTAATCTTGAGTTGCGCCACCGCATGGGCTTCGAGCTTCGCAAGTATTTAAACGATAACGGATTTCTTGAGGTTGAGACTCCGATATTGGTAAAATCGACTCCCGAGGGAGCCCGCGACTTCGTAGTTCCGTCGCGCATGAATCCGGGGCAGTTTTACGCTCTACCGCAGTCGCCGCAGCTTTACAAGCAATTGTTGATGGTTGCAGGTTTTGACCGCTACTTCCAGATAGCAAAATGTTTTCGCGACGAAGACTTGCGAGCCGACCGCCAGCCTGAATTTACGCAAATCGACTGTGAGATGTCGTTTGTAGAGCAGGAAGACGTGCTACAAATGTTTGAAGGTCTTGTAAAACATATATTCAAGTACGTGCGCGATATCGACTTCATCGAGCCGTTCCCCCGCATGACGTGGGCCGATGCCATGAAGTATTATGGCAGCGACAAGCCCGACATCCGCTTCGGAATGACCTTTGTAGAGCTTAAGGATTTGACCGAAGGGCATAACTTCGTTGTATTCGACAGTGCCGAATATGTGGGTGCAATCTGTGCTCCAGGCTGCGCTACATACACCCGTAAGCAAATCGACGAATTGACCGACTTCGTGAAGCGTCCGCAAATCGGTGCAAAAGGTCTCGTATGGGTCAAGGTGGAGAGCGACGGTTCTATCAAAAGCAGTGTCGGCAAGTTCTATGGCGAGGATGAACTGAAGCAGTGGGCCGAGCGTTGCGAAGCTCGCCCGGGCGACCTGTTGCTGATACTTGCAGGCAAGACCATGCCCACGCGCAAGGCTCTTAACGAATTGCGCCTTGAAATGGGCAACCGTCTGGGCTTGCGCGACAAGAATACATTTGCTCCGCTGTGGGTAATTGACTTCCCGATGTTTGAGTGGGACGAAGAAACGCAACGCTACTATGCCATGCACCATCCGTTTACTAAGCCAAAGGACGAGGACATACCGTTGCTCGACAGTGATACCGGCAACGTGCGTGCCAATGCCTACGACATGGTGGTAAACGGCGTGGAACTTGGCGGAGGCAGTATCCGTATCCATGACCCAAAGTTGCAAGACAAGATGTTTGCGTTGCTGGGTTTCACCGAGGAGCGTGCACAGGCTCAATTTGGCTTCTTGATGGAAGCTTTCAAGTATGGTGCGCCGCCGCACGCAGGGTTGGCATTCGGTTTCGACCGTTTCGTGTCGATGCTTGCAGGGCTTGACAGCATACGCGACACTATCGCTTTCCCGAAAAACAACTCAGGCCGCGACATGATGAACGACGCACCAAGTGCGCTCGACCAGGAGCAGCTCGACGAACTGTATATAAAGGTTGATACAGAGCGCATAGAAAGGAACAAGAAATAATGACCGTAGGCGATATAACAGGAGCCATCGAGGAATATGCCCCGCTATGGTTGCAGGAAAGTTGGGACAACGCCGGACTGCAAGTGGGAGAGGCGGGGCAGGAAGCCTCGGGCGTGCTGCTATGTGTCGATGTGACCGAAGCCGTCGTTGACGAGGCGGTGGAGCAGGGTGTGAATCTCATCGTATCGCACCATCCGTTGCTGTTCAAGGGGCTGAAGCGCATCACCGGACGTTCGGCCACCGAACGCATAGTGGCAAAAGCTCTGAAAAACGGAATTGCCATCTATTCGGCGCATACCAATCTCGACAGTGCGCTTGGCGGCGTGTCGTGGGTCACCGGACAGATGGTGGGCTTGACCGACATGCACACGCTTGTCCCACAGCAGGGGCAAATGATGAAGTTATCGGTATTCGTGCCTGTGGCAAGTCGCGAAGCGGTGTGCGAGGCTTTGTGGGCTGCCGGAGCGGGCAAAATGGGAAACTACGACCGTTGTGCCTACATGGTTGACGGTCGTGGCACGTATCGCCCTCTTGACGGTGCGTCTCCTGCAATAGGAGAGACGGGTCGCAACCATGTCGAAGCTGAAACGCGCATAGAAGTGGTGTTTGCCGCCAATGCTTGCGGCAGGGTGGTGAAGGCGATGCTCGAAGCCCATCCTTACGAGGAGCCGGCCTTTGACGTTGTAAAGCTTGAGAATCTTTCTTGCACGGGGCTTGGCGTAATAGGCAGGCTCGCAACCCCGATGCCCGGAGCCGAATATCTGGCTATGGTGAAGGAAGCCCTTGGCATAGGAGCAATCCCATATGCAGGCGATGCCGGACGCATCGTGAGCAGGGTTGCATTGTGTGGCGGAGCAGGTGCCGAGTTTATCGACACGGCAATATCTGCCGGTGCCGACTTATACATGTGCGGAGACTTGAAGTATCATGATTTCACGAGCCACTGCGACCGCATACTCTTGGCAAATATAGGGCATTACGAGAGCGAACAATGCACAAAAGGAATTTTTTATGATATAATTCAGAAAAAATTCCCTAACTTTGCAATCTATTATGCAAAACAGGGAAAAAATCCAGTAAGTTTTTTGTAAAAAGGAGCTATATGGCTAACGATAAGACAAAACAAGAAAAAGAATTGACCGTTGAAGAGCGTCTGAAAACACTTTATCAGTTGCAGACTATCTTGTCGGAAATAGACCGTATCAAGACCATTCGCGGAGAGCTGCCTCTCGAAGTACAAGACCTTGAAGATGATGTTGCCGGCTTGCAAACCCGCATACAGAACTATAAGAACGATATCGAGAAGCTCAAGGAAGACGAGATGAAGCAAAAACGCGATATCGAAGAGGCCAAGGCTCGAATCGACAAATATACCGACCAACAGAACAACGTGCGCAACAATCGTGAATTTGACTTCTTGACAAAGGAAATCGAGTATGAGCACCTTAATATAGAGTTGGCCGAAAAGCGAATAGGCGAATTTACCAAGCAGATGGAGCAACGCAATGCCGACATGGCAGTAGCGGAAGAAAATCTCGCCGACCGCAACCACATTCTTGAAGAAAAGAAGGGTGAATTGAACGAAATAGTTTCGGAAACCAAGCAGGACGAGGAAAAACTGCGTGAGCAGGCCAAAAAACTTGAAGGCAAGATCGAACCCCGATTGCTGACGGCATTTAAACGCATACGCAAGAATGCCCGTAACGGTCTCGGCATTGTGTATATCCAGCGTAACGCTTGCGGTGGATGCTTCAATCGCATCCCGCCACAACGCCAGATGGAAATAAAAATGCACAAGAAGGTAATCGTGTGCGAGTATTGCGGTCGCATCTTGATCGACCCGGATCTTGCCGGAGTGAAGGAAGAAATACCTGCCACCACGAAGTAAGAAAAATTGCGATTGCCCTTTTTGTGGCAAAGTAGAATAAATAAAAGGCATGTGGGATTTATTTCTCGCATGCCTTTTTCGGTATAAAAAATCAGTTGATTACAATTTCGTCGGTAAAGAGCCACGAACCTGGTTTGGGGTATTTTATGGCGTGTATTCGCACATATCGGGCTTGCGAATGGCAGAGCGTGGAATATACCTTGTAGCGTATTTCGGCCGAGGTGTCGGGAACGTCGCACCAAGCTTGTCCGGCAAGAGTGAATTTTTCCCCGTCGTCAGACAGGTATATGTCTACCCGCCGCGGCATATATACCCATGCTCCCACCGACTGCAAGAACGTTGCTCCCACGTATCTCACAGGCTTTACGCCCCCAAGGTCGATGGTTACGTCAAAGTCTCTCATGGTGCCTTGCCACTTGTTGTCGCCATATGTCCATCCGCCGCACACACCGTCGGTGAGTGCGCTGTCGCCGGCTGCGGGATATTGCTTGCTGTAGGGCGTGTTGTAGATGACTTTGCATCCGCGTCCCATGTGGCTTAACGGTTGTTGACTCTCTTTGCGGTCGCCATACTCGTTGGCAAGGTCAAAAGTGGCATATCCTGCGCTGCGCAATTGCTCGATGAGCGAGAGCGACCGGCGGCGGAAGTCGGCATAGTTTTTCTTTTCCGGCATAGTCCATCCGATTTCGGCTATTGCAAATGCGCGAGGGTAGTACATATATTCGGCATGGCTGTCGTCGGTAATGTATTCTGCCCACAGGTTTCCCTGCACTCCGAGCAGGAACTTGGCTTCGTCGGGAGTGGCTTCGTCGGGGAGAGGCTCGAATGAATATGTTTTTTCTAAAGGGATGTAGCCTCCAATCGACACAGGCTCTTTGAATGGCGCATCTTGGGTGTAGTCGAGGTAGCAGTGCGAGTTTGGCGTCATTATGGCATGGTTGCCCTGTTGCATGGCTTTGTATCCCGGCTCGATGCCTCGCCACGACATTACCACGGCTTTCGGAGCCAGGCCGCCCTGCATTATTTCGTCAAAACCTATGACGGTTCGGCCTTTTGATGTTACAAATTTTTCTATTCTGTGAATCATGTAGCTTTGTAATTCGTCGAGGTTGGCAAGGTTTTCTTGTTCCATTCGCTTACGGCACATCGGGCAATTCTTCCAACCGGTTTTTGCAGCTTCGTCACCGCCTATGTGTATGTATTGCGACGGGAACATTTCCATGACTTCTGAGAGTACATTTTCGATGAACGTGAAAGTTTCTTCCTTGCCTATGCAGAAGTCGGAGTCGGTATAAGGCTTGCCGCTACACGACAATTCGGGATAAGCGGCAAGCACTTCCTCGCTGTGCCCCGGCATTTCTATTTCGGGTATTATGTCGATGTGCCGCTCGGCTGCATATTTCACTATCTCGCGTATGTCGTCTTTTGTGTAAAAACCTCCATATGCACGGGGGTCGTCTGTGTTGCAATAAGAACGGTCGCCGTTCCACCAGTCTTCCCAATGCTTGTAGGGTCGCCATGCGGCAAGTGACGTGAGTTCGGGATATTGGTCGATTTGTAGTCGCCATCCGGCTCCGTCGGTTAAGTGCAGGTGCATTGAGTTAAGCTTGAGCAGAGCCATTGCATCTAATTGTTTCAAAATAAATTCTTTCGGGCGGAAGTGCCTTGATACATCTACGTGCAGGCCGCGGTATGCAAGCCGCGGAGTGTCGTTTATCGTGCAGCATTCGAGTTGCTTTAGTATGCCTCCACGGGTCATTTGCAACAGCGACTGTATGGCATAAAATGCACCTGTTTCGGTAGGAGCCGTTATGTTGATTTGGTTTCGGTCGATGGTTAACGTGTATGATTCTTCATTTGCCGGTGTCTTGCTATCTGTTATCTCAATGTGCATGTCGGCTTCGTGCATGTCGGCAGGGAGAAATTTAACCGGTAACGAAGCAATGTAATTGCACAGGATGTCGTCATCGCTGCCGTCGATGCTGAACGAGATTCCGCCGTCGGGCAACGTGAAGTGTCCATCAAGAGCCTCCACATTTTGCGGAAGCGGAATGATATCAAGCGGAGACCCTGCCGGCATGTTTTGGGCAAATGGCTTAATGGCATAGATGAATGCGGCAAACAGAAATATTAGGCGGTTCATGTTGAAAGGTTTTTTGTTAATTTATTTGCAATGCGCTTGTTGACAAAGTTACAGAAAATCTATGGAAAAACCTCCAAAATTCGGCAGATTAACGCAATATAATCTGTGAATTAAGCAGTTAGGGGAAAATCA
>CALUNI010000120.1 GCA_944321905.1 uncultured Muribaculaceae bacterium | reverse complement strand
ATTGACCGACGACGAAAAGAGCCGACTGTTCAGCGCAAGCAGGCGGCGCAACGTCGATTGAAAGCTGCCCGTTCCGGCGCGGCGAAAGTCGGGTGCCTAAGTGCGCATCCTAAAAAAACTGTTTTTTTGAATTGTGGGAATAAGGATATTTAAGAACATATGGAATCTGCTGAGGGCTTGTGGATTGATATTCACGGTACTGCTTGCAGTGGCATACGTGGCTTCGGCTTACGGCGGCATGGTAAACCCGTCCGACGACACACGGTATGCGTTGCTGGGGCTGGGGTATCCGTTGTTGCTCGTGTTGTCGCTGTTGACGCTTGTCGTGTGGCTGTTGCTGAGGCAATGGAAGATAGCGGCTGTCACCATCGTGTCGCTCGTGGCAACCATCAACCCGATATTAACCTATTGCCCGCTTAACATAGGGTCTCACGAGTTGGCGCACGGTGGCGGGAAAGATTCATTCACACTGCTCACGTTCAATGTGATGAACTTCGACGACTTTGACGGGACGGAGCATGAACGCAACCGCACCGTGCAATACATACTCGACACCGATGCCGACATGGTGTGCTTGCAGGAAGGAGCGCAGCAGGAGCGGTTTACCGACATTGCCGTGATTAAAAACGAACTCCCGGAACTGCTTGCACGCTACCCCTACCACACGCAAGGGATAGACGACATGGTATTCTTGTCGAAGTTCCCGTTTGAAGAGGGTAGTGAGTGCGTGACCAACATAAGGAAAAAAGTGGTGTCGTATGACGTGCATGTGGGGGAGCGTACCATAAGGATATATAATTGCCACCTGCATTCGATAGGCTTGACGATGGACGATAAGGAGATTTACCGGCAGATGACCGAAATTGACAAGTTGAGCGGAATGGAACCCGTGGAGTTCATGAAGGAGCTGCGCAGCAATGTCATTTCAAAGTTGTCGCAGGCATTTGTCGTGCGTGGCGGGCAGGCGCGGGAATTGCGCGAGCTAATAGACTCAAGCGGCGAGAACGTGATAGTGTGTGGCGACTTTAACGACACGCCCGGATCGTATTGTTACCGAACGGTGCGAGGCAACGACTTGCACGATGCTTACCTTGATTGTGCCTTCGGCCCGACCATTACATATCACGACAACCGTTTCTACTTCAAAATAGACAATATCTTTTACCGCGGGAAAATGAAAGCCGTTGACATAGAGCGCGGGTCGATAGATTCGTCTGACCATTATCCTCTGCTTGCCACATTCGTGTGGCAATAGTGCGGCAGAGGTCTGTCTCGAATCATGTGGAACCATTCCAACGTGTAGTATGCGATTCTTCATGGTGGCAATGGAAAATAGAAATGGCGAGCCGTTAAAGTGCCGGCCCGCCATTTCAGAGGGTAATATTTAGGGTTGTTTAGGTGTCATTCGACTTTGGCTGCGCCGGTCACAAAGTTCAGGTAAACCCGTCCTTCGGCGTTGGCTATTCGAGCCTGGTCGCCACCGTTGGCACGGTATGTGATAACTCCGTCATAGAATATAAATTCAGACTGCCACCATTGTATGCCCAGTGCGTCCCATTCGTCGGGATGGATGCACAGGCGCAAGTGGCTGTCGTCGGTACCCGAGGTTGCTGCAACCTTAGGCGAAACAAACGGCCATTCGGCATCGGGGTCGTCAACCACTTCAAATTTCCAAGCGTCGTCGTTTGCCCAGATTCCTCCTGCGGCTGCGCCATATACATATACGTTTGGCTCGTAAATGTTAACCTCATATTCATAACTTTGCCCGTTGATGGATGTGCGAACGGTGAATATGTACCATCCGCCGGTTTCTATCACAAAATTCCCGTCTCCATCGGCCGAAACTGTTCCGGCAGCCGACGTTGCGACAGTCACGCCCGCGGTATTGTAGCCAAATTCTGTGCCGCTCCATGAATTGTCGCTGTTAAACTTGAATCCTTCACCAGCTCGCACATAGCGTATTGTCCAGAAGAATCCCGGGTTTCCGTTTACCATGACCATGTTGGCCGAGTTGCCCCAGTCCCAACCGCAGAAATTGCCTATCATGAACATTTTGGACGGCTGTTCAAGGGTAGGTTCTTCGTAAAATAATACGACGTTAATCGTCTCAACGTTTGAATTTACCGTGCTCAATTCGGCGGCTACGCTTATGCAGGCTGTTATGCGCACCTGCACGTCGATTGCTCCCGACGGAATATTTCCCGCATCTTCCACTCCAAGGGCGTTGCAGGCGAGTTGGTTGAAGTCTCGTGCTGCAATCTTCAGCTTTTCGCTGCTCGATGTGGTGGAATAGGTCTGCGTGGTTTCTTCGTTTTGGAAGTTGTCGGTGGATAGCTGCAATGTGTAAGTCACTCCTGCGGCAAACCCGTAGTCGGGCTTTGAGTAGGTGAATGTAATGCTGTCGGCGTTGGCGAGTTCCAAGGCTTCGCCATAGGCCGGAGCGTCGAGGACGAATTCGGTGGGGGACTTGAACACCGGATTTTCATCGCTCACCTCTTCGCAAGAGGTGGCAACGGCGGCCAGTCCCATTATGGTTAAAAGAAAAAATCCTGTTTTTTTCATTGTAGTGTAGTTTTTATGAGGTTATCTGCTTCCATATCCCGGGTTTTGCTGCAATTCGGGCTGTGCAGCTATAGCATCGTCGGGTATGGGATACAGGTTGCGGTAGCTGTCGATTGATGCGCCGCCGGCCACATAGCCTTTCCACGACCACAGGTAGTTGTCGCCCGTGAACTTGTTGTGGCGTATGAGGTCGCTGCGACGCGTTAGCTCCCAATAGAGTTCGCGGCAACGCTCGTCGAGGATGTTGTCGGCTGTGAGGTCGGCTGCCTGCCATTGAGCGACACCTGCGCGGCCACGCACGTAATTGACGTATCGCAAGGCATCGCTTTGATTGCCGGCTCCACCCATGATGAACGCTTCGGCATACATCAGGTAAACGTCGGCAAGGCGTATCAGAGGCAGGTCGGAGTCGGAGAAAGCCTCTGCACGGGCTGTGATGGTACCCGACGGATCCCATATGCCGCCGTTTTCGGCACTCCACTCGCCGTTGGTCCCTTTAAGCAAGTTGGTGAATTTCACCACTGCATATCCGTTGTTGAATTCCGATAGCACGGTGTTTTCACGTATGAATCCGTTGTCTTCCTTGCACCACATCGACCAACGTATGTCGTCGTCGGTGAACTTGTCGGAGAACTCCTTGCGGGCGTGCATGCAGGCCCATTGCACGTTGAAGCCATAGTCGGTCATGTCCATGTGGTAGTCTGACTCGTCGTCGGTTTGCGCAAAAGCGGCAAGGCTCAAGAACGAAGTGCCGCCATACGACTGTATGTATTCGCTGTCGTAGGGGATGCCCCACAATATTTCGTTCACGCCGCCTCCACCGGGCATGTATTCTTCGTTATTCCCACAGAACAGGTATAGATAATGCTCTGCAAGCCCCGAGCCTTGGTATCCGCCGGAGTGGCGCGATATTATGTTTGCACAGTGTTGGGAGCAAAGCGAGTATCCGTCAACTGCGCCGTCGGTATAAACGCCGGCGTTGAGATACAGGCGGGCAAGCAAGGCTTCAACGCCGTCTTTCCCCACGCGGCCATATATGGGTGTCGAGTCGGGGAATGCCGCAACCAGTTCTTCAAGCTCGGCTGCGAGCCAGTCGTAAAGCTCGCGGCGGGTGTATTGCACCGGGTTGGTTCCTGCCGAGAACGTTTCGTCGGTGAAGCTGGCATTGCCAAACAAGTCGAGAGCCCAGTAGTAGCTCATGGCACGCAACGCGCGGGCTTCGAGCTTGTACTGGTCGATGGTAGCCTGGAAGTCGGCACTTACCGACAGGCCATAGTCGCCGAGGTTGTTGACGAGGCGCAAGAAGTCGTTGCAGGTGGAAATGTGGGTGTAGAGGCGGCTGTATGTGCCGAATATGTTGGCGTTGTTGGTACCCCAGGTGTTGGTAACGAGGTCGATGACACCCGCGTCGGCCCATATCCACAAAGTTTCGTCGGTGGGGAACTCGTTAAGCATGTATATGGCACGTGAATAGAAGCCGGTTCCGTTGTCAAGCCCCGATATGTCGCTTGAACCGGCACCGTCTTGTCCCGATACGGCCATGCCCGAGTAGCATTTCGCCATGATTTGCGAGATATACCCTTCGGGGTCGTCGCCAAATGACGATGTGGTGTTTTCGTTTGGGTCGATAGGCATTCGGTCGAGGTCGCCTATGCACGACGACATGCTCAATGTGCCTGCCACACACAACACCGAGAAAAATCTGCTTATATGTGATGATTTCATCTTGTCAGTATCTTTTTATTGTGTTATACATTTAGAATGTGGCTACCAACCCTACGGTGTAGGAAGTGGAACGCGGATATACGTTGTTGTCTATGCCTCCCGATACTTCGGGGTCGATGCCGTTGTACTTGGTAATCACGAACGGGTTTTGCACGGCGCAATATAGGCGCAAGCGCAACTTCTCTTTCAGCAGCGACGGCCATGTATAGCCGAGCGTGATGTTGTCGCAGCGCAAGAAGCTGCCGTTGCGCAGCCAGTAGTCGCTGTAGTACAGATTAGCGGTAAGAGAACCGTCGAAGTAGAAATCGTTTTCCACGAGGTTGCTCACGCCCGAGGTGGTGTATGTGCCCGACATACGGGTGCGCTCATACAGCACGTTGTTATACACATAGTTGCCTATGTTGGCGCGTAATGAGAATCCGAGGTCCCAGTTCTTGTAGTTGAATGTCGAGCCGAATGTCATTGTCACCTTCGGGTCGGGGCTGTGGGTTATGCGGCGGTCGTCGTCGTTGATTATGCCGTTGCCGTCTTGATCGACATATACGCCTTCAATCGGTTGCCCGTTGCTGTCGTAAACCTGTTCAAAGAGGTAGAACGAGTTGGCCGGGTAGCCCACGGTGTGTATTTGCGCCGTGTTGCCATTTCCTCCCGAGATTTCGCCTATTGCCACATACGAGCCATCGTTGTTGAGCTTGGTAATCTCGTTGCGGTTCCATGCCACGTTGTAGCTTAGCGTCCAGGTGAAGTCCTTGGTTACTACCGGGCGGGCGGTGATGCCGAATTCCACGCCGAGGTTTTCAAGCGAGCCGATGTTCTGGTACAGCCTGTTGGTGGTGGTAGAACCCACAGGCACGGTCACGAAGCTCAACAGGTCTTTTGTCTTGCGGTAGTACCAGTCGAGCGACGCGGTGATGCGGTTGTTCAAGAAGCCGAAGTCGAGGCCGGCGTTCCAAGTGGTGGTTTCCTCCCACTTGAGGTTGGCGTCGTAGCCTTGCGGATAAAGCGTTGTCATGTATGAGCCGTTGCCGTTGAGCGACGGATAGTATGAGCCTTGTATCGAAGTTTGGTAAACAGCCATGTAAGGGAAGAACTGGCCGATGTCTTGCTGGCCGGTCACACCCCAACCGAGGCGCAACTTGAACTCGTTCATCCAGTCTTTTGTCCGGGACATCCAAGCCTCGTCAGAAATCTTCCAGCCGAGTGCCACAGACGGGAAAACGCCCCAACGATTGTCCTTAGAGAAGCGCGAAGAAGCATCGCCACGCATGGTGAAGGTCAGCAGGTAGCGGTTCATCAACGTGTAGTTCAAGCGTCCGAAGAACGATAGCAGCTGCAAGTGGTTGGCCCATTTGCTTTCGGCGGCGTTGCCTTCGGTGGTACCTATGCGGTCGGCCGATGACTCGTTTATCGTCACAAGGTACAGTCCGTCGGAATATTGAGGCACGTTATATCCAAGCCCTGTGTATATGGTGCCGTTGTCGTAGCCGTCGGAGTAGAAGTATTGCCAAGAGTAACCTGCCGTAACGTCGATGTCAGACTTGATTACCTCGAAATACTTCTTGTAGTTGGCATAGAAGTCGAGCAGCGTATTGCTGCGGAACACGTTGCTGTGGTAATAGTAAGGTGCTCCGTCGCGGTCGTTGTTAATCCATGCCGTTATTGTGTTTGCTCCCGTGCGTTGTTGCTCGTCGCTTTGCAGTATGTCGTAACCGACGTTCAAGTTGAAACGCAATTCGGGCAGGAAGTGCAACGCATAGTCTAATTGCAGGTTACCGTTGCTGCGCCATATCTCGGCGTTGATTTTTTTGTCGGATGCCGCGGCCACGGGGTTTACAGTACCATTCTCGTTGGGGCGCGCACCACCCATTACGGCATAAAAACCGTTAAGGTATCCTTCGGCCGAGCCCTCGGCCATGTTGTAATCGGCATATACCGGGTGCGACGGGTCGCTTGCTATCGCAGCCCCTACGCCGGTATTTGAGAATTGGTTCTTGATATAGTAGGCTTTGGCGTTGGCTTGCACCTTGAGCTTGCCGTCGAAGAATTCAGGCGTGAGGTTGATGCCCGCGGTCAAGCGGTCCATCGACGTGTTGATGAGCGTACCGTTGTTGTCGGTGTAAGTGACCGAAACGCGGTATGGCAGCCAGTTGGATTTTCCGCCCACGCTCAAGCTGTAGTCTTGAGAAACCGTCGTGTTGAGGATTTCGTCCTGCCAGTCGGTATTGGCCGTGCCGAGTGCCGCAACAGCCGAACTTTCGGCTCCCCAGTAGTCGGTCATGGCTGCGCGAAGCCTGTCGCCGGTAAATGTATTCCATTTCTTACGCGGAGTCTCGACTTTTACGTTTGCCGAGAAATTGACTTGCGGGCGGCCTTCCTTGCCCTTCTTGGTGGTGATGATGATTACGCCGTTCGACGCGCGGCTACCGTAGAT
>CALUNI010000119.1 GCA_944321905.1 uncultured Muribaculaceae bacterium | reverse complement strand
GATGCTTTTCGGGAACGGGTTGGGTCGCTGGAACACCATGCCCACATTCTTGCGCAGCGTGTCGATGTCAATCGACTTGTCATATATGTTGCGTCCGTCTATCAAGATTTCACCTGTGAGCCTTGTCCCGGGTATGAGGTCGTTCATGCGGTTGAACAGCCGCAGGAATGTGGACTTGCCACATCCCGACGGGCCGATGAATGCCACTACTTGATTGTTGGGGATGGTGATGTTGATACCTTTTAAAGCGTGGAAGTCGCCATAATAAAAGTCAACGTTTTTCGCTTCGATTTTGTTCATATATAATAGTCTTATTTCGATTTCAGTTTGTTTTCAAAGTGTTTGCGTATGCCGTTGGCAAGCAGGTTCATCGCAAGCACTATCATGATGAGGACGAATGCCGTGCCGTAGGCTATGGGCAGTTGCGCCTCGATGTCGGTGCCGCTGGTGGCCACTACATACAGGTGGTAGGGGAGTGCCATGCATTGGTCGAATATGCTTTCGGGTAGCCGTGGCAAGAAGTATGCGGCGCAGGTGAACAGGATTGGGGCAGTCTCGCCCGACACGCGTCCGAGCGAAAGGATGAGGCCTGTGATTACACGCGGCATTGCCATGGGCAGCAACACGTGCCAAATGGTTTGAGCCTTTGTGGCACCAAGCGCGAGGCTGCCTTCGCGATAGCTGGTGGGTATGTCTTTAAACGCCTCTTCGGTGGTGCGTATCACTATGGGGAGTGCAAGCAGCCCGAGCGTGAGCGAGCCTGCGATGATGCTGTCGCCGAAACCCAGATAGTTGACGAAGAACGCCATGCCAAACAGTCCGAACACGATTGACGGTATGCCGGCAAGGTTGTTGGTCATGGTGCGTATGAATGCCACTATTTTGCCTTTGGGGGCGTATTCGTTCATGTAGATGCCGCTCATCACCCCTACCGGGAATGCAAATATCGCGCTGCCCACCATTAGCCAGAACGTGCCCACTATGGCAGGCCAGATGCCGCCTTTGGTCATGCCGTCGGTCGGTGCCTGTGTGATGAAGTCCCAGTTGATGACGGCTGCTCCCTTGATGATTATGAAGCCAAGAATGAGGAACAGGATGACTGCGACGCTGTAGCTTAACACGCGGAATATGCCGAAGGCAATGCCTTGCAGTGCGCGTTTGCGCCGATTGTATGAATGGTTTGTTTCTATTGCCATGACGTTATTATCGTTTTAGACGGTTGCGGGCCGAAACTACTTCGACACACGAGTTGATGAACAATGTTATGAAGAACAGTATCACGCCGAGCAAGAACAGCGACTGGTAGTGTGCGCCGCCGGCCGGTGCTTCGCCAAGTTCGGCGGCAATGGTCGCCGGAATGGTGCGAAGCGGTTCAAGTATGCTTGTCGGTATGACAGCGGCGTTGCCGGTCACCATCAGCACGGCCATCGTCTCGCCTATGGCTCGGCCTATTCCCAGCACCACGCCCGATGTGATGCCAGATATCGAGTATGGAACCACCACTTTGTATATGGTCTGCCATTTCGACGCGCCTAAGGCAAGGCTGGCCTCGCGCATGGTGCGCGGGCAGTTGCGCATGGCATCCTCGGCAACCGTGATGATTGTGGGCAAGGCCATTATGGCAAGGACGATGCTGCCTGCAAGCCCCGATTCGCCTACCGGCAGGTTGAACGTGCGTTGTAACAGCGGTACGATGACGGCAAGTCCGAAGAAGCCATAAACCACCGACGGGATGCCGTTGAGCAGCTCAATTATGGGCTTCAGTATCTTGCTTACCCGTGGGTTGGCGACCTCGGCAAGGAATATCGACACGGCCAGTCCGAACGGCAGGGCAAACAATATCGCGAAGAAGCTTACCCAGATGGTGCCGCTTATGAGTGGCAGTATGCCGAATATGGGCGATGGCGTTGCTGTGGGGCTCTATTCCACGCCGAGCAGCACGTCCTTTACGGGGATGGTGTTGTCGTCGATATAGCTGATTTCGGTTCGGCCTTCAACAAGCGATTCGGGGACGAAAGCAATCATTCCCGGATTGCCGCTTACCTGTTCTACGATTTTGTCTCCCGCAAACTGGTATTCGTCTCCGAGTTCGGCCTCGGTGTAAATCTTGTCTAAGTCTTCGAGGCGGAATACCGTTATCGGAGTGTCGTTGCCGCCTACTTCTTTCCAATTGGTTATTTCCTCGTCAAAAATGTCTTTAATCTCAAGTGCGCTCAAGTCTTTTACGTTGTTTTGCTTGTTGAGCGCAAGCACGTATCCCTCTTCGATTATCGGCTGGCTGAATAAGCCCACGGCTTCGGCAAAGAGGAACGCGATAATCAGCACTATAGCGATGCTGGTAACAAAGCCACTTACGGTGAAAATCCGCTTGGCTATTATATCAATCCATTTTTTCATAATCTATATATGTGTGTGCGGCTTGGTTATCGAGGGATGAAACCCAGTTTCAGCGTCTCGGCCTGTCCTTCTTCCGACCGAATGTATTGTATAAACGGCGTCACGGTAGCTTCGTTGGCCTTGTCGTAGTAATAATAAAGAGGTCGCACCACGGGGTATTCTTTCGACATGGCACTTTCGACCGACGGATAAACAAAATTGTGCCCGCCGTCGTATGATACCGATATGGCCTTGACCATAGGGTTAAGATAGGCGAGACCTACGTATCCTATTGCGCCGCGAGTCTGGCTCACCGACTGGATTATCGCGCCGGTCGCAGGCATCGATAAAACGCCGCTCATGTAGTTCTTGTTTTGCAGGACGCTTTCTTTGAAAAACTCGTAGGTTCCCGATGAAGTTTCACGCGAGTAAACGATGATTTTGGCATCTTCGCCGCCGACTTCTTTCCAATTGGTTATTTTCCCGCGAAAGATCTTTTCGAGCTGCTCGCGTGTGAGTTGCTTCACCGGGTTGCCGGGATTCACAATCACTGCCAGAGCGTCATAGGCCACTATAACTTCGCACGGCTCGTGCCCCGATTGCTTGAGTTTCATCTTTTCGCTGAATTTTATGGCACGCGAGGCCATAGCGATGTCGGTGGTACCGTCGAGCAGAGCAGAAATACCCACGCCACTGCCGCCGCCGGTGACGGTGATTGTGGCCTCGGGGTGCTTGTTCATGTAGATTTCCGACAATGTTTGAGTGAGTGGTAATACTGTGTCGCTCCCCTTGATGCGTTGCGCATGAGAAATATGAGGAAGACAGCATAATAAAGCAACTAATGATATGATATGCTTATTCATACATGTTTATATAGTTGTTACTAAATATCGCGGTGCAAAGTTATGACAAGTGCGTTGTTTAAATATAACAACTCTGTAACATCTCATTTGCAGGCATGTAAAAATAAGCGTATCGATGTGTGTGGGGGCTTTTCGTCTTTTTACGAGAACAGTGGCAGTGTGTATTGTCTCCCGTCGCGTTGCAATTGTGACGTGCCGAGCGGCTTGAACGTGACAGGCACGTTGATGCTCCACCCTTGGTTGTAGTTGCGTATCGTGAGGATGGCTATGCCTATCCATTTCCCGGTCTTTGTGCATATGAGTTTCATTATTTCGGATACCGACCCGAAGTTTTTGCCGTTGATATTGGCAAGGCGGCGTCCGTTATGCGTCAATGTCGCAAAGATTTTGTCGTTTCGTGATAATTTCTTCTCCATGCTGTTCATAACTTTCTTATTTTTAGGCAAAGTTACCGGCTGCATGGGCATAAATATTACCCAAGTAGGTTAAAAGGAACTAATAGCGCACCGATGTAGGTAAATATATTGGTTGCAATTGTCTTTAAAGGTGTAAAGAGAAATTTGCATGAAACTTTGTTATTGTTGTAAATTATTGCGATATTTCGGATGTTTTTCACGGCGAAGTTTCATTGTAATGTATATATGACAGTGTGTTTAATCAACAAATAAACAAGTAAAGATGAAAAAGTATTTAGCAGAAATGGTCGGCACTATGGTGCTGGTTTTGATGGGATGCGGTAGCGCAATCTTCAATCATGGTTGCGGGACTACAGCGCAGGTTTTGACCGTGGCTTTCGCATTCGGCCTCTCGGTTGTGGCGATGGCTTATACCATTGGCGGCGTGTCGGGGTGCCACATCAACCCGGCCATTACGCTCGGGGTGTGGCTCAGCAAGCGCATGAGTGGCAAGGATGCCGCAATGTATATGGTTTTCCAAGTGATAGGCGCGTTTATCGGTTCGGCAATACTTTATGCGATTGTGCAGAATATAACCGCCGGTGACGCAAGCTACATTGCAGCAGGCGGGGCGTTTGCCACCACTACGGGGTCTAATGCATGTCAAGCCGGCGTGTCGGAACTTGGCGGATTGTTGGCCGAGATTGTGTTTACATGCGTTTTTGTGCTTGTCGTGCTCGGGACGACCGACAGCAAGAAAGGTGCAGGCAATTTTGCCGGTCTTGCGATAGGCCTGTCACTCGTGCTTGTGCATATAGTGTGCATACCCATAACCGGCACTTCGGTCAATCCGGCGCGTTCCATTGCTCCTGCTGTTTTTGACGGGGGCGTGGCATTGAGCCAGTTGTGGATATTCATAGTGGGTCCGTTTGTCGGTGCTGCAATTGCCGCTCTTATATGGCGCATGGTAGGGTCTGACGACAAAGCATAAGCAATGCGTTGAGATGCATATGTAAGGCCGACGCGCAACGACCATGAGTCTGCGCGTCGGCCTTGTTGCTTTTAGCTGTAAGCCCCACGCTTGTGCGCTGCGGTTTTTGCGGCAATTTGTTTTATTTGGTTCGTGATTTTCGTTAACTTTACGTAATAAAACGAAATTACAGATTAGTAATGAATAGAGTTATATCGTATGTGATATTTTTGGTAGTGGCCATGGCGATATATTATTTGCTGTCGGGCGGCGACATGTCGTGGTTGCAAGTATCGATTTTCGGAGTGTGTATGACCGTTATGGTGGTGGCAATAAATGAAACTCAACGTCGCAGGCAAAAAAAGTCGTGACCGCTTCTTTTACCACTTTTCAAGGTTGTACACCACCGTATGCCCATCGGCGTCGGTCATTGAAAGTTGCAGGTCGTTGCCTTTCTTACGGTCAACATTGATAGTGTTGTCTCCAATCGACATGCGCGTGACCGGAAGCGGCTTGAAAGGAGCTTTCAATTCTCCGTTCTCGTTATAGACGGGGTTGCCGTTTTCGTCGGTGTGGTATGGGTAATTTATTATTATGTAGCTGCCGTGGTCTTCCCAGTTTGCATAATGGCGGTCTAACATGCCGGCTCCGTGGTTTGGCTTTACCAGTATTTGCGCGAATACGCCGCCTTGGAACGAAAAAAATATGTTGCCCTCATAGGAGTCGTCAACCACGCCATCGACGGTGATTGTGTTTAGTTTCCAGTGTCCGAACCAGTCTCCGATGTCGCCGTTATTATGGGTGCAGGATGTGGCCATTGAGAGTGTGATGCTTAGCAACAGGAGTGCAGATATGATATTCCTCATGTGGTGTGATGCTTGAAAGTGTGTTACAATTTTAATAATCCATCATAGTTGATAGTGACGAGTCCGCCAAAATTGTCACCCAGTAGCGAGCCTTTGTCGAATGCTACTTGAGCCTTAATCGACAACCCTTTTACCGACTTGAATTCATATGTACCCTCAATCATCATTGAGGTGGAATGCGTCTTTTCAAGCAGGGGTATGTAGGGTGTTCCCCAAGATTTCCTGTAAGAAGCAAGCAGGCGGTAAGTGAAGTTTTCGGCAAGGTGTCCTGTTATTCCCAAGTGGAAGCCGCGGATGCGGTTGTCGGTATATCGCATGTACCCGTCGGTATTGTATATGGGCGATTTCACGAATGCCGAGCCTATAGACATCCCGTATAGTTGGTAGCCGTTATAGGAATAATTGTTGTAATAGTCGTCGGCTCCCGTGGCTTCGTCTTTTATCAAGTGTTTGTCGTCGGCATAGTCTTTGTTTGAGTAGTGCAGAGGCCCGCTTTGGTTGGTAAGGTCTATGTATTCTATCACAGCCCCGTCAATGATGCTATTGGAATTGTTGCGGAACTCAATGCCATACATGCCGTCAAAACCGTTTAGCTTGCCTATGCCCGACCCGTCTTCCCACAGCGACTGGTAGTAAAGCTTTAGTTCTCTCCCGTTGCCGAACCTGTAGCGTCCCATCACATCCCACGTTCCCAAGTGGTTGCCCTCGTAGTATGAGGTGTTGCCTGCCATGGGTATTATGGCTTTGAAGAATGCACCTGCCGAGGGTTTCATGTTGCGGGTTTCCGATATCTCGCCGTTGTCGTATCTGACGTAGTTGCCCGAGAATTGGCAGGTAGATTGCATACCCACCAAGAACGAAAACGGCTTGTCGGGATTCGTGCGGAAATGGACGTACTTATAGCAGTACCAGGCATCGGTAGTGATGAAGTTGTTATAGTAGTTGAAGTGGTCTTCAAGCCACTTTGAATCGGTGCTTATGCCATAGCTGAGTTCTCCCTTTATCTGAATCCATCCGCGTGTGCCCGGAATGTCTTGGAAATCGACAAATCCGGCGCGTATTTCGGGTATGGGGCGTGCGTTGCCCGAATATGTCATGTCGCCGCTGCTAAGCGCGTTGTCGAGCAATACCGAGCCGCGTTCTTTCATTCCTGCCGAAATGAACAGACAGCGGTATTTTATTTCGGCATATAATTGTTGCAGCCATATGGGAGCCGGGCGACGCCCTTTTGCGACAAACGAGGCAGTCGGCAAGTCGTATCGCAGG
>CALUNI010000118.1 GCA_944321905.1 uncultured Muribaculaceae bacterium | reverse complement strand
ATGCGAGCCTCAGGTAAAAGGACATATCAGCGGAAACTTAAACGTAGGCAACGATAAAAGCACCTTGCTTGCCACTGTCACACAACTGCTTCCCTATATAGGCTACCCTCGGACACTCAATGCAATATCCTGCATCAACGAAGTTATCCCTGAAAATAAATAAAAACCAAACACTTATTAAAAAGCAAGCCTGCATATAATCTTTAGTGCAGGCTTGCTTTTTTTTGTAATCGGTATTATTTGTAAATCTTTAAAACAGGAGCTATCCCATTGAGTTCCTTATCGGGCAGACTTATAATAAGGCCATCATCTGTCCTTTCAAAATTCACAGCCCCATATCCGAGCAATTCCACTTTTTCTATTTTTTGAGGATACAAGTCTGAATTGGAAGCCAACGATTTTATTCTTACTATTTTATTTTCCGGCCAGGCAAGTGCCGTAGCATACAAATACTTATCGGTCTGTGCGAAACGTATCTCACTTGCTCCTGCACTGTTATAAGCACCTTCGTTAAAACCTTGGTCTTTCAATTTTATATCCGATTCGGCAATTTCACCCTCGCCGAAGATTGTCCACGGTCTCGTTTCATATATCGATTCGCTGTTGACCGACATCCATTCGCCAAATTCATCTAAGATAGCCTTCTCCTTCTCGTCAAACGTACCATCTCCGCGCAAAGGAACGCTAAGCAACAGATTGCCATTTTTGCTTACGATGTCAACAAGCAATTTCACCACATACGCAGCCGATTTATATCCATTATTTTCATATATCGATGTATTGTAATGCCAGCCACCTATGCACGAGCATGTCTGCCAAGGTTGCTGTATGATTTCGTTAGGCGCGCCTCGTTCCACATCCCATGTGATAGCCTTGCGCTGTTCCTCGTCAAGTATTTTCCCAAACACCACAGCATCAAGCTTCCCGTCATGCGTGGCCATGTAATGGTTATAGAAATGCGCCGTTATCTTAAGTCCGGCATCGCTGATAGGATAAAATGGCAATACCGTGGCATCGAAATAAAGCAAGTCGGGATTGTAACGGTTGATTACATCAAGAGTGCGATTGTAGAAATTAGTACAAAATTCCTCCGTAGGTATGTTTGCACCGTTGCCCCATCCCCACTGGCTCGATATCGCACCGTCGTCCCAACTGTTTTCACTCATAGGATGGTTTTGGGCATACAAGTCTTGCGGGTCGTAACCTTCCCACCACTTGCCTTTGCCGTCGGCCTTGGTCAAGACTCCATCGTAAGGCACGTCTTTCATAGGTCCGCTCTTGTCGTGCCTGCGAGAAACTTCATACCACGTCCATGCATGGTCGGCATGAAGGCTTACTCCAAAATACAGCCCATACTTTCGTGCAGCCTTTTCCCACTCGGCCAATATATTCCTGCGAGGCCCCATGTTTACCGAGTTCCATGGTTGGTACTTGCTGTCCCACAAGTCCATATTGTCGTGGTGGTTGCCAAGAACGAAAAAATATTGCGCTCCTATCTTCTTATAAAAAGCCACCAGGCTGTCGGGATTCCAATTCTCGGCCTTCCATAACGGGATCACGTCTTTGAACCCAAATTCCGATGGATGTCCATAATGCTTGACATGATATTCATATTGTGACGTTCCTTCTATATACATCGAACGCGCCATCCAGTCGCCGGTACCTTCCACGCATTGAGGCCCCCAGTGAGCCCAAATGCCGAATTTGGCATCTTTAAACCATTCGGGTGTTTGATATTGCTTTAGCGACTCCCATGTGGGTTGGAATTTTCCTGTCATCATCGGTTCGTCAACTTCACTGATTGGAACTTGGTAAGTTTGTGCCGACATCATGCCCGATGCTATCATTAGCTGAGCTATCAATAATTTTATTCTCATAATATTGTCAATATTTTTTCACAAAATTATTACAAACATATGTGACAGGTGTTGTATAATATCGACAATCTATATCATAATATCGATTCCATGACGTAATTTTGCTTATTATTTGCTCTTGAGGACGAAAAGCAGTAATTTTAAAATCATGTTTGAACTGTTGCTCAAACATGGTATATAACAAGGCCGAAAACATGACATGCAAAAACCACATGAACCAAGACATCAATAGCTCAACACCATATATATTAAATGTAGGATTTGCCACCCATAATGCCGATTGGAATTGGAAAAACGTAAACAGCCCGTTTGCTCGCCTGTACTATGTCACAGAGGGGAATGCGCAGGTTGAATTTCTTGATGGCATCCATGATTTAAACGCCGGACACATGTATTTTATCCCTGCATACACAAAACACAACAATATATGCAAGTCCCACTTTTCGCACTATTATTTACATATTTATGACGACAACATAAACGAAGGGTGTGGCCTGTCGCAATGGAAATTCCCTTTTGAAATCGATGCAGGTCAGCTTGAATTGGCTCTATTTGAACGGTTATGTCAAATCAACCCCAGAATAAAACTACCCGAATCAAATCCGGCTTCGTATGACAATAATAATACTCTGGTAAAAACATTAGCCTTTAACGGGCAACAGACACTGTGCTGCAAGTTAGAGACGCAAGGCATAATGCTACAACTGCTTGCTCGCTTTTTTAAAAATGCAACCAATGTAGCAGAAAACACCGACAATCGGGTGGCCAAGGCCCTGTCGCATATAAGGGAACATATTTATGAACCCATAAAACTCGACGCGATAGCAAGCAACCTGGGCATATCGAAAGACCACTTCATAAAGCTTTTCAAAAAAGAGACCGGCTTTACTCCCACGCAGTACATCAACTTAAAGAAAGTCGAGCGGGCGCAGTTGGTGTTGGCAACCGAAGATATTCCCATAAAGGAAGTAGCTTGCAAGCTCTCTTTTTATGATTACCCTTACTTTCACAAACTGTTTAAAAAGGCTACAGGCTTAACCCCTCAAGCATACCGTGCGCAATACATATACGACAAGAATGCCACCGCAGTGCCTTGAAACTGTACAAAGCACCTCGACGGGCAGGCATGTCTCACCTCCTGTTCCTGTTGTTATTCTTGTAATCAGTGTATTTGTTGCCAGTGTAGATGGCCGGCCCTTCGTCATAAAAATCTTCCTCTTCTTCGCCGTCGGTCTCATCCTGGTTCTTCTCCCACTTCTTCTTTTCCGGCTTGTTTTTCTTTATTTCTGCGGGCTTCTGCATGTCAACAGGCAGTTCATATATGTTCCACGACTGCTCGATGTCCCAATTTTCTTTCAAACTCAGTTTCTTGGGATAATAATACACCTCTTCGGGCTGTACGTGCAAGGCATAGTTACCCGTATCCCACTGTCCGTTACCATTGGCATCAAGCACAATACGGGCATAATAATCTCCCGGCTCCACATTATTAAATACAGCATATCCGTCTGCGCCCACGACTGCCGTGCGCTGCACGGCATCGTTTGAATTAAGCAGTTCCACAAATGCCGGGGCATCCAATTTCGGAGATATGCTCAAATACAAATTGGCGTATTCTTCCAATCCGCGTACCTTGAATTCCTGCATCACCGTCTTGTTGGCAAGACCATATATGCCATATACAGACATCGAATCAACGCGCAACTTATACGTTGCCCCGGGTTCCCACTCCACGTGTAACGACCATTTCATTATTTCATGAGGCTTGTCAGACACCAACTGATGCAATGGCACTTCTTCCCACAAACTGTCCTCATATTGCTTCCATAAATGAAAACCGCTCATCATCAACGTGTCGATAGGTTCTGTTACTTCAAATGTAAGAGGAGCGTCAACGTCAACCGAAGCCTTTGATGTCAACTTGAAGTCATAAAATGGAATGCGAGCCAACGAATCCTTTTCCCATGTCCGTCTGATACCTGCCAACTCTATGCTGTCGGCTCTGGCCTCCATTTCGGCTTTTACGGTATCGCGCTCGGTCTTACGCTTTTCGGCTCGTTCTCTCAATTCTTCCATATTGCGTTCATACTCTTCTTTTATTTCCTTATACCGCTTTTCTTCTTCTTTTTGGGTATTTTGAAGCTGACGCTTATATGAATTTTTCACATTGAAATAAAGCGAATCGGTCGTATATGACAGTTTCTCGGTTGAATCGGTTCGCAGATAATCAAGCACCACCCTTATCGAGTCGCTATGGGCAAGTGCGGTATCGGTAATCCAGTATATAAGCGAATCATTAAACTCGGAACGTTGCAACAGATACCAGTCGTCGCTTTCTCTCACTTCCGGCTCTATCAATTTTATTGCAGGCAACGAATCGCAACGAGTGGCAAACTTCACATAAAGGCGATTATAGTCAAGACGCTCATATGCATATAGGTACTGAGACGAATACCCTTCGTTAGACATGCTCAATAGTATGTCGTTTGGAGTGAAAACCGTGTGCAAGCCACGCATAACGGTATCGACGGCATAAGTCTTGGTAAAAAGCGTATCCATAGTTGATTCTTGGTATGAACCGGGAATTATGGTATCGAGCAAGAATGCCATGTCTTCGGTCCTGACAAATTTATAATCGCGGTCGGCATCGTTCAAGGCATAAATCTTATATCTCCCGGGTTTCAAGTTCCTAATGGTAAATTGGCCGCGATCGTTGGTACGAGCCACTCGGTCAAATTGCAGCTTCGTAAATGCAGAATCATCGAGATTACTGTGTATGCCCACAACAACCCGCTGCATCGGCTCAAGGTCCCGCGCCCTCAGCACTATGCCCGACACCTGCAACGTGTCGATTGTATCGCCTGTAGAAAAGGCAAACGAGAAATCTTCAAGGGGGTTATTCTCATTGTTGTCTTGTATGCAATTTGCAAAGTCGATTGAATAAGTTGTGTTTGGCTTCATGGTATCACGAAACTCTATAGTCACTTTGCGTCCCAACGCGCTCAATCGTGGCATTTCGTGCTGCACCGGAGAATACATCACTTTCTCGCTTTGGTCAACCAACGTCACCACCTCGTCAAATTCCAATTCCACACGGTTCCCTTTAAAATTCAACGCATTAATCTTAGGACTGCTGCCGACAAAAATCGGCGGATCCATATCTACAGGCCCCCCGTCGGGAGAACCGAGCGTCGCACACGAATACAGCATAACCGCCGCCAACGCAGCCACTATCAAATATGAAGTCTTCTCTAATTTCACTATATTACTAACTTGTTTTGAATGAGAAACTATGCCTGTCATCTTTAGCGTGACTGGCACAATGTATTACAAATGCCATTCCAATCACTACATCACACCGTTTGCTCTGCACAAAATAATAATGACACAGCAAAATCGGCGTAAAGGTAGTAAAATTTACTAATACACCAGTCTGAACTTGCATAATTTAATGCCTATTCATAGCACGACCCGATTTACCAAAGAATTCGTCCAAAACTTTAATATTGAAAATTTCAAACATGTTCTAAAAGTTTTTTTGCAATTGATAATCCGTAAAACACGTAATAAAAATTTCAAACTTTGATGTTTTGTTGTATATTTGCAAGCTGAAAATGTACGGAATAAATTTTAACAAAAATAATAATTAACTAACAACAACACATGCAAAGTAAAGGTTTTATTAAGGTATTGACTGTCTTGCTGTTGCTTGTATGTGTATTCTATTTGTCATTTACATTTGTTACTCGCCATTACGAAGGAAAGGCCGCCGAATACGCGACCGCAATGGCTAAGACAGACAATGTGGCAGATAACACCTACAAGACATACTACAACGCATACCTTGACTCAATCGAAACGGAAAAGGTGTATCTCGGATACTACACTTTCCAACAAGCTCGCGAAATGGAGGTCGGCCTTGGCCTTGACCTTAAAGGTGGTATGAATGTGACACTGCAAATCTCTGTGCCCGACATTCTCAAGGCTCTCTCTAACGAGAACCCCGACCCCAAGTTCAACCAGGCAATCGCCATTACCGACTCGTTGCACCGCAACGACAAAGATTACGTGGCAGCATTCTGCCGTGAATATCAGCGCATCGCCCCCGAGGGGAGCTTGGCTCAAATATTCCGCAACGTAGAAAGGGTAAAATCGAGCGACTCAAACGAACAAGTTGAAGCCATCCTACAAGACGAGGTTAAAGCCATGGTGCGCAACTCTCGCAACGTGCTTGCTACCCGTATCGACCGCTTCGGTGTAGTTTCTCCCAATATTCAAGAATTGGAAAGCACCGGACGCATCCAACTTGAAATGCCGGGCGTTAAAGAACCCGAGCGTATGCGCAAGTTGCTGCAAGGTACTGCCAATCTCGAATTTTATGAAACCTACACTTTGCAGGAACTGCAACAGTCTCTGGCTCAATTCGCACAACAAATCGACGCTGCCAACGCTGCCGACACCACAAACACGCATAAGACGGTATCACAGATATTGGGTTGGCAGACGGGTGCAGTAGGCGGCCCTATAATCGGTCGTGTAAACGTGCTTGACACAGCCTCCGTTAACCGCATATTCAATTCGGCTACCGCTCACCGATTCTTGCCTACCAATTTAAAGCCTTGCTGGACTGTAAAGGCAATAGATGAAAAGGGTCTGTACTACAACCTTATCGCATTAAAAACAGTACAAGGGAAACCAGTTCTCGACGGTAGCGTGATAACCGACGCTTCGAGCAACTATGAGCAACTGCAAGGGAACGTCGTTTCGATGTCGATGAATGACGAGGGTGCTCGCCGTTGGGCTCGTATTACCGAACAAAACCTTAACCGTTCGGTCGCAATCGTTCTTGACAACAACGTCTATTCATATCCTAATGTTAACAGCGTAATCGAAGGCGGTAATTCTCAAATTACCGGCAGCTTCTCGGTTGAAGAAGCGGCCGACTTGGCCAACGTTCTCAGGAGCGGCAAAATGGTGGCAAAAGTCAACATCGTCAGCGAGAGCGTTATCGGTCCCTCTTTAGGACAAGAGGCTATCGAAGCCGGCATGATTTCATTCGTTGTAGCATTAATTATATTGATGGTGTTCCTGGTTGCCATGTATGGTTTCGGTCCCGGTATGATTGCCAACATCGGCATCCTGCTCAACCTGTTCTTCACACTGGGTATCCT
>CALUNI010000117.1 GCA_944321905.1 uncultured Muribaculaceae bacterium | reverse complement strand
ACATCCCTCACCCGTTCCAGATATTGCTTCGTTTCGGGTATCTGATAGTTTTTGAGTTGGTTCAGTTCTTCCCATGTGAGGAATATCACCTTTTTCGGGGTGCTCCGCAATTTGTACGCTTATGTATTCCGACGCACGGCCATCACAATTGCCATCAATAACGGATTCACAATATCGTATATGGCAAATGCCGCAGGCAGCAGCGTGGAGATTTATTACAATAGAGAATGCGCAAAGAACCGTGAAATGCTTACCTCTGTGTTTATGAGGGCTAAAGTTTAGGTTTATATACCACTAATAAAATATATACCACCAAAATAAGTGGTACGATACAGAATCCGCCCCTTGCTATCACTTCTATTTCAGAGCCTGTCAGCAAGATGGAAAATCCACAAAACATTACTAACGACAAAACCGTTACACATCTTCGTTCAGACAACGAACGTCATACTTTTCTTCGGGCGTTGTCCATGTTCTCAATATGCACCCTGCTACTGTTTTGGCTACATTCTGAATTTGCGCAAGAAGTTCTTGCATAATTTGAATGGTTTGGCATTTGGCTGCCTGCAGCCCACAAAAAAGATGCGCCCTATAGCAGCACATCTTAAAAAGAGTTTTTTCATAATAGGAAAAGACTTTTTTCAACCCAAAACAATCTTTGCTCCTTATTTGCCAACAAAGATATAAATAATTTATCATTATGCAAAACAAATCTCTATTTTTATTACAAAATGCCATATACACACCATAATACATGACAAAAGGAGAGCTGCACAAAAAAAGCGCATCTCCATAAAAAAGGCGCACCCTGCATAGGGTGCGCCTTTCATATCTGTCTTAAAAACTGATTATTACTTTTGTATTGGGCGGCATGCTCCCATATACCGCTTCTCATAATAAACCTCTTCGGGATATTTGCTGACACAAACGCCTTGCGACGTGCTTGCGTGAATAAAGCGAAAACCCGAACCGGCACTGTCAACCTCGGTCACTATTCCCACATGCCCTATTGTCTTATTGACGGAGCGTCCGTTAAAAAACACAAGGTCGCCCGGTCTCAGCTCGTCTTGCGACACCTGTTTGCCATCATATATTTGCTGACGCGACACACGGTTTAGCGTATAGCCGAATTCGCCAAACACATAACTCGTAAAACCGGAGCAATCAAAAGCTTTGGGACCGTTGGCACCCCTGCGGTAACGGGTTCCGGTGAATGATTCCGCGAAATTAAGCATCTCCTTTATCAGATTGCTTGTAGCCACACTGTCACGGCTCTCGAAACTGCCCTTTAGACCCTCCTTCCAAAAACAGGTGCTACGATAAACGCTCATGTAGTCGGTCACGGCCAATACCGCCGAATCGACAGGATTATACAAAGCCGATTGCTGCAATTGCTCGATGACAGTTCCCTGCTTGCGCGTGTCGAGCATTTGCCCCTGCACCGATGCCGGAATCATCAACGCCACAATTGCAATTGCAAAAAATAATATTTTAGTTACAACAAACTTCATTTTCATATCTTTGGATTTACAAAGTTAGTAAAAAATACTACTCTCGCACACAGCTTTAACAAAACAACTGCAAACGCAATGAAGCCTCCAAAAATGGCAGACACGTCATTTACACGTATATACCTCTATATTTCAGCTAATTAAACAAACAACGACCTTTAATGCCACCAATATAAATTTAACTTTTCGTCACCTTATTTACCGCACCTAAACGCACCTGTAACGATAAACAATAATTATGCCGTATATTTGCATATTTCGTGCCATTCTGCTCATAAAACATTATATTTGCATTGCACTCCAAAATGAGCCACAAACGTAACGATAAACCTCTCGCACCCTATACAACATGATATTAGAGACCGAACGACTATACTTACGAGAAATGACACACCGCGACTATCCCGCCTTGTGCAAGATATTGCAAGATGAAAAAGTAATGTATGCCTACAACGGAACCTTCTCCGACAAAGAAACATACGAATGGCTTGAGAACCAACTGCTCAGATATAAACAGCTTGGGATTGGGCTATGGGCAGTGATACTTCGCAGCACCAATGAAATGATTGGCCAATGCGGACTTACGTTACAAACATGGGAAGGCTCGCGGTTACTTGAAGTCGGATACCTGTTCCAACATGCCTATTGGCACAAAGGATATGCCACCGAAGCGGCAAAAGCCTGCATGGAGTATGCCTTTAACGTATTAAATGCGAAAGAGGTGTGTTCGATAATCCGCGACACTAACATTCCTTCACAAAAAGTCGCACTTAGGAACGGCATGACGAATACCGGCAAAATATGCATTAAGCATTACCGCGGGGCAGACATGCCACATTACCTTTTCGTGAAAGCCGCAACACCGCGACAATAAGAACCTCACTGCATTGGCCGGAAATCATAATGCTGCCAAGCAGTGAGGCAATAGGATTCAATGCAGTTAAAACCTGCCATCAATATAACTCGACTATTTCTTCGGGGGCATTGGTCAAGCATTCAAGGCCGTCACGACGCACGACATAAGTATTTTCTATACCTACCGCGCCAACCTGCGGAATCACGAACTTAGGCTCAAGTGCTATCACATTCCCAAGCTCAAGCACATCGCGGCTGCGCGGTGCAATTACCGGCAATTCGTTAACCTCGATGCCTACGCCATGCCCGATAAAACCGGCCTTTTGCCTCAATCCCATGAAGTATTCTTCAAGACCTGCATCTTTCACCATCTTCACAGCTTCTTCATATAATGACTTGGCTTCCACGCCGGGCAATGCCATTTTGGCAAGACGGTGATGGATGTCAATCGAGAGTTGGTGCGCCCTTTCGGCCAAAGGCGTTATATTACCCACTCGATACACACGAGTCATGTCGGTCATGTAGCCATTAAAGTTGCCACACATGTCAACCATCACAGCATTTCCCGGCTTAATGATAGTACCGTTAGCACCAACAGGCAAAGACGCGTCGAGTCCTTCGCCCCCCATGGCAAAATCATAAGGAGACGGCACCTCGGCATTACGCCCACACAACACATTTCCCATGAAAAGTTCCATTGTGTCGCCCGCAATGCGGAATTGCCCCAGGCACCCCTCATCGCGAAGTATCCGCTCTATCTCGATCTGCAACTCTATGTCAGTCATACCCTCATGGTACATCTTCTTTATTCTCCCATAAGATTCCACATGGTGTATGCCACACTCTTTCAACTTCGATATTTCAAATTCACTCTTGACCGAGCGAACCTTGCACATTATAGGCGTGGCATCGGTCACAGCCGTGCCATCAAACACTTTTTTCAGCCGCTCTATCGCATTATAAGATGCAATGCCCAATTCGAGCGCAAGCGTCTTTGGCATATTCGCCGCCAGTGTCTCGGCCATCTGTTCGGGCTTGCGAATATAAACCACATTACTGCCATCCAACCCGACAGGGCGTTTTACAAAGTAATATGCTTCGCCCGATGCCGTGATGTAGGCATATCCGCAATACACCCGTCCGGTTGCATAATACAAATTAGCAAAACTTGACAACAGCATAGCGTCAATACCGTTTGCCGACAGAGCTTCGGCAATTCGAGCCGTGCGCCTCGCCATTTCTTCCTTGTCAGTAACTGAGATTATATCAATCATATATCTGCATCATTTTTTAATTCGACAAAAAATTCGGTCAGATCAGCAAAACTGTCAAAAGCCATGTCATAATCTTGGCAGTACCCGAATCCATATCTTACATAAACAAAAGTTATGCCTGCACGGTGAGTCTCGTCACAGTCGCCTTGCGTGTCACCCACATATACAGGCCTTTTCAATCCATAGTGCGTAGCCAGACGTTTTATGTTCTCGCTTTTAGGCACAGGATTCTCTCCATATGAAACCGAACCCGAGAAAAAGTCTGCAGTATGCGTGAACTGCATGAAATTATGCAATCCGTTACGTCCGCAATTGCTCAACATGAACAGCTTGTAATGCCTCGACAGCCGTTCAAGCCCCTCATACACACCTGCATACAGTTTTCCTCCGAGGGCAAGCATCATTTCATCTTCAACCCGGGCAAGATCAGCAACATACTTTGCCTTGTCGAAGCATTGTCCTACCCTGCCATTAGTTATCCCGTCAACTATTACGTCCAACGGCTTACCCATATATGGGACAAGCTCCTCGCCGGTCACGTGTATGTCTATGCCATTGTCGTCGAAGCAACGATTCCATATCGCGGCATACGAGTCGGTAGCATTCCACAATGTTCCATCCATGTCAAATATTATGGAATCCACGTTTTCATCAATAATCATCTGTCTTTATTTTCGTTATGTCTATTCCCACTCTTGAAATGTGACGCAAGGTGTCACAACTCATCGATTGCCATAAAAGTATTACCGATGTCGAATCTAGCCTCACGCCGTCGGCAACCGGCACCCGGTACTGATATACCGAGCCAAACCCGTCACTCGTCCAGTTCCCATTGTCGTCAATAAGTGGCAGCATGACATTTTTGCGCAATGCCAATGTGTCACCACTGACAACATCCATCGTCAAAACTATATCGGCATATTCATACTCGCTTCCGTGCATTACCGACAACTTGACTCCAAATTTGTCTCCGGCAACGCACGGCTTGAAGTAGCACGGCTCCTCCCGGCACCATTCACCGCCCGGGAAATGTACAAATTGAGAATACACTTCCTGCTCGCTCTCGCTGCCGCACGCCGCAAACATGCCCAAAGCCAACAATGGCACAATATGCTGTATCAGCTTCCACATAGTGGATTAGTTTACCGGCGTAACAGTATAACCGGCCTTGCGCAATAGCGAGAGCAAACCTTTATCTCCGGGCAGGTGGCCTGCACCTACGACAATGAACGTTGGCTCTTGTGGCAATATAGACTTAAGTTGCTCCATCCATGCGGCGTTTCGCCCGTTGATAAGCACCTCAAGCTCATACTCCGACATGCCAAGCTCGGGATTATTCAGCATCTCGTTCATGCCATCGAGATCTTGTCGTGCATACATGTCGGCCAACATGCGCGAATATTCCTTATACATAGCCTCGTCTTTCAGCAACTTCATCAAGTCTTTCGCCTGTGACGATATCGGTTCGCCAAACAACACCTGCAATTGATATTCTGCGGTCTCAAAACCCTTCACCGACATATTTTTTTCCTTGGCCTTTTGCTGCAAGACGGCATCAATCTGCTTTGCAGGGTCGAAGTCCTTGAACACTTCGGCAGCTTGCATCACGACTATTTGCGTACTCAAGGCTGCCGGCTTTAGCATATCAAACTGTGCCGCCGGCATGTGGAAGTATTTCTGTGTCGCCGAGTCCACAAGCTTCATCTCATCGGCAGTAAGCACTCTGCTAAGTGTGCTATCACCGGGAGCAACCATATATTTCTGCGCCTGCATCATTATTTCTTGCGTCGCCGATCCCATGTCTATTTCTCCGTATAATTGTTTGCAAGCTGCAAATGCACCTTCAAATCCCGATATGCCATCGAGTATAGTAGTCGGTGCCACATGATGAGTGCCAAGCACATACGACTCTTTTATCCCGTTGCCCGAAATCTTCCATAAAATTTGAGCGTCGCCCGAAATCGAGACAAGCACGATAGAGGCAAACAACAATGTCTGTTTAAAAAATGATTTCATATCTTTTCTTTTTTATTTTATTATAGCACAAAAATACGAAGATAAAATATGTAGTTGGTACATCGGGTTAATTTTTTTGTCATATTGCAACTTTTTTGATACATTTAGCGCATCTAATAACAAAAACCTAACTATTATGTTTAAAATAAGTAAAAGACCAGTTTTGTCTGCCATATGTCTGGCATTATTGGCTTCCACGGCATGCAAGTCTTCGGCAACGCCCATTAAGCCCAGTAACAATGAAATCACAAAGGATGTCTCGTTGAGCAACTTCGATGCCATTGCATTGAGCGGCTCGATAGACGTTACCTATGAAACCGGCAACACGCCATCGGCCAGAATAGTCGGTTCCGACAACATCGTTCCCCTTGTAGAGACCAAAGTCTCAGACAACACATTGACCATAAAATACAAAGACGGCACCCAAATCAAGGGATCGACCTATGTGGAAGTCTATGTAGTCGCACCTGCCGTAACCCAATACACCGTTAACGGCTCGGGCGAAATCTCGATAGAATCGAGGCTGAACGCTCCCGACAAGGAGATATCGGCCACAATAAACGGCTCGGGCGAGATATGGACAAAAAACATCGAATGCAAGTCATTGGATGCCACAGTCAACGGTTCGGGCGAAATAACCCTTGACTCGTTTGTAAAGGCTCAAACATTAGCCCTGACTGTCAACGGTTCGGGTGAAATCATGACAAAAACATTAGAGTTCGGCAACGGCAACATAAACGTGAACGGCTCAGGCGAAATCATGACCGAAGCAGCAAAAGCCACATCACTGACAACTTGCTTGACGGGTTCGGGCGACATAGAATGCAATGCCATCAATGCAAACAACGTTGTGGCATCTCTGTGTGGCTCGGGCGACATAGGCCTTACGGGAAAAACAAATAATGCCACTCTGACGACCGAAGCATCTGGCTACTTAACAGCCAACGAGCTGATTGCCGACAACGTTGTTGCTACAGTATCGGGTTCGGGCGATATCGAGTGTTATGCCACCAAGGAAATTAACGCCACCGCCAACGGTTCGGGCGAAATATCATACAGTGGCTCGCCAAAGAATGTCGCCACACATGGCTCAAGCCACGAAAACATACACCGTTCTAACGACTAACGGCAGCCGACACACATAACCGCATATTGTCATATGTCGCCGTCATGATTTATGAAACATGGCGGCGACGCGTTTTACGGCATTGACAAAGCGGTCAACTTCGTCAAGCGTGTTATATACGGCAAACGAAGCCCTTACCGTACCCTCGATGCCAAGCGACGACATCAGCGGTTGGGCGCAATGATGCCCAGTGCGCACGGCCACGCCCATCTTGTCGAGCAGCATACCCATGTCATAATGATGTATTCCATCTACAAGGAAAGAAATCATGCCTTCCTTGCCGGCCGAGGTTCCATAAATCTTCATGCCCGGTATTGTCATAAGTTCCTCTGTTGCAGC
>CALUNI010000116.1 GCA_944321905.1 uncultured Muribaculaceae bacterium | reverse complement strand
AAAGCCGAAGCCGCCCGGCGCGGACTCGACTGCGAGACATCGGTTCCCGTCATCTTCGACGCTTACCTCAAGCCCGAAAGCGTTGATATGTTCAAGCGCACAGGCGTGTTCTCAAAGGTAGAACTTGAAGCTCGCAACGAGGTGAAGTGGGAAATATACACCAAAAAGATACAAATCGAGGCTCGCGTTCTCGGCGACCTTGCAATCAACCATGTGCTGCCTGTGGCCACACGCTACCAGTCGGTACTGCTCGACCACGTGTCGAAGGTACAGGCTCTATTCCCCGCCGACAAGTTCGACAAGCTTGCAGCAAGCGAGATGCAATCGATCGAGAAGATTGCCGAGCACATGGCAGTAATCCGCGAAAAGGTGAAACAGATGGTAGATGCCCGCAAAGTGGCAAACAAGATAGACAACACGCGCGAGAAAGCCGTAACGTACCACGACACGGTCGCACCGCTATTCGACGAGATTCGATATCACATCGATAAGCTCGAACTGATGATTGACGACGAGATGTGGACGCTTCCCAAGTACCGCGAATTGCTGTTCATCAGATAAACGCACACGCACAATTACCACCGATACAAAAGCAAGGGTTGCCGGCAGCATTGCGGCTTCCCTTGCTTTTTTGCTACCCAATGCCACCCTACTATTAGCTTATTTCTTAGTTTTTGCGTAATTTTGCATCAAAATTTAAACATCAAAACACTTTATATGAAAAAATCAATCAAATTTCTCGGATTGGCAGTAGCCACGCTATGCTCTGCCGGTCAAGCCTTGGCCGATGACAACGGGGTCGTAATCCCCGACAGCACCGGCTTCAAATTCACAGACGTGGTAGTCGTTAAAACCACACCTGTACGCGACCAGAACCAGTCGGGCACATGTTGGTGCTTCTCGGGCGACACGTTCCTCGAAAGCGAAATCATCGGTAGCCAAAACCGCGAAATAGACCTGTCGGAAATGTACACCGTGCGTATGTGCTACGAAGAAAAAGCACTGCGGTTCATACGCATGTACGGGCAAGTAAACTTCTCAGAAGGCGGCGGACTGCTCGACGTGCCTTACATCATACGCAAATATGGAGCAATGCCCGAAGAGGCATATCCGGGCATGAATTACGGCGAGGACTCGCACGACCATTCAGAAATGGTCGCAGCCCTCACGGCCTACCTAAAAAGCGTGTACCGTGGCAAAAAATTATCAACCGCATGGTTTGAAGGATTCAAGGGCATACTCGATGCTTACTTTGGCAAGGTGCCTGAGACATTCACGTATAACGGAAAGACTTACACTCCGCAATCATATGCCGAGTCGCTTAATCTCGACCTTGACAATTACGTGGCTCTGACATCGTTTACGCACCATCCATTCTACCAACCATTTGTGCTTGAAGTTCCCGACAACTGGCTGTTTGGATTGTATATGAACGTGCAACTTGACGAGCTTAAGGCCGTAATCGACAATTCGCTCAACAACGGACACGCCGTGCTGTGGGCTGCCGACGTGAGTGAAGACGGGTTCAACTTCCGCCGCGGATTTGCGCTTATGCCCAAAGAAAAGACCGAAGCCGAGATGACCGAAGAAGAGCGCAACGAATGGGCTCAAATTAGCGACGGCAAGCGCAAGGAAATAGCCAAGGATATAAAAGGTCCTGTTGAAGAAATAGAAGTGACGCAAGAGTCAAGGCAAGAAATGTTTGACCGCCAACTCACCACCGACGACCACGGCATGGTTATCGTCGGGCTTGCAACCGACCAAAACGGCAAGCGTTATTACAAGGTTCAGAACTCTTGGAACACCAATCAGCTGTATGGAGGTTTCTTCTATGTATCAGAATCATATTTGCTTGCCAAGACCATGAGCATTATGGTCAACAAGTCAACCATTCCGGCCGACATCAAGTCAAAAATAAATATGCACATCTGAATCACATATTAAATCCGAGGCAAAACTATGCTTAACACGGGTGGTGAGAGCAGCAACGAACGCAACCTGCGGTATCCAGCTCCACCCCCTAAAATACGGCTTCGAGAATGCCGAACTATTGCAACAGCTTAAGTTCGGCATCCCCGAAGCCGATTAGTGTATATGTCTGTCTTTCCGCAGGCTGCGCTTTAAACATAGTATTGCCTCTCCGCGGCTGTTCTTGCAGGCGCACAAAAATAAATTACGGTGGGCAATGTTCCAACATTTGCTGCCACTGCCCACCGTTTGCTGAATCAACCTTATGGTGATGTTAGTATTATTTATAAGGCTTAAAAATTAAACGGGATGTTAAAATTATTCCGCCTCTATGAGTACTCCGTTGCCGGGCAGGTGCATTCCGGCTATTACCATGTGCTTGTTCTTGGCAAATTGCATGAAGAACTTGCGAGACTCGGCTGCTTGCTCGGGATTAATGTCATAAGACGGCGATATGTTCAAATCTTGCTTCTGCAAGTCATAACCGTGTATCAGGTCGCCTGCAATCATCAAGCGACCACCAACTTTATATGTCGTATGCCCCGGTGTATGGCCGACGGCAGCCATTGCCCGTATCCCAAGCGGCAAGGCGGCAGTGTCGGTATAAAGGAACTGGTGCAGCCTGTCGCCATATGCGCCGAGAGCCTTCATGGCGAGCAATCCGTTGTCGCCCGACTGCGTTGCCCAATAGTTGTATTCAACCTGCGGCACAAAAACCTCGGCACGCGTAAACACAGCACTATCACCACGTAGCAAACCGCCTATATGGTCGCCATGACAATGGGTTAATATTATATAATCCACATTCTCGGGGCCAAATCCTGCCGAGTCAAGCCTGGCAAGCATCATGCCGCCGTTCTCGCTACCCACGCCGGTATCGAAAAGCACGAGCTTGTTATCCTTCTTGACAAGAAATGCATGGATTGTCGTTGCCACTTCGCCACTCGGCGACAACCGTTCCACCTTTACCGAGTCTTTTCGGTCTTTGCCATAAAACAGGCTGTTGGGCTGCGTCTTGGGCGAAGCGTTGTCGCGAAGCGTGACAAGCGTCGTCACCGAGTCAATTTCGAGCGATGTAACTCCGTCACACACAGCCGTTGCCACCGGCAATGCGACATTTTCTTTCTCCCCGGCATTGCCGCCGCCACGGTTGCACGACGATGCAACCCACGCCGTGGCATATGCAATCATAATCATCAATAATGCTTTACGTTTCATTTCTATATCTGTTGTTTTATATTTAATTTAAACAGGTCTTGCGCCGATGCGTCGGTCGTCTCCGACACTTGTTCCGCAGGCACATCCAGTATTCGAGCCACGCACTCGGCTATGAGTGGTATGCGGCTGCTCTCGTTACGGCGACCGCGGAACGGCGCCGGCGACAAATAGGGCGAATCGGTTTCGAGCAAGATGCGGCCAAGCCCTATCTCGGGCAGCACGGCAGGCACCTGCGACTTCTTGAACGTAACCACGCCATTTATACCGAAATAGAAGTCGCCATACCTGCGTATCCGCTTCACGTCATCGACCGAGCCGCCAAAGCTGTGGAATACCCCGCATGGCAGACGGTCGAAGCGGTCGAATACTTCAAGCACCTCGTTGAGTCCGTCGCGACAATGTATGATAATCGGCAAGTCACGCTCAAGTGCCCACCTTATCTGTTCGGCAAAGGCATCCATCTGCTCCGTGCGGTAAGTCTTGTCCCAATACATGTCTATGCCTATTTCACCTATACCCACGAAACGGCAATCGTCGAGCCGACTTGCAATCTCGTCAAGAGCATTTCCGTAATCGGCCCCGACCTCAGTCGGATGCAAGCCCATTGCCATCGATGTGCAGTCTTTGTAACTCCCGTGCAGCCTATACATAGGCTCAACCGTGCTGCAATCCACATTTGGCAGCACCATATGCCTCACGCCCGCGCTCAAAGCGCGAGCCATTACCTCGTCACGGTCGCCGTCAAACTCGGGCAGATAGATATGAGTGTGCGTGTCGATCATTTCTTACGACTCAACAACATTGTTGCAAAATCGCGAAACGCGACAACGGCATCTTCGTCCATCTTGACCGAATCGAGCCATTCGAGCGACTGCCACGTGTAGCGGGCTATGGCCTTCTCGGCCTTCTCGGATATGCCGAGGCGGTCATATACCCCGCGCACGCCGGCAATCTTCCCGGCACGGTGCGACGGTTCGTTATCGGCAAGCCAACGATCAAGTTCCTTGGCATCATCACCCGAAGCCGACGCTATCGCATTTATCAGCATGTAAGTCTTCTTGTTATTGGCTATGTCGCCACCAATCTCCTTACCGAAGGTCTCCGGGTCGCCATACACGTCGAGCCAGTCGTCTTGCAACTGGAAAGCAAGTCCAAGATCGCACCCATAATTGTAAAGTGCATCGGCAGCCGGCATGTCGGCACCGCCAATCAACGCCCCTACCTTGCAGGCACATCCCAACAGCACGCTCGTCTTCAAGCGTATCATGCCGATATATTCATCCTCGCTCACATCGTTGCGGCTCTCAAAGTCAACGTCGTATTGCTGCCCTTCATATACTTCCATCGCCGTGCGGTTAAACACGTCAAGCACCCGGGGCAGCACATCGGCCGGAGTCCGCGCCATATATTGCCCGGCCATGGTGAGCATGGCATCGCCCGACAAGATAGCCGTGTTCTCGTTCCATTTCACATGCACGGTAGGATGACCGCGCCGCATGTCGGCACGGTCCATCACATCGTCGTGCAACAGCGTGAAATTATGGTAAAGCTCTATCCCGACGGCGGCATCTATTGCCCTGTCGGGACTCCCTGCAAACGCGTCACATGCCATCAACGCCAACACCGGGCGTAACCGTTTGCCACCAAGCGACATGGCATAGGCAACAGGCTCATACAAGCCCGACGGTTGAGCCGGATACTCGATGGCTGCCACGGCACGGTTTGCCATTTCTACGTATTCTTCAAATTTCAACATATCCTTTAACAATATTAGCTAATTCGTCAAATTCATCCTTGCCGAGCACCTGCCTTAACGCCGCAACGGCTTCGTTTGCCCTTACCGGGTCGTTCTGCGAAAGGTCGTTTATGGCCTCGGCTATGCGCTCCACGCTCGACACCCGTGCATACACGCGCATCTGTTGCACAATAGGCAGACGGTCGATATAGTCTTGAAAAGCGAGGTCGAAACGTGCACACTCTCCGCGTCGGCCACGCGCCAAGTATGCCAGCCTTGCCGCCTGCATCGGCTCTAAAAGCTCGGCTTTCGTCAAGTCGGCCGACCCGCCCAGTATGCTGTCACAACATTCTTTCGACAATTCCCAACCTGTCCAATAGGCGTTATTGAGCACGGTCATCATCACGGCTCGCGTTCTAATTCCACATTCGCCACTGCGCTTCATAAGCAGTCGGCGAGCCTCAACGGCTTGAACGACATCCATAGCGCCAATCCACTCTTCTATGGCTCCAACCGTGGCAACCAAGCTGTCGCCCTCGGCGAGCGAGCATTCAAGTCGCTCGGCAAGGCACGCGGCCTCGGCCGTATCGGGCTTGCCACTGCCACAACTCGTTGCCCATGCAAGCAACGAGGTCGCAGCAACCATTAACGTCAATATCTGCCTCATCGTTGCAACTCAAGTTAAAACATTTCTTCGGCAAGCTGTGGATTAAGCTCCGTTACATACCGGCGGAAGCAAGCATCGAATGTGTCGGCAGCCACGGTGTCGCCAAGCAACACGTATTCGCTTTGCACGGCCTTTGCCCTAAGTATGCAATCCTGCAATTCCATCAGTCCCGCCGAGTCGGCCTCCACCACTTTGGCAGCGGCGGTCTCGGCTCGCTCCACAACCTCGTCAAATTGCCTCACGTCATCTTTATTGCCACAAGCAACCATCATTGCAGCTAATGCAACGGCGCAACTTATGGCACAAAAACATTTATTCATCTCATTCAGATTATCTCGATTGCAAATTTACAAAAAATGCGGCAAAGGAGCGAACACACGCACATACACTCCTTTGCCCATCATAAACCTTAGCAAACGACAAAAAACATTTTTTAAAGACGCTGATTATTGTTTTACGACTGCTATATAGTAACTTTGCACGATAATTTGTACTATAACAATATATATGACAGGACAAAATCAATTATTAGATTCTATCATCGAGGGTATCCAAGAACGAAAAGGAAAGAAAATCACATTGGTTGACTTGAGCGGCATAGAAAATGTTGCCACACAAAATTTTATAATATGCCAAGGAACATCCACAATGCACGTCTCGTCAATCGCCGACAGCATACGCGAATATGTGCGCGAAAAAATAAGCGTCAAACCTTTCAACTACGACGGGTATGAGAACTCGCAATGGATCGTGATTGACTATGGCACGATTTATGTTCATGTATTCTTACCCGAATACCGGGAACGCTACAACCTCGAACAGTTGTGGAGCGATGCCGCAATTACCGAAGTTCCCGACTTGGACTAACCATCAATAACAATTTGACTCGATTATGAACAACCAACCCAACAAAGAGGTCCCGAAAATAAAGATGCCGAAATTTAACATATTTTGGCTATATGCAATCATCTTGGCCGTCTTAATCGGCCTATACATGGTGAACAACGAAAGTTACACCAAAGAAGTCAGTTGGACCGATTTTGAAAAATACGTGCAAGAGGGCAAAGTGAGCGACATCGTCGTGATAAGCAACAAACGCATTGCCGAAGGTACGCTGACCGACTCTGTAGCCCAAAGCGAATTTCAAGGCTACAAGCAGTCAACGACATCGAAAGCGCGTATCGTGACCCAAATTCCGTCAAACGACAAGATACAGGAAAAAATCGACCAATGGCAGGCCGACGGAGTATTCAACGGTAATGTGAACTATGAAGAAGGAAGCGACTTCGGGGGATTCTTGTGGAGCCTGTGGCCGATATTGCTGCTCGTGGCACTGTGGTACTTCTTCATGCGGCGCATGTCGGGAAGCGGCGGTGGCGCCGGCGGTGGAGTGTTCAATGTCGGCAAGTCACGGGCAAAACTGTTTGACAAGGACAACAGCACCCGTGTCACATTCAACGACGTGGCCGGGCTACAAGAGGCAAAAACCGAAGTGGCCGAAATTGTCGATTTCTTAAAGACTCCGCAAAAATATACCGAGTTGGGCGGTAAGATTCCCAAGGGAGCTTTGCTCGTCGGCCCTCCGGGTACGGGCAAGACATTGCTTGCAAAGGCGGTGGCAGGCGAGGCCAACGTGCCATTCTTCTCTATG
>CALUNI010000115.1 GCA_944321905.1 uncultured Muribaculaceae bacterium | reverse complement strand
GGGACAACTGGTTCGCATCAACAACGTCAAGTTTGAAGAGGCCGACGGAGAAACCACTTTCTCTGATTCGGAGACAAGCACAAGCCGCACGTTGACCGATGAAAACGGAAACGAAATAGTGATGCGAAACAGCAATTATGCAAGCTTCCAACCCGACATACTGCCGTTGGGCACCGGTGACGTAGTGGGCATACTCGGATACTACGGCAACACGGGCTGGCAGCTCGTAATACGCGACATCGACGACCTCATAGGTTTCTCCACCGATACCAGCGGCACAAAATCCAACCCATATACCATAGAGCAGGCAATAGAGCTGCAGGGCAACGGTGACGGATGGATTACGGGCTACATAGTAGGAGCCGTAGCTCCCGAGGTGACCACCGTGAGCGGCAACGACGACATCCAGTGGGAAGCTCCGACCACGCTCGACAATACTCTCGTCATAGGAGCCACAGCCGACACCCGCGACATAGCACAATGCATCGTAATGGAGTTGCCACAAAACAGCGCATTGCGCAGTGCGGCCAACTTGCGCGACAATCCCGGCGTACTTGGCACTCAGATATGGGTTAGCGGCACACTTGAATCATACATGGGCACCTACGGACTCACAGGCAACAGCGGCTCTACAAGCGAGTTCAGCATGTCGGTAGTCACAGGCGGCGTGGCAAGCCTTTCAGAAGACTTTGAAAGCGGAAGCATACCCGACGGTTGGACTGTCATAGAGTCGGGCGGCCAAGACTGGTGGGTTCGCCAATTCGACAACAACTACTACCTCTCGGTATCGGGATACCAAGGCACTCCGCCTTTCAACATATGGCTCATCACGCCTGCCCTTGACTTGAACAAAGCTTCGGAAAAGGCATTCTCGTTCCGCACCCAAGTCAACGGATACCAATCGACGACTACCGAAATGAAGGTGTATGTACTCACGAGCAACGACGTGGAGACCGCACAACGCACCGACATCACCGACCGCGCCCAGTGGCCCACACCGCCTGCAAGCGGATACTCCGACTGGGTTGAATCGGGCGACATCGACTTGAGCGACTTCTCGGGAACTATATTTATAGGATTCTGTTACGAGGCAACGCCCGATGCAAACTATGCCACTTGGGGTCTGGACGACTTCAACTTTGGCAGCACAAGCGGTTCTACACCCGACCCGGGACCGGATGAACCTATTTCGGGCACACGCGCCGACTTCGAGACTTTCAACGGCAGTTCGGCCACATCAAGCTATGGCAGCTATGAGACTTCAAACGGATGGACAGCCGAGTGGTGTGCCATATTGTCGGGGACAAGCGGTGCCGACGATTCTTTAAGCGGACTGTTTGGGTTCATAGGATATGCCACGGGGTCACCCTCGCAATTCGCATTTGCCGCGTGCATGAACGGGCGCACCGACCGCGTGGGCAAAATCATATCTCCTACCATCACCGGCGGTTGCGGCGAACTGACGTTCAACTATGGCCGCCCGTTCAACGACAACACTTCATCGTTCCGTGTTGACATCAAGCAGAACGGCTCTATAGTACACACGTTCGAGATAACCGAAAACTTGGAAAAGACAACCGCCTACACACATCACGAAACCGTCAACGTGAGCGGGGACTTCTCTATCGAGTTCACCAATCTGTCGCCATCTGGCACATCGGGCGGCAATATCGACCGCGTGTGCGTGTGGAACGTGACTTGGACAAATTATTAACAACCTACATACCGAAAAACGGGGCGGACAATGAGTCTGCCCCGTTTTTTTACTATCTTTGCCATAAGGCAACATATTAATGCACCGGCATAAATGTCACACATAACACATATATGAAAACCACGGCATATCACATATTGGCCATGCTGATGGCAACACTTCTGGCTACGGCATGCGGCAACGACGGCGACAACCATGCGCCCAACGGTTTTGTAACCGTCAATAACGGAATCTTTGAAATCGACGGCAAGCCATACCGATACATAGGCACAAACTTCTGGTACGCGCCCATTCTGGCATCGGAAGGAATGGGAGGCGACAGGCAGCGACTCGAAGCCGAACTCGATTCACTGCAATCGCTTGGAATCGACAACCTGCGGATACTGGCAGGAGCCGACGGCCCCCACGGAATACGCACACACATCGAACCTACACTGCAACAAAGCCCCGGAGTGTATAACGACACGTTGCTACAGGGACTCGACTACCTATTGCTCTGCCTTGAACAACGTAAAATGAAAGCCGTAATATACCTCACCAACTCCTGGGAATGGAGCGGAGGCTACAGCACATACCTCGAATGGGCCGGACACGGCACCGCTCCCCTGCCCACCGAAGTCGATTGGAAAACATTTTGCGGCTATGCCTGCAATTTCGTCCTCGACGACTCGGCCAAGCAAATGTATTACCGGCACGTGCGCCAAATCGTGGGACGCACCAACAGCATAACCGGCAATCCATACAGCCGGTCTCCTGCCATCATGGCATGGCAAGTGGCCAACGAGCCTCGCGCATTTAGCACTGCGGGCAAAGACTCCCTCGCGTCATGGATAAGCAACACAGCCAAGCTTATAAAAAGCATCGACCCTAACCACCTTGTATCGACAGGCAGCGAGGGAAAGTATGGCTGCGAAACCGACATCGACTTGTGGACCCGCATACATTCACAACCCGAGATAGACTATGCGACAATCCATATCTGGCCTCACACGTGGCAATGGGTCGAACGAGACTCGGTTGAAAGCGGTGTCGCAACTGCTTGCAATGCCACTCAAGCCTATATCGAGGAACATTATAAGGCATTGAAGGGTACGGGCAAGCCACTCGTCGTCGAAGAATTCGGATATCCACGCGACGGCAGGTCGTATCTCCCCGGAACGGCAACCACCGGCCGCGATGCCTATTACGACTTTGTGTTCAGGCTTCTCAGCGACAACGACATGCTCGCGGGATGCAACTTCTGGGGATGGGGCGGGCTTGCGCACCCCCGACACGAAATGTGGCAACCGGGAGACCCGTTCACATGCGACCCCGCCCATGAGCCGCAAGGCCTGTACTCGGTTTTCGCAAGCGACTCCACCACACTACAGCTTATAAAAAGCAAGTGCCGCAAAGTAACGATGTAAATTTTATTAAAGTTTTTCTTAAGTCACATATTGTTTGTAATTTCGCACCACACTTAGCCGTATTGTAGCCCATTACATCCAAAGTTACATTATCGACTGGCATTCAAAACATTGAATTATGGTTTACAAATATGATTATCTCGTTATCGGTTCTGGTATCGCCGGTATGAGCTTTGCATTAAAGGTCGCAGAGACCGGAAGGGTGGCATTGATTTGCAAGACAACCCTTGAAGAAGCCAACACATTCCTCGCACAAGGCGGGGTGGCTTCGGTAACGAACACTTTGGTTGACAACTTCGAGAAGCACATTCGCGACACCATGATTGCAGGCGACTGGCTCAGCGACCCGGCAGCTGTGGAGAAAGTGGTGCGCGAGGCTCCTTCCCAAATAAAACAGCTGATAAGCTGGGGCGTTGACTTCGACAAGAACGAAAAGGGCGAATTCGACCTTCACCGCGAAGGAGGCCACTCAGAATTCCGCATCCTTCACCACAAAGATAATACCGGTGCCGAGATTCAAGACAGCCTCATAAAGGCACTGAAGTACCATCCAAATATCGATGTTTTTGAAAACCGTTTTGCCGTGGAAATATGCACGCAGCACCATCTGGGCAAAATTGTCACCCGCCGCACTCCCGACATCACCTGCTACGGCGCTTACATACTTAACTGCGCAACCGGCGAAGTGGACACATTCCTTTCAAAGGTCACATTGATGGCCACAGGCGGAATAGGCGCGGTGTACCGCAACACCACCAACCCCCTCGTGGCAACAGGCGACGGAATCGCCATGGTTTACCGTGCAAAGGGTACGGTTAAAGACATGGAATTTGTACAGTTCCACCCCACCGCGCTATACCATCCCGGCGACCGCCCGGCATTTCTCATAACCGAGGCAATGCGCGGCTATGGAGCAGTGTTGCGGACTCGCGACGGCAAGGAATTCATGCAAAAATACGACCCGCGACTGTCGCTTGCCCCGCGCGATATCGTTGCCCGCGCAATCGACAACGAGATGAAGACTCGCGGCGACGACTATGTATATCTCGACGTGACACATAAAGATCCCGAACAGACAAAGGAACACTTCCCCAACATATACCAAAAGTGCCTGAGCCTCGGTATCGACATCACCAAGGACTACATTCCGGTGGCTCCCGCGGCACACTACTTGTGCGGAGGCATAAAAGTGGACACCAATGCCTGCTCGTCGATACAACGCCTATACGCCGTGGGAGAATGCTCATGCACCGGCTTGCACGGAGGCAACAGGCTCGCGTCAAACTCTCTAATCGAGGCCGTGGTATATGCCGACGCGGCGGCCAAGCACAGCATGGCCAACATCGGGCATTACTCCTACCGCGAAGATATCCCGCAATGGGACGACCACGGTACACAGCATCCCGAAGAGATGGTGCTTATAACACAAAGTGCCAAGGAAGTGGGCGAGATAATGAGCACATACGTTGGCATCGTGCGTAGCGACTTGCGCCTTAAACGCGCATGGAACCGGCTCGACATTCTGTATGAGGAAACCGAGGCTTTGTTCAAGACCAGCAAAGTATCGCGCGACATATGCGAATTGCGCAACATCATCAACGTCGGCTACTTGATCATGCGCCAAGCTATGGAACGCAAAGAGTCGAGAGGCCTGCATTACACCATCGACTACCCGCCGGTGAAGCACGAAATCCAAGGTTTTGAAAAATAAGGGACTGTAACATGAAATATCGCGATGAAATAGATAAATGCTACGGAGTGGCAGGAATGGCCTTGGGGCTGTCCCTGTTCAACGCCGACGACAAGTTCACCGGCATAACAATCGATGGCGAAGACGGTTTTGATTGCATAAATTTCACTCCGGAGTATTACTTGTTTTACAATCCTTCACTGCCGGCAAAGACCGCATGGCGCAACATGCTCAACAATTTCCACTTGTCGATGGCATTGACCATGGCCGACGGGATTTGCCGCCACGTGGTAGGCGACCACAAGGAAATCGACCACATTTTGCGTCACAAGCTTTACAAGCTCTCGTGCGAAGAAGGCAAAGCCCTGTGCCAACTCGAAGCCGATGAAATAGACGACGTTTTTAACGAATATTTTTCATACCTGTCGCAAGTGTTCAGCAACAAGACCGTAAGGCGCGTGGTGAAAACCATACGCGACGAGTTGATAAACTCGCGCTCAATCGACAGGCTCGACTTGCTCGACATGCTTGCCCCGCTGAGGCATTAACGACCAGACAATGAAAATCGCACTTGTGAACAAAAGCGACTCTACGGGCGGAGCGGCCGTAGTGACACACCGGCTGATGCAGGCACTGCGTTCTGAGGGCGTGGACGCGCGTATGTTGGTCCTCGAAAAGCGTACCGACGACCCGTGGGTGATTTCATATTCGCGACCTTTGGCCGACGAGTACAACTTCATTGCCGAACGGTGGAACATATTCTTGCGCAACGGTTTCTCGCGCAAGAACCTTTTCAAGGTTGACATAGCCAACCACGGGCGCGACATATCCTCGCACAAATGGGTCAAAGAAGCCGACGTGGTGATACTTAATTGGATCAACCAAGGCGCGATGTCGTTACGGTCGATCGACAAGCTCTGCCGTAACGGCAAGCCTGTAATCTGGACCATGCACGACATGTGGCCGTTTACCGGCATATGCCACCATGCATTGGCCTGCGACGGATACATGCACGTGTGCCGGGGATGCCAGTTCTTAGACAGCATAAAGATAGACCTCTCCACGGCAACTCAATCGCGCAAGAACAAGCTATATACCGTGCATCCCGATATTCAATTTGTCGCCGTCAGCAATTGGCTTGCAGAACGTTGCCGCGATAGCCGCCTGCTGCACAATGCCAGATTGCAAGTGATACACAACGCCATCGATGCCGACCGATTCCCCTATGACCGCCAGACGGCAGGCGGCTCGCTCGGCCTTGGAACCGACAAAAAGGTAATAGCAATGGGAGCCGCGCGACTCGACGACGCAATAAAAGGCTTTGACCTGCTTATCGATGCCACACGATACTTGCAACAGGCAGAACCCGAACTTGCCGGATGCCTGCACCTCGTGCTGTTTGGCAACATACGCGACCGCTCGCTGCTCGACCGCCTGTGCCTGCCATATACCTACTTAGGCCCGGTGTCGGGACTTGAAGCCTTGACCGACATATACACGCAGGCCGACATGGTATTGTCAACATCCCGGTTTGAAACGCTGCCCGGCACACTTGTCGAGGGCATGGCTTGTGGCTGCATTCCTGTTTCGTTCGGAGCCGGAGGACAAGGCGACATCATAGAACACAAATCGACCGGATACATAGCCCGAGAAATAGAACCCGAGGCTATCGCCGAAGGCATTAAATGGGGCAGCAAGGCAGCCATAGAGCGAAAAACGCTGCACGACACCGTAGCCGCAAAATTCGACGCAAGGAAGATTGCAAGGCAATACATCGAGCTTTGCGAAAACATGTTGAAAACAAAATGAAAAGCCTGCCGGCATTTTGCAAGGCAGATTCTGAACAATATTCAAACAAGTTCCAAACCACAACTCATATGCAGACTGTATTATTTCACGAAACAATTTTCGGCCCCATACACAGCCGCCGACTCGGCACATCGCTCGGAATAAATCTCATGCCTCTCGATGGCAAGGTGTGCTCGTTTGACTGCCTGTATTGCGAAGCCGGGTACAACGCCCAGGGACAAGGAACCACCGGAATCCCAAACCGTGAACAAGTAAAAAAACGCCTTTCGGCAAAGCTGAAAGCATTGAAGCAGGAAGGCACAAGCATCGATGTGATTACTTTCTCGGGAAACGGAGAGCCTACGCTGCATCCCGAGTTCAAGATGATAGTACATGACACCATCACACTGCGAAACCATTATTTCCCCGAAGCCAAAGTGTGCGTCCTAAGCAACGCCACCATGGCAGGCCGCCACGACGTTGCCGAGGCATTGAAAACAGTTGACCGCAACATATTGAAATTGGACTCGGCAATATACCGCACCTTCAAGCTGCTTAACCGCCCGACATCGCCAAACGTGCTGCCAATGGGAATAATCGAAGACTTGAAACAATTCGACGGAAAGTGCATCATACAGACGATGATGATACGTGGCAGCCACGAAGGCC
>CALUNI010000114.1 GCA_944321905.1 uncultured Muribaculaceae bacterium | reverse complement strand
CACATGGCTACACGTTTCGGTCATTCCATATGTCTTATATGCATTAGCTCCTCGCTCGGCAAGCCAACGTTCCACACGCTCGGGCAGCTTGCCACCTCCTATTATCATGGCTTTTACCTTTTCGAGCAGTCCCGGAGTGTTTATCAAATATCCCAGTTGAGACGGCACAACAGCAAGCATGTCTATCGCCGGGCCTTCGTAAGAAGACAGCGGGCTATTGCTCGGAGTTTCCTCATATATAGATGCATTAGCCTCCAATGCCCTTACAATCATCATCTTGCCTGCTATGTATGTCGGCGACAAGGGCAGGTACAGTACCGACGCCTCGTCTATGCCAAAGAACTCGTTGGTCATTTGAGCCGAGGCTCTCATGTCAATTTTCAGCAACTTTATTGCCTTGGGGTCTCCGGTCGAGCCCGATGTGTGTGCCGTTACATATTCATTACCGTTAAAATATTCTTCCACGAAATCGGCAAATGCGCCCGATGCATTGCCCCTCACATCGGCCATGCTGTGGCACACGACGCCATTGACTTTAATCTTCATCTTTCTAAAACTCTATCCATTCAAATTCGGGTATATGCCATGCAAGCTTCGGATTGTAAGAAACGGAATCCCCTACCTGCTCAAGCGGACTCGCAATGTTGTTGTGAAACAACTTGCCTGTGCCGAGTCCTTGCGGAATCTTGGGCTGTAACGTTGCCACCCACTGAGCAATGGCATTCAACCCTATGTTTGACTCAAGAGCCGATGTTATCCACGCGCCTATGTCAAACTGTGCCGCCATCTTAAGCCACTCGGTTGCGCCACTGAACCCGCCCACAAGCGAAGGCTTCAACACGAGATACTGCGGCCTGATGTTTTTAAGCAATTCCATCATCAGCATGGGATTGCCTACACCTATCAGCTCCTCGTCGAGTGCCACCGGTATGGGAGTGTTACGGCACACCTTTGACATTTCTTCCCATTGTCCCTGACGTATCGGCTGCTCGATAGAATGTATGTCATAGCGCGACAACGCCTCTAAACGTTGCATCACGTTCTGTGGCAAGAATGCACCGTTGGCATCAACTCTTATCTCTACCACGTCGGCGGGGAAACGCGAACGTATGCTTTTTATCAATTCAAGCTCCGAATCAAAGTCTATCGCCCCGATTTTAATCTTGATAGTCTTAAAACCTGCCGACAACTTTTCTTCGATACGCTCCTTCATCTCATTTTTTGTACCCATCCACACAAGTCCGTTAATGGGTATCCGCAAGCCGCCATCGACAAACGACGACGGATATATCACTCGCCGACAGCCATTACTAAAGTCAAGAATCGCCGTCTCGAAACCAAAGGCTATCGACGAATAACCTGTCAAGTCGGTACCCCTGTCAGCCGAAATATTCCTGCACAATTCCTGCAACTTGGCTTCATAAGTATCATCATCCTCGGCCGACAAGCCCTTAAACAATGCACACTCGCCTATGCCATACGACAAAGGCGACTCGGATTCCCATATCTTAAGGAAATACGTGTCCTTGTAAGTCAGCACCCCACGCGACGTGCCACCCGGGGTAATAAAATCGAGCCTGTATTTAGCGTAAGCAGCTTTCATGTCGTTTATCCGGGGAATTTAGGGAACTGTTCAAAATCGGGATCGCGCTTTTCAAGGAACGCATTCTTGCCTTCTTGCGCCTCATCCATAAGGTAATACATCAATGTTGCATCACCGGCAAGTTCCATAAGGCCGCGTTCGCCGTCAAGCTCGGCATTCAAGCACCGCTTAATCATGCGTATGGCCATCGGGCTGCGCTTGAGTATCGTCTCACACCATTCTATGGTCTCGTCCTCAAGCCGGTCGAGCGGCACAACCTTGTTTACAAGTCCCATTGCTTCAGCTTCTTGAGCTGTATATTGCCTGCACAAGTACCATATTTCACGTGCCTTCTTCTGCCCAACACAACGAGCCAGATATGACGAGCCGAAACCGCCGTCGAAACTCCCGACCTTGGGTCCCGTTTGTCCGAAACGTGCATTCTCAGAGGCTATCGACAAGTCGCAAACCACATTAAGCACGTTGCCGCCGCCTATGGCATAACCATTAACCATCGCGATTACCGGCTTGGGGATGGAACGGATAGCCTTATGCAAATCAAGCACATTGAGCCGCGGCACACCGCAGTCATCGTTATAGCCGCCACGCGTCTTGTAATTTTGGTCGCCTCCCGAACAAAAAGCCTTGTCGCCGGCACCTGTCAATATTACCACACCTATGTCGGCACGCTCCCGGCATATAGCCATAGCGTCAAGCATCTCTGTATTAGTCAACGGGCGAAAGGCATTATACACCCTCGGCCTGTTGATTGTTATCTTGGCAATGCCCTTGTATTGCTGAAACAGAATATCGGTATATTCCTTAATGGTAGTCCACTCTCTTGTAACCATAATATATATTTATAATTATTCACAAAGTTACCACAATTACCCATAACGCCAAAAAGTTTTCCGCTCGCACGTGCGACAAAAAAAGGCCACACGACTCGCAGTACAAGTCTTGTGACCGATTCTTTAGGTTCAAAATATAATTTTTGTATTATTTAGTCATACCCTCGATTATAGCCTTAATGTCGTTTCCGAGTTTCTCGGCTTTTTCCATCGTATCAGCCTCGGAATAAATGCGTATTATTGGCTCGGTGTTGCTTTTGCGCAGGTGCACCCAACAATCGGGAAAATCTATTTTCACGCCATCGATATCGGTAACCTTCTCATCGGCATATTTTTCTTTCATAGCCTTTAATATTGCATCCACGTCGATTTCGGGTGTAAGTTCTATCTTATTCTTGGCTATGCTATATTGCGGATATCCCTTTTTAAGCTCGCTGACTTTCTTTCCCGACTTGGCCAACAACGTTAGGAACAAGGCAACACCCACCAACGCATCACGGCCATAATGCAGCGCGGGATATATCACTCCGCCATTGCCCTCGCCGCCAATCACAGCCCCGGTGCGCTTCATCTCGGTGACCACGTTCACCTCTCCCACCGCTGCTGCCGTGTATGTGCAGCCGTGAGCCTCGGTCACGTCTCTCAAGGCTCGCGACGACGACAAGTTAGACACCGTTGCGCCGGGAGTCTGCGACAACACATAATCTGCGATTGAAACAAGCGTGTATTCTTCGACAAAGAATTCTCCATTCTCCATGACTATAGCCAAACGGTCAACGTCGGGGTCAACCACAAATCCCACGTCGGCCTTGCCTTGCTTCATCAGATTGGCAATATCAGTAAGGTTCTGCGGAATAGGCTCTGGCGTATGGCCAAAGTTGCCCGTAGGGTCGCAATACAACTTTATTACATTTTTAACTCCGAGCCGCTTGAGCAACTCGGGTATCACAACTCCGCCTATCGAGTTGACGGCATCGACTGCAACCGTGAAATTAGCCTTGCTTATGGCTCCGGTATCCACAAGATCCAAAGCAAGCACGCTGTCGATGTGCCGGCGCATATACGTTTCATTCCTATACACCCGGCCAAGCTTGTCAACTTCGGCATACGAGAAATCTTCTTCCCCGGCAATCTTCAACACTTCTTTTCCTTGAGCGTCATTGAGAAATTCGCCGTTTTCATTAAGCAACTTCAAGGCATTCCACTGCTTCGGGTTGTGAGATGCCGTGATGATGATGCCACCACAGGCATTTTCGCCGGTTACGGCAATTTCGGTCGTCGGAGTAGTAGCCATGCCTATGTCCACCACGTCAAATCCCATTCCGACAAGCGTGCCGACCACTATGTCGTTAACCATCTTGCCCGACAGGCGGGCATCGCGACCGACAACTATCGTGTTACTCGTCTTGGTAGTAGTTCTCTTGATAAAAGTTGCATAAGCCGAGGCAAACTTGACTATATCGAGCGGCGTAAGCCCGTCACCGGCTGCTCCGCCTATCGTGCCTCTGATACCTGAAATAGATTTAATCAATGACATTAGAATAAAAATTTAGTTCTTTTTCTATAATGCGCTCTTAAAATATCTCACGTTCCACAGATAAGGCGTCACACTCGACATCTCCTCGCTCGGCCCGTACTGAGACTTTATAAGAAGGTTTATTTCACTGTTTATGCCGACGTACTGCAACGGCAGCTGAACGCCGATGCCCCATGTCGTGCTTGCCGATTTTGAAAAATCGTTATAATAAAAATAAGCCGAAGTCGATGCCATGTTTGAAGAGTTGCTCCCCCAGCTCTTTACCCCATAGTCGAGCCACGTCAACACGTCAAACCGCGAGAAGCGCAAGAATATCTTGTCGCCCGTGTGAGCCATCGAGTCGCGGTCTCCGGCTTTTATCACCTGCATATACACATTTCCTTCCTCTTCGATACGATAAAACGGGGCATCTTCGCCCTCCTCGAATATCGTATCGGCCGGAATCTCGTTTACAACGTCAAAGCCCGAAAGATAGGCATTCGAGGCCTTGCTTTCATTGTCGAGCTTCTCGGCATAACTTTCATTCTTGTCACACGATGCCACAGTCACGCATAAGCACGCTACCGCCAACACCGACATGAATATTAAAACACCTTTTTTTCTCATAGTTGTAGAATCTATATATGTTTTTATTCAGACGTATTATTGTCAGCTTGTTTTGATTTGACTTCTTCCATGATTTTTTCAAATTCGGCCCTGGCCTCATCGACCGTACCATAAAATTCACCGCCGGCTGCGTTTTTATGCCCGCCGCCGTTGAAATGCTCTTCACAAATGGTATTGACCGCAAACTCACCCTGCGACCTAACCGATATTTTAACATACTCGGCATCCTCGCGCATGAACACCGACCAATACACTTCGGGTATCTGCAAAGGCATGTTCACAAGGCTCTCAGTGTCGCCTTTCTTATAATTATACCGTTGTAGCTCCTCTTTCGTCAAAATTATGAGCGCAGCGCCGCAATCGGGATAAACTTCCATCTTCTGGTCAAGCGAATAGCCTATCAACCGCAAGCGGTCGGCCGAACTCGTATTTATGGCAAGCGTATATATACGGTCTTTGTTTATCCCTTTTTTCACCAACAGGGCTATTATATTGTAAATGTCGGGATCGTTTGAATTGTAAGTAAAGTTACCGGTGTCGGTCATCATGCCTGCATACAAGCATTCGGCACACTTCCTGTTTACACTCTGGAACATGTTCATGCCCAAAATGGCCCGGCACACAAGTTCGCACGTTGACGACATCTTATCGTAGGATATGGTCAGGTCGCAGAATTTCTCGTCGCCTATATGGTGGTCGATAAGAATCTTCTTGGCCTTTGACTCTAAAATTACAGGAGCAAGATTGTCAAGCCGCTTGGGAGTGTTGAAATCAAGGCAGATTATCAACTGCGAATTACCCACGAGGCGGTTGCCCAACTCGGTATATTTCGAGTATGCGATTATGTCCTTTGCGCCGGGCAAGAACAACAGGGAACGCGGAACCATGTCGGGGGCAATGATGTGGACCGTCTTACCCATCGTTTCAAGCAGGTGCTTCATTCCCAACGTGGAACCCACGGCATCGCCGTCGGGCGACAAATGGCACGTCAAAACAATGTTGTTGTAACGCTCCAAATGATATTTAAGCTGTATTATCTCTTCGTCCGAAAGTATTCTGTCTATCATCTTTGTTTGTTTATCAAGGCAAAAGTACAATAAAAATGCGCAAATGCAAAAAACCTTGCGGCAAGGCAGCCGAGAACCTGCTAAATTTCATGCAGTGGGACTTGTCTTAACTCTATGACATTGTAAAACTCAAGCAGGCCGCTGCATCTTCCTTTACGGATTATACAAGTCGGTGTTGTAAAAATCGAGTATGGCCTGTATTTGCTCCAACGCCTCCGATGCCGGGCTGACCGGGTTAAGTTCCAGTGCCATATTGTAATTATATATGGCCTGAGGCCAATTGCCAAGCTTGGCATACGCATTGCCAAGCAAAAAATATATCTCGTCATTCACGCTCTCACCCAAGGCCATCTCATTAAGGCGGCTTATCGACTCGTCAACACGACCATCATGGATGAGTTGGTTAATTGTCTTAAAATCTTTTGTCATTTATGCTTTTTGTTGATATTTTTGTGCTTAATGATAAACTGATAACGTATATGCGCAAGTTATTATTATTAGCCACCGTTTTTTCTGTCATATCGGCAGCATGTTTCCCTATTACGGCATCTTCGCCTTTTGAAGGCAGCCATCATCCATACACGACACCCGACAGCACGGTCGCTGCACCCGACTCGCTACGCCCGTTCTACATAAGCTATGTCGGACGACATGGGTCGCGATACCCGTCTTCAGAATCCACCGCCTCTTTCATAAAGTTTTATCTTACCCACGCCGACACCACCGGTACCATTACTGCGGCAGGCAAACGTATGCTCGAACTCGCCGACCACATAATCGAAATGTGCGACGGCAAATGGGGCGACCTCGACTCTCTGGGCATAGCCGAGCAACGAGGCATAGCCCAACGGATGTATGACAACTATCCCACCGTATTCTCCGACAACGACAATGCCATCGAAGCCATATCCTCATACTCGCCACGTGCAGTGATGAGCATGTATTCATTCACACACCAACTGTCGAAAAATTCTCCAAAAACAAAAATATCCACATCCTCGGGTACGCAACACTCGCCGATATTGCGCCCCTACGACGACAACGACAAATACAAAGCATATAAAACAAGCCGGCAATGGCGCGACATATACGACAAATACTATGAAACCACATGTCCGCTCTCTGTAGCCAACCGTCTCGTCGGGAAAGGATTCGAGGCTTCCGACGACGCCCTGCGTGAGCTGTCGGAAAGCGTATATTCGTTGATATCGGGCTTGTCGGCAATGGGTATAGGCCTTGACTATACCATCTACATGACCGATGAAGAATATGAGCAATTGTGGTTGCTCGACAACCTGCACCACTACTTGTTGTACAGCGCAACCACACTGTCGGCCACACCTGCCCAACTTGCAATACCATTGGTCGAAAATATCGTAGAAGCTGCCGACCGCGTAATCGACCACGGCCAACCCGTGGCAGCGACTTTGCGCTTTGCCCATGCCGAAACACTCATGCCGCTGCTGTCGCTCCTGCAAATCGACGGATGCTATTATCTGACCCACTACTTCGACCAAGTAGGCGAAAACTGGAGAGACTTTGACATAGTTCCAATGTCGGCCAATTTGCAATTCGTCTTTTTTGAGACCGAAAACGGCAACATATATGTCCGCACCGACCTAAACGAAAAGCCTGTCACTCTCATTCCCGGGAATAAATCCATATATCTTCCGTGGGAAGAAGTCCGCACATATCTGCTTAATTTCATACTCGTTGTCGAATAAACGAAATGCCTCATAAAGACAATCTATTGCTTAAATTATTCAGCGACCTGTGCATCAACATTTTCCGCAACACACTGTTTAAACCTAATCGGGCGACTGTGAAGTGTCCAAATAGAAACGCAACGTTTTTCTTTTTTCGGCGCAAGCCCTAAACTATGAAAAACACTGCGGGGGC
>CALUNI010000113.1 GCA_944321905.1 uncultured Muribaculaceae bacterium | reverse complement strand
TTAGCAGTTGCGGCTCTTGTGCGACAGCAGCCCACTTGTGGACGTGAGCAGGACGAAAAGCACCGACGAGGTGACGAAGATGTTTCCTGCCCCGACAAGCGGCGACGCAAGTCCTCCTGCCACATACCCCACGGCACCGAAGAATGCAGATGCCAAGCCTGCGTTCTCGCGCTCGGCATCCATGACAGAGCCGAAACAACGGGCAGCTCCGCCGCCATCCCGCATCGCCCCCAAAAAACTATAGCCACGCTTAGCAGTTGCGGCTCTTGTGCGACAGCAGCCAACTTGTTGACGTGAACACCACGAAAAGCACCGACGAGGTGATGAAGATGTTTCCTGCCCCGACAAGCGGCGACGCAAGCCCACCTGCCACATACCCCACGGCACCAAAGAATGCCGACGCCAAGCCTGCGTTCTCGCGCTCGGCATCCATGGCAGAGCCGAACAACGGGCAGCTCCGCTGCCATCCCGCATCGCCCGTGCCGATTACTCTACATGCAGTACCCCGGGTCACATATTTTTCTTTCCGGCGGATGGAAATGAAAAAATAGCCGATCGGGGGAAATGCCCGACCGGCTATCATGTTTATGCTTTTTAATCTTTAACGATTAGAGAACGCTCGCGATATTGAACTTAGAGAATTCAAGGTCGTTAGCAGCCTTGTCGCGGAGCGAAGCATCCTTGCTTATGGCTTGGCCAAGGTTAGAAAGAACCATTTGTTCGTTGTTGGTGCGAGCACCGAGAACGGCCATCAAGTAATAAGTGGTTGCATCGGGGTTGGCGATAGAAGCAAGCGTGTTGCGAGCCTTGCTGTAATCCTTAGTCAAGATTTGAGCAAGAGCAGCGTTGTTGCTCTTAGAGTCGCCAAATGCGTTAACTGCAGCGTTATAGTCGCCTTGTTCCATGTAGTAAACGCCAAGAGCTTCATTAAGACCTTCGGCACCTGCAGCGTTGCCAAGCTTCTGGTTTGCAGCATCGTAGTTCTTGTCGATGATGTCGCACAAAGCTTGGTTCATGCGAGTTTCAGTGCAATTCGGAGCAAGGTTTGCAGCCTTGTTGAAGTTGCTCTTAGCAGCATCGTAGTCGCCTGCGATGTATTGGCACATACCAAGGTTGTTATAACCGCGGTAATCGTTAGGATAGTTCTTTGTGCAAGCGGTGTATATCTCGATGCGCTTTGCATTGTCGTCGGTGAGCGAACCGCAATACAGCAATTCTTCTACGGTGAGCGAGCTTGGATCGCTGTTGAAAGCGTCCATGATTTCTTGGTCGCTCTTACCGATAACGTTGATAGAAGCAGTCAAGCGAGAACGACGCAATTGAGGCAGGATTTCATCGGCAAGCTGCTCAAACACAGCTGAAAGGTTACGTATTTCCTTTTCACGTTGTTCGGGATCGCTATACATCGACAGAACACTCAATATCAATTCCTTGTCTTGAATGTTGCTTGCAGACACCAATTCTTTGAAGCCTTCCCAGTCCTCGGCGGTGAAGTCGGCGGTCAATTGGCCGAATTCCTCGATCTTGTTGTCCTTGAATGATTGGTCGAGATACTTGCGAGTGTTGTCTTCACGCTTTTGGGCAAGGCGTTCGTTGAAGTCGTATTTACCATCGGGCGAAGCATAAGACTTGATGTTCACTTCCTCTATTTCAAGACGGTCGTTGCCTTGAGCGTTGGCAAGAGCGGCATTGAAGTCGGCTATCTGTTGCGAGCCGGTTTCGCTCTTTCTCACGTTAGACTGGTTGATGAGGAACTTGATTTCGGCATTATACTTCTCGTTGATAATGCGTTGGAAGTTGTCGGGAGTGGTTGCAGGAGTAACGCTGCCGGCATCGGCAAATGTAGCCGTTGCAATAACGCCATCTGCCACTTTGATGCGAGGCAATGTATAGGTCTTGCTGCCTTGAACAACTTGGAAGTCGAGAACGAGTTCCGACTTAATCATTTCGGGAACATAGTCAAACGAAACAGGAACAGTGACGGTACCGCCGTTGTCGTAAGAAACGGTTTGGCCGTTACCGTTAACATCCTCTCCTATGAATTTGTAAGGAACAGATGCGGTTTCTTGGTCGCCATAAACCAAATAAGGAGTTACGGTAACCTCTGCATTCTTCACGAAGAACTTTTCGGGAATTTGACCGGTTACGGTTGCGGGAACTTTACCAGCTACAACTTCCAGTGGTGACGGATTAACCGTGAAATACTCGGCACTTATTTCGCTAAGCTTCTTGTTACAGCTTGTCAATGCCAAAGTACCACCAACCAAGATGGATAAGAATAATTTGCTATTCATAATGCGTATAAAATTATATATGTGGTTAAAAATTTCATAAACGCTCTTTGTTGGGTGTAAAGATACACCAAATATGTAAAATTTGTTTATGGATTAACATAAATTAGTGTTAATATTTTCACAATCTAAAACATGCTATTCTACAACACGAATCGAGAGAAACGTGCCTGCCAGATATCTATCGAAAAACGTGCCAATATCGGCACGGATGATCGAGCATCGGTCGATTGCTGACGCGGCTTTGTCGTCAAGGGCTACACGCCGGCCGACGCGGCTTGACTTTTTGACATGCCTCGAATGCCGGACATGTGCCATTTTGCCATTTTTGCCGTCGCCCGATAATTTTGCCGAGGCGTTGAGCGTAGTTGGCAATTTATAGCTATCTTCGCAGTCTGAAAGGAGAAGAGTGTGATGAGCAGCAAGAGAATATTTTTGTCATTCCCGCACCTTGGAGGCCACGAAATGCATTGGATTGAAGAGGCATTCAAGGATAGTTGGGTCGTTCCGTTGGGACCTAATGTCGATCGTTTTGAGCAGCAACTCGAAGGCTATCTAAACTGTGGCAACGTCGTGGCTTTGAGCGCAGGCACGGCCGCCATACATCTGGGGCTTGTGATGCTTGGGGTAGGCCCCGGCGACGAGGTGATATGCCAGTCGTTCACCTTTTCGGCAAGCGCCAATCCCGTGAAATATCAAGGGGCAAACCCAGTATTTGTTGACAGCGAGCCCGATACGTGGAACATGTCGCCCGAAGCCCTCGATGTCGCCATATCAGACAGGCTCCGCATCACCGGACGGCTGCCCAAGGCCATAGTCGTGGTGCACCTTTACGGAATGCCGGCAAAGATGAATGAAATATGCGAGATTGCCGACCACTATGGCATTCCGGTGCTTGAAGATGCCGCCGAAGCCCTTGGGTCGGAGTATTGCGGGCGCAAGTGCGGCACTCTCGGGCGTTACGGCGCATTGAGTTTCAACGGTAACAAGGTCATCACCACCTCGGGAGGCGGCGCATTGATTTGTCCCTCGCCCGAAGCGGCAGCCCGCGTGAAATTCCTTGCCACCCAGGCACGCGAAACGATGCCTTACTATTTCCACAAGGTAATCGGATATAACTACCGGCTCAGCAACGTGAGTGCAGGCATAGGATGCGGGCAGATGGAAGTGTTGCCCGAGCGAGTAGCCCGACGGAGAGAAATACACGACCTTTATGCAAAGCATTTCAAGGACGTGCCGGAAATAACGGTACACGACAATCCTTCGGACGAATATGACTCAAACTTCTGGCTGACCACCATACTGTTTGACGCAAAGGCCGGGTTTACTCCCGAGGAGTTGCGCACCCACCTCGAATCGTTCAATATAGAATCGCGCTGGTTGTGGCGGCCGATGAACATGCAACCGGTATATGCCGATGCACCGTTTTATGGCGACGGGACAGCCGAAGGGCTGTTTGGCCGAGGGCTGTGCCTACCGAGCGGTAGCATACTCACCGACGAGGATGTGGCCACGGTAGCCGACGCGGTAAAAGAATTTGTAGCGTCGAGGCGTTGATTAAAGACCATTTTTGACCTATGGAGACTGACGAAATCGATTTTTTGCCATATGCCTTCATTCTCGATCTCGATGACACCCTTTACAAGGAAATCGATTTCGTGCATTCGGCATTCTGCCATATCGACCGCTTGCTGGTGGCCGACTACGGTTGCACTGCGGGAGAAGCCAAGCGCATAATGCTTGAAGCTCTTGTCAATGACAAAAACTCATTTGACGAACTCGACGCGCACTTAAAAGCACATGGAATAGATATACCTAATTCCATAAACTGGATGCTTGAAGAATACAGGTACCACATACCGCAAATATACTTGTCGGACGACGCTTATGACTTCGTGAAAGGGCTTGACGAGCGCGACGTGGAAATGTTTATCGTTACCGATGGCAGGTCGGTCACACAGCGCAACAAGATAAGGGCGTTGGGGCTTGACGAATTCATTCCGCCCGAAAACATCTTCATAAGCGAAGAAGTCGGCGAAGACAAGACCAGTGCCACGGCGTTCCTGAAGATAATGAAACGCTACGACGACGTGGGGTTGCTCGACGATGTGAGATTTGTGTTTGTCGGCGACAATCCGGGCAAGGATTTCGTCGTTGGCAATTCCTATTTTTACCCCACGGTGATGCTGCTCGACGATGGCAGCAACATACACAGCCAGTCGATACGCGGGCTTCCCAACGGCTACAAGCCCCGCATTAAAGTAAAAACATTGTCGAGCATCTTGAAACTCGTTGACAAAGAGGCTTTGTGACAATTGTCGGCATACATTTGTGTCGATTCCGAGCCATTTGCCTGTATTGCCACAGTTCCGGGCAGGCTCTTGCGCCTTACAAGATTTAGAACCTTAGCAAGGCAGTTTCACGTCAAATTCAAACGAACTCCAAGAACCCGCAGCCGAAGATAAAAATCGGCTCGGTTTGCTTTTTTGTGCGCCTGCCTTGTTGTAACTTTGCAAAAAAATTTTAATCAGTCTATGGAAAAGAAAGTAAGAGTACGTTTTGCGCCGTCGCCCACAGGACCATTGCACATAGGCGGTGTACGCACGGCATTATATAACTACTTGTTTGCCCGTCAAAACGGGGGAAAAATGATACTTCGCATCGAAGATACCGACTCAAACCGTTTCGTACCCGGTGCCGAAGATTACATCAACGAGTCGCTGGCGTGGCTCGGTATAAAGATTGACGAAGGTGTGCGCGAAGGCGGAGAATTCGGTCCCTACAAGCAGTCGGAGCGTCGCGACATATACCGCCGCTACGTAAAGGAACTGTGCGACAACGGCAAGGCATATGTGGCCTACGACACTCCAGAGGAGCTTGAAGCAAAACGCAAAGAAATGCCCAACTTCCAATACGATGCATCCACGCGAATGCTGATGCGTAACTCGCTGTCGCTGCCGCAAGCCGAAATCGACCGCCTCACTGCCGCAGGCACTCCGTATGTGGTTCGTTTCAAGGTTGAACCGGGCGAGGACATCGAGGTGGACGACCTCATTCGTGGAAAGGTGGTAATAAACTCTTCTATTATCGACGATAAAGTGCTGTATAAGAGTGCAGACGATCTTCCAACCTACCACTTGGCCAACATCGTCGATGACCACTTGATGGAGATAACACACGTCATCCGTGGCGAGGAGTGGCTTCCGTCGGCTCCGTTGCACGTGTTGCTGTACAAGGCTTTCGGCTGGAGCGAAACCATGCCGCAATTCGTGCACCTGCCATTGCTGCTCAAGCCCGACGGCAAGGGTAAGCTGAGCAAGCGCGACGGCGACCGCTTGGGATTCCCGGTATTTCCTCTCGAATGGCACGACCCAAAGTCGGGCGAAGTGTCTTCGGGATACCGCGAATCGGGGTATCTGCCCGAAGCCGTTATCAATTTCCTTGCCCTGTTGGGGTGGAATCCGGGCGACGACCGCGAAATAATGACTTTCGACGAACTTATGCGCGACTTCTCGTTTGCTCACTGCTCAAAGAGTGGAGCAAAATTCGACTTTGAGAAAGCCAAATGGTTCAACCACGAATATATAATGGCCAAACCCGACTCTGAACTCGCAGCTTTGTTCAAGCCTGTGCTTAAAAGCAATGGCGTCAATCCCGATTCTTTCGGAGATGAATATATCACTCGGGTCGTAGGGCTTGTGAAAAATCGCATCTCACTCATAAACGATTTATGGGCAAACGCCCGATTCTTCTTTGTGGCACCAACAGAATATGCCGAAAAAGATATCAAGAAACGTTGGAAGCCCGAGATGCCTCAAATCATGCAAGAACTGGCTTGCCTGCTTGAAAATGTGCCTGATTTCGCGTCGAAGCCGTGTGAAGAGGTGGTTCTCGCCTGGATTGCCGAAAAGGGTTACCACCTTGGCAACGTTATGAACGCTTTCCGCCTCACCGTCGTCGGCGAATGCAAAGGCCCTCATATGTTTGACATCACCGAGCTAATAGGCCGGGAAGAAACCATTGCCCGCCTGCGTCGCGGCATAGAAAACATAAAGCCTGCCAATGCTTAATCGATTAATCATACTGATAGCGGTAGCCTGTTCGGCTGCCGCTATTCCTGTTTTTGCCCAACAGCAATTCAAGTGGAGCATAGATGCCGGTTCGGTGTTTGAGAACCGTGAGGGTGACGGCTATTATTCAGCCGACCAGACCATAGCGTTCACGCGCCTGTCGCCCGAGGTCGGAATTTCGTTTCTCGATGGTAGGCACTCGTTGATGGGCGGCGTATCGTGGTATCAACCAATAGGCAATGGATGGGACGATTACAAGCTGTCGCCAACAGTTTATTACCGATACTCTTCGCCGTCGTGGCGGCTGAGCCTGGGAATGCTGCCCCGCACGCAACTGATAGAGCAACTGCCGACGGTGCTGATGAGCGACTCGATACGCTACACCGAACCTAACATACGCGGCGCACTCGTCCAGTATGTGCATCGTCGTGGATTCTTCGAGCTGGTGCTTGACTGGCGCAGTTTCCAGACCGAGACTCAGCGTGAAGCCTTCAGTGTATATTTCAACGGACGTTGGAATGCCGCTTGGGCCTTGTTTGTCGGCGGGCGATTGCAGGTGAATCACCTTGCCAATACCAAGCACCCCACTCCCGACCAGAATGTAAATGACGACTTATCGGTAAATCCATACGTCGGCTTTGATTTTACACGCCTCACGCCGCGAATCGACAGTCTTGCCGTCCGCGCAGGACTCATGCTGCAACTTGAACGCGACCGCAGCACGGGCATTTGGCAAAAGCCATGCGGATTCATGCTTGACGCCATCGCCGAATGGCGTTTCCTTGGAATCGAGGAACACTTGTATGTCGGCAAGAATCTGTTCCCTTTATATCCCAAATATGGCACCTTGTTAAACCTTGGCGATCCTAATTATCAGGCCAAGGTATATAGCCGTACCAACGTGCGAGCTTACATCTTCCGCAACCAGTTCATGAACCTGTATGCCTCGCTCGACTTCCATTATACGCCCGAGGCATTCACTTTCTGGCAAAAAATAGCCGTGCGCGTGTATATCGACGACCGCCTGTGGAGCGACCGCCGTAATAAGGTCAGCCACAGCGAGTATCTCAGCAGATATTATTGATGGCACAAAAAAGATGCCATGACAATGTGTGCGGCCTCACCGTCGCACACATATTTTTTGGAAAAAAACGATATTGAAATAGGAATATATTAAAAATAAGCTACTTATAAGCATTTCTCAAAAAACGAGGTAATGA
>CALUNI010000112.1 GCA_944321905.1 uncultured Muribaculaceae bacterium | reverse complement strand
CTTGTAACGATATATTTTAAGGTCTTCATATTCATTTCGATATGTAGTGTGTATAGGTTATTATCATCAGTTGACAATTACTTCCATTGGAGCAAGTGTGCGTTCGATTCCGTCGGGGCCTATCGCTCTTACGCGAGAGATGTAGAAGCGTTTGCCGCGCGTGAGTCGGCGGAAGCTGTTTTTCTGCCTGTCGGAGAAGTTGGCTCCGTCCGACACTTCTGGGATAGCGTTGCCCATTGAATCGAAAAACACGGTTTCAAAGCTCAGCACTCGGTAAGATACGTTGAGCATGTCGTCATCGATAGCGGCCTCTATTCCATCGGTCTGCAACAACAGCGTCTTGGCAAACGGAGTCCCGCCGCGGTAACGCTCGGGGTTGCCCTTGCTGTCGGTGTATGCGATGTAAGGCATCGGGTCTGGCAGTTTGCGCACTCTGAAGTTGGTCGTGGCCACGGTCTGTTGCCGCCCGTCGATGGTGGCAGTGACGGTTACCACGGCTTCTGTTCCCACTTTCTCGGGGTGTGCGGCCCATTCGTCGCCGTTTCGGGTGAGAGTGCCGTTTGTCATCGAGGCCGAAATGGCATTGCTCGGTATGCCCGGTACGGCTATCGACAGCGGGTTGTCGATTCCGGCATACAGCACATTCATCATCGTTGCCGATATGGTAGCCGTCGGGTCGATGACCGTGTATGACGAAGAGAAATTATGCTTTGACGTGGTGCCGTCGCCATGCGACACTTCGATGTAACCCGAATAGTCGAAGTTGCCCGATCGTGATGTCGGAGCCTCGTATATGCCACGGTCGTTTCCGAGTTGCGTGCCGTTGATGAATACGACAGGGCGTTGCGTGGTATCTACGGCGGCAAGCACTATGTTGGCCGAGTAATTGCTCCCGCGCATCACTATTCGCGATTCGGGGATTACAAATGCATCTACTTGGTTCACGCGCAGGTCGCTGGCATCGATGTTGTTGAGCAGCGTTCCCAGTATTTCGCCTTCGGCATATAGTAGGTCGTTCTGGATTTTGGACAGGAGCGTCACAGAGGCCACCACCGGCATGTTTTCAAACATGCCTTCTTCCCAAGACTTGTTCTTTCCCACGGCCCGTATTTCTTGCGGCGTGGTTGACAAGGCGTTTTCTATGTTGATTTTCTTTACGGTGTCGTTCATCATCCCTGACGCGAAACTGCGGTATTCGTCGATGCGTTCGCGCAATTCCTTACCTTTGCCGTTGCGTGGCGCTAACATTATCACCGACGGGGTCTCGGTGTCGTCTTGGTTGCGGATGTTCCGCACGTCGCCGTCTTCGCCGTCGGCCGTTTTTACAATTGCGGTCTTTAACGAGTCGATATAGTTGTACAGCACACGGGTGCGCTGCCTTACTTCCGACGCGCGGGCATACCACACGCCGCCCTTTTCGGGATTTTGCATGTTGAAAGCCTCAAGTTGGTCGAATATGGCTTTGTTTCGGTCGGAGACGGTGCGGTTAGAGCGTGTAAGGCCGTCTTCGACTTGCGTGAAGCCGTTAAGCACGTCGCTCGACACGTTTAACGCCAACATGGCAGTCAAGACGATATACATGAGGTTTATCATCTTCTGCCGTGGCGACATTCGTCCTACCGTCTGATTGTGTGCGTTGGCCATTATAATTTATTATTGTTGTCGTCGTTGTTCAAGTCTAAGCCCGGAGCCATTGGGCGGTACATGTTTACCGTCATGGCTTTTACCATTTTCTCATATACGCTGTTGAGCTGTTTCATGTATCGAGCCATCTTCTCGGCCTCGTCGCAATAGCTTGCGCTCTCGGCTGCCGATTTTTCATACATGTCGCGTATGTCTTTCAAGCCGCGGTTTACGCGGTCGATGCTGTCGAGCTGCGTCGAAATGCTCTTGAGCTGTATTTCGTAAATGGTGTTAAGCCCGCTGATGTTGCGGTTGAGGTTTTCCATTTGTCCCACGTATCCTTGTGAGCTGCGGGTTATTACCTCGCTGTTGTCGGTGATGGAACGGTAGGACGACAGCAGCACTTCCGACACTTGGTTGAGTGCCTCGGTGGTAGAGCGCAACTGGTCCATCTGTTGTGAGATAGCCGATAGCTGTGACAGGTATTGCTGCGTGGCATCGGTGAGTTCGGCCATCTTTGACAGTTGGTCGCTTGCGGCGGCCATTTTTGCTATGCTTTCGCTTAGCGAGCGAGTGTCTTCTTCCGACACGTTGATGCCTTGTGGAATTCCTGCCGCATTGCGCGCCGCCGATGCGTCGATTACGATTTCACCGCCGTTGCCGGTCGCAGAGCCGCCCTCGCCCGAACCGCCGCCGTTGATGATAATGCCCGAACCGCTTGAAAAATTCGGACGGTCGTCGGGATTGTTGGAACGTAGCACCGGAAATACCTGTTCCCATTTATATGCTTGTTCGGGACGGTCGAAAGCCGTGAGGATGAACATAAGCACCTCGGTGCCCATGCCGATGCATAGCAGCGTGTTGCCGCCCGGCAGGTGCAAGATTTTGAACAGTGCGCCCCATATAACTACTGCGGCACCTATACTGTAAGCAAAGTTGAAGAAGCGTTGTCCCTTTTCGCCCGATAGGAAACGTTCTATGCTGTTCTTATATTTTTTATATTTGCCCATATTTCAAAAAGTGTTTTTTTCCTGTGTATTATTTTCGCTTGCTTTTCTGGTAGCCTATGGCCGAGCGCACGCATCGGAACCCAATAAAAGAGCGTTGCTCGTTTTGGTATTCCCACATTCGCAGGTCGCTGCGGACGTTATGTGCGACATCCTTCCACGAGCCGCCTCTCACCACCTTGCGCTTCATGCGGTACGGGTCTTCGATGGCGGCGTTGTACCGATATTCGGGGTTCAAGTCAGAGGTGCGTTCGCTCATGCTCTCGGTATAGGCGGTCGATGTCCATTCGCTCACGTTACCTGCCATGTCAAACAGCCCGAATTCGTTGGCATCATATGTGCCCGCCTGCGACGTTATTATGTTGCCGTCGCGCACGTAGTTACCCTCTTGCGGCTTGAAGTTGGCATAGAAGCAGCCTTCGTTCTCGTCGATGGGCATGTCGCCCTCCCACGGGAACTTGTTCTTGTCGATGCCTGCGCGTGCGGCATATTCCCATTCGGCCTCGGTGGGCAGGCGGTATGGCTCTACGTACACGCCTTGTGCTCCGAGCGCACGTTTCAAGTAGGCCGTGCGCCACGCACAGAAGGCATTGGCCTGCTCCCAGCTGACCCCCACTACCGGGAAGTCGTTGTAACCGGCATGAGAGAAATACATGCGCACGTACTGCTCGTTGTAGGAGTTGTCGAAGTCGTTAATCCAACACGTCGTATCGGGATATATGTTGACGATGTAGGTGTTCAAGAAATCATAGTCGCCGGTGAGCGGGCGGGTTATGGTTTGCCGCACGATGCGCCCGTCGTCGGTCATGTAGGCCGTGTCCTTTGATATGGTGGGGACTTCTTCCGATACCGGGTGGTCGGTATTCAAGTCGCGGCGAGCCGGGTCTCGGCGGTATTTGCGCTTTGCGGCCTCGGTGAGGTTGAATATCTCGTAACGGTAGTTCATTTGGTCGGGGTCGAGTTCGCGTGCTCCCGTTATGGGGTTTGTGCGGTAAACGCTTTCTATGGCACGTTGCTCGTCCTCGTCGGGATTGCGCCATGGAATTGCCTTGTTCCAGTTAAGGTGCGGAGTGATGGGGTTGCCCTCGTCGTCTTCCTCTATGCGGTATTCCTCATTGCCGCCATATGCCGGGTCGGCAAGGCGTTCGCGGATAATGGAATCCCTGACCCAGAGCAGGAACTGCTTATACTTGGAATTTGTTATTTCGGTCTCGTCCATCCAGAAAGCATCGACCGATATGCCGCGGTCGTCTTTTCGTATGCCCCACGTGGAATCGTTCTCCGACGGGCCTACGCGCATCGAGCCTCGTTCCACCAGCACCATGCCGTATGGCGTGGGTTCGGTATATGCGGTTCCGCCGATGCCTGTAACTTCGCCACCGGCTCCGATGGAACGCGACGACATGCACGAAGTCGCAAGCAGGCCGAGTGCGAAAGCGGTATAAATTAATCCTTTTTTCATATATTCTACATTATTCGAATACTTTTATGCTTGTTTTTGTTTTTGTCTTGCAAATTAAGTTTCACGTTATACTGCAAAAAAATCTCGTGGCTGCCGCTGCTGGCCTTTGAGATTGCCGATATTGGGTAGTCGTAGCAGTAGCCGAGGAAAAAATTCTTGTACTCGCCACCAACCATTATCGATATGGCATCGTTCCAACGGTATCCCACGCCTCCCGAAAGGAATTTCTTGAAGCGTACTCTTGCAGTGATGTCGCCGGTGAATGTCGTCATGTCGGTACGGAACATCATCGATGGCTGTATTTCAAATAACGTGTTTTTAATGGGAATATTGCTGCCGGCCATAAAATAAAGGGCTCGGCCTGCCTGAAATTCATAACCGCTGTCGGTCTCTGATTCCGAGTTCAGCGTGATGGTGGGTTGCATCACGTGGGTCGATGACAGAGAAGCCCAAAACCACTTGTGAGTATAGAATACGCCCACCGACATGTCGAATGCCGTGCCTGCGATGTCGGTCGTGGGTATGGCCTCGTCGTCGTTTTGGTGGTAGTCGTCGCCTTCGGGAATGTATATTTCGGTTCCGTTGAACGTCTGGTTTATCATGCCCACTTGCAACCCTATGCTCAACATGCCGCCGAACAGTTTCTGCTTGTATGCAAGTTGAGCACCGATGTTAAGGTTGCTGAACAATCCTATGCTCTCTTGTGAAAAGGCTATGCCGGCACCGATGCGCTTGCCGAATATCTTGAACGGGCTGTCGGCAAGGCCGGTAAACGTGACCGGGGCGTTGGGAATGCCCACCCACTGCATTTTGGCTCCGGCGGTGATTTTTATCGAGTCGCTGTTGCCTGCCGCTGCCGGGTTGTAGTATGATGGCAATGCCCAGTATTGCGAAAACAATGCATCGCTTTGAGCCGACGCGCGGTTGGCAAACAGCAATGCGGCCAGCAGCAGTGCGAGTGTCGAGTATATTGTCTTATGGAATGTTGCGTCCATCATAGTTGCTTATTCAAAGTAGAAAGTGACAACGACCATCCGGGAAGCGGCTCGGTCGAGCGACTGGGTGTATTTCATCATTGCAGGGTCGTCCGACAAGTCGTCGCGCACGTGGTCGAGCAAGTCGCGCAGCCCGAAGCAGAATTTTATTTCGGGGCACAGTTTGAAGAATGGCAGGTAGAAGTCGCAGCCGAAGCCTATTGTGAGCATCAAGTCGGCCGAAGTGAGCCTTATTTGCTCGCTGCGCTTTTTTGCTACGTCAAAGACTCCCATCACGCCGCCGACGAGATATGGCCGCAGATTGCGGTAGCGCAATGCAGAGTATTTCAGATCGAGCGGAACCACTACATAGTTGCTGCGTATGTTTTGAGTTTCTTCAACCCCGTTGGTGGTCTCTAAATATGTGACGCGCTTGTTGCCGAAATACATGCCCGGCGACAGGCGCAGGTTGAAATATTGTGACAGTCTCAAGTCGGCAAGGACGTTGACACAGAAGCCTGGCGAATGTCCGGGGACTTCGGCATACCATGTCTCGCCATCGGCTGTGACGAATCCGTTGTTGGAAAGTGACAAGTCTTGGAAATGCAACCCTACCGAGAAACCGAAGTGCAGCTTCTTCAAGTCGGCATATGGCCTGTTTAGCAGGTCTTGGTTGTTTCCGCCCGCAGCAAGGCACTGCATCGATGATATCGTTGCAGCCATAAGTAGGATGATATTTCGTAAAATTGTATCTTTCATCAATAGGAAAAACGCAATAATTACCTTAATATTGCATTGTGACGCTTGTAAATCTGTTTTTGAGTGGTGCAAAATTACACATTATTTGTTTGTCGGCTAAAAAACATTACGATGTAAAGATTGTTTTAGCCAAGAGTCTGTTTTAACCCAGAACGGTCATTAGGCCGCATAAATATTATATTGAAAATGCGTTTATGTCGCTTTTTAGTTTCTGTCGGCATCTTTTCAAGGCGCAAGCCTAAAAATCGGCATAAAATCTAATAACCGATTTGGGTTTAAATTTTGCTTAAAACAGCTTGATATAATTTTAATTATCGCAAAATTTAAGCAGGCTCTAAATGAGAAATTGCATTGTTGCCTGCCGAGTAAAAGGCGGGAATGTAAAAGGCCGGTGCGGCGTTATGCAACACTCGGCCTTGCATTGGATTATGAATAGGGGTTTTACTTTTTTCCGGATTATTTGTGGTCGTGTTCTTCAGTCTCGTGCTGCTCGCCGGTGTCGATTTTGTTTTTGCGGTGCTTGAGTACCTCGGCATCGATATAGAACACGGTTTCTTCCGACAGGTTGTTGATGTGGTCGCCCGCACGTTCCAGTTTGCGGAACACTCCGGCCATTTCAAGGCATAGTTTTATGCTTTCGGGGTGTTGTTGGGCGTAGTTTGCGAGGATGTCGATTGCTTCACGGTTCATTATGTCGAGCGTGTCGTCATCTTCAAACACCGACTTTGCCATGCCTATGTCTTGACGCTGTAAGGCATCGTAGGTGGTGCGAAGCATCTTGAGTACGGCATCAAACGTTTCTTGCAGCTTCAGTTGCGCGAATAGTTGTTTCTGCTCGTCCTTGAGCTCTGTACGCACCACAAGGCGGGCAATGCTGTCGGCATAGTCGCCGATGCGTTCGAGGTTGTTGTTGATTTTGAGCATTGCAAGCGAGAATCGAAGGTCCACCGCCACAGGGTTGTATAACGCGATGAAGTCTTCTATGTCGCTGTCGATTTTCAGCTCGAAGGCGTTTACGCGCCGTTCGCGTGCCACCACCTTGTCAACGAGGTCGTAATCGACGTTAAGCACGGCTTTGCAAGCGTCGCTCAGTTGTTGGTAAACGAGTTTCCACATTTCGTTTACTTCGTCTTTTATGGCTTGGAGTTCGTTTTCTACAAATTTTACCATATCGTTATAATGGGGTTTATGAAAAAACAATAAAATTCGTGATAGCGCGTAGTAATCAGCCGAAGCGTCCCGTGATATAGTTTTGCGTGGCCTCTTTCGACGGGTGGGTGAATATCTTTTTCGTATCGTCGTATTCGACCATTTCGCCAAGGTAGAAGAATGCAGTCTTGTTGCTTACGCGGGCTGCCTGTTGCATGCTGTGGGTGACAATGATGACGGTGGTCTGTTCGCTCAGCTCGCAAATCAGCTCTTCTATTTTTGCCGTCGATATTGGGTCGAGGGCCGAAGCCGGCTCGTCCATCAGCAGCACCGAAGGCTCCACGGCCATTGCCCGGGCGATGCACAGGCGTTGCTGCTGTCCGCCCGACAAGGCGTAGGCCGATTCCTTCAGCTTGTCTTTAACCTCGTTCCACAGAGCCGCCCCTTTTAGGGCCGATTCCACGCGGTCGGCTATGAATTCCTTGTCTTTCACGCCGTTGACACGCAATCCGTAGGCTACATTCTCGAAGATGCTTTTCGGGAACGGGTTGGGGCGCTGGAACACCATGCCCACATTCTTGCGCAGCGTGTCGATGTCTATCGACTTGTCATATATG
>CALUNI010000111.1 GCA_944321905.1 uncultured Muribaculaceae bacterium | reverse complement strand
AAGTTATGGCGATGTCAGCGTTAAGTAGTGTCGCTTAATTTTTTGAGACCGGCCTCATGTATGGCAGCTTCGTTGCCGTCACTGTATTTGCACTGCAACCGTGTTTCTGGACTGAGCCATATTTTGCTTCTACAGCCTGTAACCGGCTTTTCGGACCGATGACCCCTTGCTCCTGCCGGGTGGGGCAGGCACATATGCAACAAATGCCAAGCCACGACATTGATAATCGTGCTTGGCATTTGTAGCCCATAGCGGAATCGAACCGCTCTTTCAAGAATGAAAATCTTGCGTCCTAACCGATAGACGAATGGGCCATATCTCTTTATTCCGTCCTGCCCTCCTTCTTGAAGTTTCAAGCTATCGGGGCGATATGTGCCTATTCTTCACGGCAACGGCCTTATGCAGCCGCAGCAGCAAGCTTGTTTACGTGGCGTTGAAGTTTCGACTTCAAATTGGCAGCCTTGTTCTTAGAAAGGATGTTCTTGCGAGCAAGCTTGTCGAGCAAAGAAGAAACCTTGATGAAAGCAGCAGCGGCTTCATCCTTGTCGGTCATTGCACGCAGGCGGCGTACCATAGTACGAGAAGTCTTTGCATAATAACGGTTGCGAAGATTCCTTGTAGCAGTCTGACGGATTCTTTTAAGCGATGATTTATGATTTGCCATTTTTGTTATGTTGTTCTTTTTAATTGTTTGTAGCCCATAGCGGAATCGAACCGCTCTTTCAAGAATGAAAATCTTGCGTCCTAACCGATAGACGAATGGGCCATGCCATGATTGCCTCTCAAAAGCGAGTGCAAATATAGAGACTTTTTTTGAACTGGCAAAATTTTCGGGCGGTCAAGTGCGATTTTTTGACGATTTTCCTGTTTTTTCGTCCGAGAGTGTGTAATTTAGCGTATGATTTCGCACCTGCGCGGGTGCTGCACACATTAATATATATGTATGAAAAAACACGCGGCATAGTGCTGCACGTCATAAAATACAGCGACAAAAATTCGATAGCCCATGTTTATACCGACACTCACGGGCGGATGGCCTTTTTGCTGCCGCAGGGCGCGACACGCGCTGCCAGGATGCGCAACGCCATGTTCATGCCGCTGTCGGTGATAGAATTCGAGGCCTGCATAACGGCGGGGCGGGAAATCGCCACGTTCAGGGACTGTAAAAGCTTGTTGCCGCTGTCGTCGTTATATGCCGAGCCTGCGAAGAGCGCCGTGGCTATGTTTATGAGCGAGCTGCTTGCCCGCACCGTACAGGAGAGCGAGGGCAACGACCCGTTGTTCAGGTTCATCGTCGGCTCGGTGAGGCTGCTGAACTCGATGGAAAGGGGGGTGGCCAACTTTCACATATGTTTCCTTTATCACCTTGGCGCATTCATAGGCATCGAACCCGACACGGCCACTTATCGTGAGGGATACTGGTTTGACATGGACAATGGCATATTCACGCAGTCGCATCCCATGCATTCACATGTGCTTGCTCCCAAGGAGGCTGCCGTGATTAAGCTGCTTTCGCGCATGACGTTTGCCAACATGCACCTGTTTAAGTTCAACCGTGTTCAGCGCAATGAAGTCCTTGACATAGCACTGTCGTATTACAAACTTCATAATTCCACGATAGGTGCCATGAAGTCGCCCGAGATATTGCGGCAGGTGTTTGGGTGACCCGGTTGGCTATCGGGCCGAAAAGCGGTACACGTGTCCGCATTGGGAGCCTGTGGCAACGCGGTATGTCTCGCCCGAGCGGTATCCTATCACCCACAATATTTCGTCGTCGGCTACGAGCAGCCATGCTTGGCGTTTTTGCGCGTCCGACAATTTGAGGTCGGTGAACAGGTCGCTTACAAGGCGGCTCCGGCCGTGCATGCCGAAAGGCTTGAAGCGGTCGCCTTTTTGCCAACGGCGTATGACAATCGTCTTGCAATGCTTTATATCTTCGCCGAAACACACCCTGCTGCGCCCGTCGCACCACGACGGGTCGAAGTCGGCTGCGGCGATTCGGGAGATCTCTATCTTTATTGGCTCGTCTATGCCGCGGCTATCTAAGTCGATGGGTATTATGCGTTGCGGCTCGGCAGTCGTGGAGGTCACTATTATCCGGTTGCGGTCGATTGTGGCTTTATGCATTTTTGCGAGAAACGTTTTCCCGGTCGAAGATTCATGGCGCAGATAAGTGTCGAGCAATTCTGCTACTTGTGCCGAATTGAATCCTAACGGTTGCATTGCTCCAAACAGCATAGCCTCGGCTCCCGGTTGTGATGCGATTGTTTTTATGTCGATTGCCGTGTGGTCGCGTTCTTGCCTCACCACTTGCGACAGCTTGTGCGACAGTAGCGAATCATACAGCTCGTTGCAGGAAAGCATGTTTTCGAGCGACCGGCTGAGCCCGGCATCGGCGTTCGGAAAGCATTCGCGCAATGTGGGCAGCACAATGTTGCGCAGCTTGTTGCGCTTGGCATCGTTCAAGGCATTGGTGCTGTCGGTAATGTAGTCTTGTCCGTTGGCGGCCAAGTATCCTTCTATTTCACGCCGGGAGACGCACAGCAGCGGCCTCACTATGCACTCGTTGACAGGCTTTATCCCGGCCACGCCTGCGATGCCTGTGCCGCGTAGCAGGTTTAGCATCAAGGTCTCCACATTGTCGTCGCGGTGGTGGGCAACGGCGATGCGGCGGCAACGATTTTCGGCTCTGACGTTTTCAAACCATTCATAGCGCAGGTCTCGGCAGGCCATTTCAAGTGAGGAATGGTCGGCGGCCATGCGAGTCGGCACGTCGAAGTCCCGGACGACCAATGTAACTCCGATGCGGTTGCATAGGTTGCGCACGAAGCGCTCGTCGCGCATCGACTCTTCTCCGCGCAGATGGAAGTTGCAGTGCGCTGCCACGCATTCATATCCCAGTTGCTTCAGCACCGACAGCAGTGCCACCGAGTCGGCACCGCCGCTTAAGGCAACCAGTACTCTTTCGCCGTCCGACATCATTTTATGCCGGGCAATGAATCGGGCTACTTGTTTTGTGAAATAAGCTGTTTCCATATCGTTTAGCGTGGCGCAAATTTACTAATAACCTTGCTGTGGTGAAAGTTTAGAGCCTGTTTAAATTTTCATTGTCTTGCGTATTTGCGGGCATGGGTAAAAAACAAACGAGTTTGTTTTGTTCTGTTCTTAACTTACACTAACTTTGCAACTGCAAAATTATCAAGAAAAAGATGTTAGACAAGATACAGGAACTTAAGGGGGCAATCGAGGCATTGCAGGCCTCGTCGATGGAAGCAATCGAAGCTGCCCGTATCAAGTATTTGAGCAAAAAGGGCGAGATAAGTCAGTTGTTTAACGACTTTCGCACTGTGCCTAACGAACAGAAGAAGGAGATAGGCCAGAAGCTCAATGAGTTGAAGAATCTTGCGACAGAGAAAATCAATTCGCTGAAGGCTGCATTCGGGAATAACGCCGATGCCGACACCGAAATTGACTTGACGCGCACGTCTGCGCCCTATGCCATAGGTACCCGCCACCCGCTTTCGCTCGTGAAGGAAGAAATAATAACTATTTTCTCGCGCCTTGGCTATACGATAGCCGAAGGTCCCGAAGTGGAAGACGACTGGCACGTGTTCTCATCGCTTAACTTTGCTGCCGACCATCCGGCTCGTGACATGCAAGACACGTTCTTCGTGCAGCGCAATCCCGACATATTGTTGCGTACACATACGTCATCGGTTCAGACCCGCGTAATGGAACATGCGCAGCCACCGATCCGCATCATCTGTCCGGGACGCGTGTACCGCAACGAGGCTATCTCATACCGTGCACACTGTTTCTTCCACCAAGTGGAAGGCCTGTATGTTGACAAGAATGTCACTTTTGCCGACTTGAAGCAGTCGTTGTTGTATTTTGCACGTGAAATGTTCGGGCCCGATACCAAGATGCGCCTGCGTCCAAGCTATTTCCCGTTCACCGAGCCGTCGGCCGAGATGGATATATCGTGTGACCTGTGTGGCGGCAAGGGGTGCAATTTCTGCAAGCACACCGGCTGGGTGGAGATTCTCGGTTGCGGAATGGTTGACCCCAACGTGCTTGAGGCTTGTGGTATCGACAGCAAGACATATTCGGGGTTTGCATTCGGCATGGGCATAGAACGCATAGCCAACTTGAAGTTCAGGGTTAAGGACCTGCGCATGTTCTCGGAAAACGATGTGCGTTTCCTCGAAGAATTTAAATCGGTTCACTAACCATAAGAAATCACACATAGCAGCGTGTGCCGTTACGCCCCTTGCAGGGAAATGACGGCACACTCCATTTTAATTGAAACACATGACAGTCAGACAGCGTTATCAAGGAGTCATAGAATGGTTTGAGAAAAACGTGCCTGTGGCCGAAACCGAGTTGCACTATCGCACGCCTTTTGAGTTGCTTGTGGCCGTGATATTGTCGGCGCAGTGTACCGACAAGCGCATCAACATGGTCACGCCGGCCCTGTTTGAGGCTTATCCCACGGCCGAGGCTATGGCCAAGGCTTCGCCCGACGACATATTTGAATATATAAAGAGCGTCACATTCCCCAACAACAAGTCGCGTTCTCTCGTGGGCATGGCCAATGCGCTTGTTGACAATTATGGCGGCGAGGTGCCCGATACAATCGAAGAACTGACCAAGATTCCGGGAGTGGGGCGCAAGACGGCCAACGTGATATTGTCGGTGGTTTTCAATAAGGCGGCAATGGCTGTCGATACGCACGTGTTTCGCGTCTCCAACCGCATAGGGCTTACCGATGATTCTCCCAATCCGCTTGTCACCGAGAAGACCCTTGTGGAAAATATCCCCGAAAACCTTATAGGCAAGGCCCACCACTGGCTGATTCTGCACGGGCGTTACGTGTGTACGGCCCGCAAGCCCAAGTGCCATGAGTGCGGGCTGCGTCCTTATTGCAAATATTATAATACCGGCAAATCGGAGTAGAGGCACTGCCCACGCACGCATATGAATGATTTGTTTTTGCTCATAATAGAGATAATAGGAACCATGGCATTTGCCATAAGCGGAATACGCCTTGCTGCAGCCAAGAACTTTGATTGGTTTGGTGCTTATTCTGCCGGGTTGGTTACGGCAATAGGCGGCGGGACGATGCGCGACGTGCTGCTCAATACCACGCCGTTCTGGATGAACAGCGGGTGGTATCTTGCTGTTACCGGGCTGTCGCTCGTCATAGTGATTGTGTTTAAGAAGTATCTCGTGCGCTTGAACCAGACGTTCCTGCTATTCGACACCATAGGCCTTGCGCTTTTTGTCGTTATAGGGATTCAGAAAACACTCACGTTTGGCTTCCCTATGTGGACGGCTATATTCATGGGCACCGTGACGGGTGCGCTTGGCGGCGTGTTGCGCGACATATTTGTGAACGTGGTGCCGCAAATCTTTCGCAAAGAAGTTTATGCCACTGCCTGCATTGCAGGCGGCGTGGTGTATTGGCTGGTACTGCTCGTGGGTCTCGACGACGTGGTGGCACAGGTGGCTTGCGCCGTTACCGTCATACTGCTGCGGTTCTTGTCGGTGCGCCGCAAGTGGTCGATTCCAAGTATGCACGATTATACCGAATAAATATTGAAAAAACAAGCAAAAATATATGGACAGACAGCAGGCAAAGACTACAACAATACAATTGGCGAAATATGGGCTTGTGGGCGTGAGCAACTCGCTCGTGACACTCGTGGTAATATATTTATGCGACGAGATTTTAGGGTTGAAATTGATGTTGGCCGATGTCATAGGATACATAGCAGGACTGATTAACAGCTTTATATGGAACCGCAAGTGGGTGTTCAAGACCCACAGCCGACGCTTGCATATGGAGTTTGGATTGTTTATCATCGGATTCCTTGTGTGCTTCGGATTGCAATTTGTCACGGTATTGCTACTTCGCGACCCCATGAAGGCACTTGACATAAGCATTTTCGGCATGTCGCCCGACACCGTTGGTGAGTATGCGGCGGTGTGCGTAGGCATGGTGGTTTATACTCTAAGCAATTATATATACAATCGATTTGTAACGTTTAAGTAGGTTAATGCCGAGCAAGATAAGTACCGACATTGCGCTTCTTGTGTTCCTGTTTGCCATTGTGGCTGCAATCGTATTCCCGGTATTGGGAAACATGCCCATTAGCGACGACGAGGCGATGCTGCTCGACCGCATGGCCGGTGCCGGCAGCGCAGGGTCGATAGCAGGAGTATTTGGGAGCGATAGCAACATCTTCGTGGAAGCATATGTGCACATGGCACTGCTCATACACGGCCTGCTGCCGATGCTTGGCGACATGTTTGTGCTGCGCCTGCCCGGGGCACTTGCGGTGATGACGCTCACGTTATGCCTGTTTCGCTTCGGTGGCCGAGCCGAGAGGTATAATGCTTCGTTTCTCGCGTCGCTGCTTTTCTTGTCGAGTGCGTTGATAATGCGCATGACGTTTAACGTATCGGTGACGGTCGTTCCTGCTGCATTGTTCATATTTGCCTTGATGAGCCTGTATCACCGGCTGCATCGTCCCGGCCGGCATACGTTTTGGCTCGTGGTATTCTCTGCGGCTTTGGCCACGGTGCTTATAGGAGCTACCGTGCCGATTGCCCTTGCATTGATGGCTTATGTGTTCCTGCTTGCGTCGCGTCGCGGCTCGGTGCGTCAGTTTGTCATGGTCACTGTAGCTCTGTTGTTGGCTTGCGGTGCGGCATTTTTGACGGTGTATGTCATCGTAGGTGACGTGTATGTGGCAAAGGAAGTGTTTGACATACGCCAACAGCTTGCCGTCGTTCCCGGCACGTCGTCGATGACCTATGTATTCGTTAATTACATAATTTTTGCGATATTCCCATGGTCGATACCATTGATAATATCGTTGCCGTGGCTTGTTCGCCGTCCTGGCAAGGTCTATCGCCGCTTCCTCGACCTCACGTTGCTTCAGCGGTATTCGATTATAGTGTTTTTGTTTTCGTTGCCGTTCTTCTTTTTTGTTACCGACTTGACTTTGGTGCTGCTTGTGGCCTCTATGTTTTTTAATATGCCGCTGTTTGGACGGTACATGTTGTTGCAGTTCTCGCATCACCACGTCACTTGGAAGGTATCGGGGTATGTGTTTGCGTTTATTGTAGCTTTGTTTGCAGTCATGCTCGTAGTGCTGCAGTCGGGTGTGGAAATCCCGTTTGGCAAGTACCGTGTTTCGCTCGATGCCGGGTGCGACGGGTGGTGCGTGGCGTTATTGGTGATGGTGGTGCTTGGCTTGTACACATTGTGGCGCAATGCACGCGAGATAGGTAACAATAATCGTTTTTTGTACAATATAATATTCCTTTACACGGTTTCTGCGATTATCTGCGTGGGATATGTTGTGGGCCGGTTGTCGGTGTATCAGCAGTTATAGGATTGTTTTTGGCCGGTTTCTGTATGTTTTTTGGCAGATGTCAGAAAAAAGTTGTGATGAAATTTGCATGATTGAACTCTTTGTTCTAACTTTGCACACGCAAAACGAAACAAGCGTGTTTCGAGTTGATAGGAACATGATTGAAATGCGAAAATAGCTCAGTTGGTAGAGCACGACCTTGCCAAGGTCGGGGTCGCGGGTTCGAGTCCCGTTTTTCG
>CALUNI010000110.1 GCA_944321905.1 uncultured Muribaculaceae bacterium | reverse complement strand
GCTCCGTGCCGAAACGGATAACCGCATCGACAGCCCGTTTGAATACCTCGTTTGCCTTGTAAAGAATGCCGGCAAGCAAATTAAGAATATCCCGGCTCGCTTTCAGCGCATCCTGCAACAGGCGGATGGTCTTGCCTTTCTCCGCCGTGGCACGGCTTACAGTAAAGTCGATGCGTTGTTTCTCGCCGTCCTTTTGCTCCTGAAGCTGCCGTACCGCCTTGTCCCTTTCAATGGCAAGTGAGCGGCTCTGCACCAAAGCCCTGTCACGCTCAGCTTTGACTTTTAGCTTCTTGGGTACGGGCAGCGTTTCCACCGTGAACGAGTACGCCTGCTGAATATCTTGCCTGTCATTACAGGCGGTAACAAGCACGAGGGCAGCCACGATGTAGCACAAAGGATTTTATACATTACGTTCTTCATATACATTGTTATATAACGGTTAGTTGATGATGAATTTCAGCCCAAGCCCCATCTGCGTATGGAACGTGCCTATGTCCGAGCTGAACAGTATCCGTTCCCTCGCATTGACGAGCGGCACCACCCGGCCGGTCTGGTAGGTTTCCAGTTCTAGCGTGAGCGCACCGCCGTAGACGAAACAGTCCTTGTCTAGCAGCGTAGCCCCGTCCGGCAGCAGCTTGTCACCCGGGTTGTCGGTCTCTACCCGGCGAGAGCCGACAAGCCTAGCGAGAGGAAAATCTCCGGCTCACGGGCGTACTTGGCGTTGAATGAATAGAAACTTCCGTCCTCGCAGATGACGGAGAAGTTCGTTTCGCCCGGAACCCCCTCAATCGTGGCTTTCATCCAGATGACGTTCTCCGCACCGTCCGCCTTGCCCGCTATGATGTGGTTGCTTCCCAAATCCACATAGCGCACGGCGGATGGGAAAATGATATGCACCGTCTTGGCGAAAGTCACTTCCACGCCGTAGGGCGTTACCATCTGCCGGTAAGGGAGTTTCCAGGTAATGCCTTGGTACAGGTCGTTGCCTGCCGTATATCTCACGGTGTAATTGGTTTGTGCGGGGCAGTCATCACTGTATTTGCACTGCAACAAGATTTTCGGACTGACCCGATATATATAGGAATGGCATATGAAAATGATTACGGTCTGTCATCTTCATATGCCATCTTTTTACAAAGAAATGAATGTCCTTATTGAATATCCTTGACAAGAAACATATACACAGCTTCAAACAAATCAGATATCATAGCAATTTAACGCCAATGCCAGGACGATCGGCAGGCACGGTCACTTGACCGTTCACAATCTTTATACCATCAAAGCGATCATTGGAAATCAACAAATTGCCATCAAGATCTGCCCAATCAACCAACGGAGCAAGCTGTGCTGCGGCCGACACCGCACACGATGTTTCGGTCATGCACCCTATCATCACTTTCATGCCAAGCGCGCGAGCCAACACAACCATCTTGTAAGCCTCATGCATTCCTGTACTTTTCATCAATTTAATATTGATGCCGTCATAATATTCACTCAATTTAGGTATGTCGGGCAGGCGCTGAAATGCTTCGTCTGCTATTATCGGCAATGGGCTTCTTTCACGCAGCCACCCGGTTTCATTATACATGTCTTTTGGCATGGGCTGCTCTACAAACAAGCAATTTTTGTCACTCAACCATTCAACCATTTCAAGGGCATAATTTTTATCGTTCCACCCTTGATTAGCATCCACACATATAGGGACATCAGTGATACTGCGTATTATTTCGACTAATTCCTTGTCATTATCAAGCCCCATTTTCACTTTTATCACCTTATAAGGCTTGGCTTCCTCCATTTTTTGCCTTACCACTTCGGCAGTATCGATACCTATCGTAAAGCTCGTATTTGGAGATTTTTCCGGCGACAGTCCCCATATTTTATACCAAGGTTGCCCCATTATCTTACCCAACAAATCGTGCAAGGCAATGTCAATCGACGCTTTTGCCGCACGGTTCCCATCTTCAATAGAATCTACATACTCAAGAATCTCTTCAATTCTAAACGGGTCGTTGAATTGGCTCAAATCTACCTTGCCAAGGAACCGACATACGCTTTCTACGCTTTCGCCCAAATATGGTGGCATTGAAGCTTCGCCATACCCAACCATTCCGTCATACTCCAATTCAACCTGAACATCGGGAGTTGTGGTTCGGCTTGATTTTGCCAGATTAAAAGAGTGCTTCAATTGCAACTCATACGGCATATATGACAGATTCAACCTGCCGGACCTACCGCTTAGCTTGCGCGTCGCACTGTCAAGTGCAGAAATGGAAATTGGCGATGCCGCTGCAATCAGCCCCAATCCTGTTCCTATGATAAATTTTCTTCTATCCATATACCTAATAATTTAAAGTTTCATTTTTTGATTCCTATTAAAAATACCATGGATGCGACCTCACTGCCACTATTCCGCGAGTATCTACATTTCCGTCGATTCGACTTATTGACAAAAATGGTGTGTTCAAGAACAACTGGCTACGCGAATCCAAGCTGTTACATTTCACCATACCCGAGCAATGGATATACATGCCATCGGCAATATATAGCCCTACATGAGTCACACGACCCGATTTGGTCCCCCAAAACAACAAATCGCCTTTCTTAGCCTTAGACTCCCATTCATCTGCCTTGATGCGCGTTCCTGTAAGTGCTTGCTGCGACGCATCGCGCTGAAGAATTATGGCATTTGCAAAATAGCAGACCTTGGTAAGTCCAGAGCAATCAGCCAACTTTGTAGATGTGCCGCCCCACAAATAACCGGTACCAAGCATTCGCTTTGCAGTGTTTATTATCAACTCGGCATCAAACTTCTGCTGAGACCACTCATCCAAGTCTGCTATATCGGTATTTTTTACGAATCCTACCCTGCCATCCGGAATAACAATTTCGGTCCACTCGTTATCGCAACTTTTATATTCAAGAATATTGCCAAGCACAAGATCGCTTACGACACCCGCCGCATTCGATGGAGAATCAAGAACGACCGACTGATAGGCAGTAACCACCACCCTACGTGCGTTACGCCAAGCAGACAGCTGCTTGGCTGTTTTCATTGTTATCAGCGAAGATGGAATGTAGGCTATATAATTATCGGGAGTTTGGACTCTGTACCACTCGCCGGCCTTCTCAAGCACCCTTATAGGAGTACCCATTAAAGCCTGCGTTGCCATCTCGGCTGCATGACGTCCTTGCGTGCGCATAGATGCCACCGATACCCTCACCATTGCCCATCCTTCATCCAGTAGCTGTATCCTGTCAACATAAGCGACACCTTGACGTTCCATTTCTTCAAGCAACACCCGTTTATTGCTTGCGCAATCCATTTTACCCGACAAGATCCACTTTTCGCCATCCTTTGATGCTTTCACTTCCCACACGGCAACACGCGCATCGGGAGCATATTCTTTTTTAAGAGATTCTATTATTTCTTCAACATTCTGAGCCTTGCACACGGAACCGAATGCAAGCATCGCCACGATAAATGCAAATTTTAAAATATTTCTCATTTTTATTTGTTGATATTGTTTAGTTCATAATCCGTTCAAATTTATTCACTGTCAAATTAGAAGACCACTTTGAGTGAGGAATGTTCCCTCCTTTCCACTCGGCTTCCCCTTCTTGGAAGTCAACAGTCTCAGTCCGTAGAAATTTTTTTGCGGGTTTCAGTATCCCATTGTTACATTCATTTGTCGCAAGCCTATATACATCAGTCCCGGTCTTATAATAATCTCCCATAGCTTCATTTTTAACCGTTCTTCCCATCGACACATCACATGGCACCCATCCCACGCCTTCAAAATACACCTCACACCAGTCGTGCATGCCCACACGACCGGGATGAAGCATCCAACCACTTTCCCAACGAGCCGGAATACCTATTGACCTCAATAGTGTAATATAAAGCAAAGTCACCTGTCCGCAATCGCCGTGTCCTTGCTCAAGTACATACTCGGGAATATTTGGTATGGTGCTATAATCCCTCGCACCTGCCCATGGATAATTTTCTACAATCCAGTCGTAAATCTCACTTGACTGTTCTAAAGGAGTTCCGGCACCCGATGTCAAACTGTCGGCAAGACTGCGCATCTGTTCGTTACATATTATATGAGGATACTCACTACGTGTATATAATTTATATTCATTGCTATTTTTTTCATAAGGCTTTATTGCTTCGGCAATCTCGTTTTGGCTATAAGCCTCTGCGCCCACCTCATATTCAAATGTAACTTCAAAATGCGTGGGCTGCCCCGGCAGAGACTCTGATTCCATGCATACAGTATGGTGTCCGCTATCCCCCGAGTGCTTTACTTTATGACTCGATCTCAACAACTTGATATTACGCTGACGGCCATTTTCAAAAGGGAAAGGCAACCAAACTTTTATCATTTCGCCAACAGGAACAGCGTCGGCACACACATCAAGCGAGAACGTGATTTGCGCCCGATGCCAATCTCTAACATTATTTTTATCGGGCTTCGACGACATTGCTTCCATATAGTAATTCTGCAACTCGGCATATTCCTTACGACGCTCCAATTCATTCTGCACACCGAAATCTTCCTCGTTTAAGAGCCATAAATTACGCACGGCCTTGCGAAACCACCACTCTTGCCCGTCGATAACCATTGTTTCGATATATTTCTTATCTTTCCAGTCATCTACCATGCTTTGGGAAAGATTGACCACGCGTTGCAAAATAGATTCATACCCTTCTTGCGGTGTCACATTAAAGTCATTCCTGATACGTTGCATGATTTGGCGTAAAGAGTCAATCTCAAACTCATGACCGACAACCTCGTCTTCAGAAAGAGACATCAATATTGAATCTGCGGCAGCAAATTTGCCGGATTGAACACATTCGACAGCGTCTGATTTCCATCCCATAGCATATATGCTTCCACATATAGGAATGATGCTTGAAATAAAAAAAACAAAATATTTTATGCCTTTCATAATAAATCGTTTGTTTCACAAATTTAGCAATAACAAACGAAATCCAAACAATCTTTTAATCACAAAGTAATAACCATTTTTATCCAATACTATTTTCAAGTATATTTTTATATTTTGCTGCGAGATACAGTTGGCAAAAGGATAAAAGAGTCCAAAAAGTACTTTTCCCAAAAACGGTCATCATACCGCAAAGAGTTTTTGAAATGGCTTTTTGAAAACCTGCTCGACATAAGCCTAAAAATCACCATAAAATCTAATGACCGATTGGGGTTTACGCGATTACTAAACTTTGCAGAGCCAGACACATAACCTTATAAAAAAATTAATCCCCGGCATCGCTGCCCGGGATCGCTTACCAATTAACCTTTAATACCATTAACATAAACCTAAAAACATGAAACTCATGCCTCACGGCATTCAATCGTTCATCTAAAAAACTTTTACTATGAAAACAGTGCAAAGATATAAATTATATGTTTTACAACATAGTTTGCGAGCATAAATTCGCATAAATTTAATTTTATTTAACTCTACAGGCAAAAAAATGATGGCTCACTACAATTTTGCATAGCAGCCATCATTTTTATATAAATCTATTAATCAAGCTATCAGCCTATCCCTATAATAGAATGCTGAACCCATATTGCCAGAATTCCACACACATACCCAACAAGAGCCATCAATGAAATACGCTTAAGGTACCACCAAAATGAAATCTTCTCAAGCCCCATGGCAACTACACCGGCAGCCGACCCAATTATGAGCATACTGCCACCCACACCGGCACAAAATGTCAACAGGTGCCAGAACAGTCCATCACTTATGAAATTATTGGCATAAGCAGGATCAACCGATGCGGCAACCTGCGCTGCATCCATGATAGGATACATGTCCATGCAAGCAGCTACCAACGGCACATTGTCTATCACCGATGACAACGCTCCGATTATGGCATTGATTATAAATGGTTCATGTATAGTGCGGTCGAGGAAGTGGGCAATCTCGCTCAACACTCCGGCAGCCTGCAATGCACCCACAGCCATCAATATGCCAAGGAAGAACAATATAGTTGTCATGTCGATATTCCTGACAGCCTGCGCGACACGTCCCTCAAACGACTCCCCGAAATGGTTCTTCCTTACTATGATCTCAGTCAGCAGCCACATCACACTGAGCGAAATCATCATTCCCACAAAAGGTGGCATTCCTGTTAAAGTCTTAAAAACCGGCACGAATATCAACGATGCCACGCCGAAAATCAGTACAATGTTACTCAACCTTGGATTGATTCCATCATTCCCCACCTGCATATCGCCTTTTGTCGAAGCCGCAGCCAACACATTATTTTTTATCATCAACGATGCCATATAAGCAGGAACTATGGTCGAGACCAAACATGGAACTATCAGATTGGCAATCAAGTCTAACGATGTCACATTGTCATTCATCCACAACATTATTGTGGTTACATCGCCAATAGGAGACCAAGCACCGCCGCTATTGGCTGCAATAACTATCACGCCGGCAAAAAGCCAACGGTCTTCTTGCTCCGACAACAATCGGCGCATCAGCATTATCATAACAATCGTGGTAGTCATATTGTCGAGCACAGCCGACATGAAGAACGTGATCAAGGCGATTAAAAACAACAGTTTCTTCTTGCTATGGGAATGAATGACATGTGTAATGAAATTGAAGCCTTTATACTTATCAATCAACTCAACTATTATCATTGCTCCGATCAAGAACACAAGTATCTCACAAGTGTCACCCAAGTGTTCCACAAGAATCGCATCTACGTTATCTACCATGCCCGTAAATGCAAACATCGTCCACAACACACCCCCCATCAGCAAGGCGAATGTAGCCTTATTGATTTCAAGCACATGCTCAATGGCAATCATTAAGTAGCCTATGACAAAGACTACTATCATCGTCGTTACTAACATAAAATACCTATTAAATTTATTGTTAAGTTATTAGTTTCAACGCAAACGGTCGTAGCTGTTCAAGGTCTTTTGATCCTTGGCTATGCCTTTAGCTGCCATTACATAAGCCACTATAGCCAATATGGGCATACAATTAGAAAAATAATAACGCACGTCACTCCAACTGTTAACTAACACCACAACCGAAGCAATCAAGGCTAACGTCAATATTATGCAAACTCCACACAGAGTCTTTTGCAATTTTAATTGCTTGAATTTAAATATCGTCACAACCGACAACAAGGCTATAAGAATTGCCAACGCAAATAACGGCCACGACACTACCTCGGGAATAACCGACGTTGCACCATCCTCTCCGGCAGGCGACAAACTGTTAATTCCCAATAATGTCAATTCATAATTATCACCGCCGAATGTACAGCCGACAATCGGTAAAAACGCATAAAACGCCATAAGCAGCGCAGCAACAAGCAAATACACGCTTTGCCATCTTTGTATGACCATAAAAATTAAATTTTAAATTATTTTTACATTTTAGATTTTCCCAGTACCTATGCAAATGTACAATATTTTATGATGATAACCCATATTTTTTTGTATTTTTGCAATCGACAAAGGGGTGCCGAAATAGGCTGAGATTATACCCTACGAACCTGAACCGGGTAATTTCGGCGTAGGAATTGTTCATCCTTATATATAATTTCATTTATTGTCACAGCCTCG
>CALUNI010000109.1 GCA_944321905.1 uncultured Muribaculaceae bacterium | reverse complement strand
GTCAAAGACCGATATGATTCTAGTGAACTGAATTTATTTAATTTTTAACCTTGTCCATTTTTAGTGGACAGTAGTGACCTCGTTTATGCAAATATACGACAAAAATAAAATACGATAATGCAAACAAAAAACAATTGTGCCGTGTAATTTTGACAATATAATCATCAAACAGTTTTTGAATATGGAATTTTATGAAGTATTAGAGAAACGGCACACTTACCGCGACTTCTCCGACCGTGAAGTAAGCGACGAAATTTTACACAGAGTCATCAAGGCGGCATTCAAAGCCCCAACCAACGACCACCTGCGCCAGTTGGAGTTTGTCGTAGTACGCGGACGTGAGAACATTGGTAAAGTCATCGCTCCACTCGCCAAGAATGTGGAGAAATTCAAAATACTTGTTTCTGAAGTGGATGAATCTGGTGACGAGGACAAAATGGCCATGTTCGCCGATGCATTGCCTAAGCAGCAAAAGATGCTCATGGAAAGCGGATTGCTCATCATTCCGTTCTTTCGCCAACTGACATGGCCATTGCTTAAGCCTGCGGAACAAAGCTCACTCAACTATTTTGCTTCGGCTTGGTGTGCGTTAGAGAATATGCTGCTTGCCGCTACTGCCGAGGGTTTGGGAGCGGTGTTCCATATTCCCGTAGCAGATGAGGCAGAAAAGATAAAAAAGCTTGTCAATGCACCCGAAGGATATGAGTTCATATGTTTGCTGACAATAGGATATCCGGCCAAAGATGCGTTCCTGCCAAAACAAAAAGCAATCAATGTAGCAGACAGGATACATTTAAATGTGTGGTAAGAAATTGCCAATCCAATATTCTGCTGTTGAAGAAAAAACATTTTTCTTCAACAGCAGAATATTGGATTATCACTCACACAAGGATGGCTCTCAGCAAGTTGCCAATCTCATTTAACACGGTAGCCGGTCACTATTATCTTTGAACTGCCTCGCCAAGGCAACGTGCCCCTGTATTCTTTGTATGTGAGCGTTACGCGCTTGCCCGTAGATTGCAGCTCCATCAAGTCGCGTGCTATCGAATCATCTTCTACCGAGAATATGAAATCGCGTTGGTACACGTGAACAGTGTCGGCAAGCCGCTCGTCGGTAATCATCTGGCCCTCAAAAGTTTTGAAAATCAGCCCTTCTTGCCTCACTTGCACTATCGCGCCACGTTGTTGCGCCTCGCTCACATAAGGCATCCAAAACACCACTATCGTCCACACAATAACCACCACCGCGACAACGGCAAGCACCAATGCCATCACCTTGCGCAGCCCGTTACCTCGCTTGCCTATGGTTTGTCCTTCTATTTCTTTGGCTTCCCTTTGTTCCGGTGTTTCTTCCGTCTGCTTGTTCTCGTCGGTTTCGGCAGCATCGCCGTCGAAGTAGTCGTTATAATCTGCCATATACCCTGCTATACTAAATTCTATACATTTTTATACATTCATCACAACTTCATGCCGTTGCTCGAAGTTCTTACGATTGTTTTACCGTTTTTTATTCGGCGACGGTCTATGGCTATATATGTAAAGGCATAAATGCCGAGTACTATAAGCAATGCCGTCTGCACCCCCCACACAAGCATCGCAAAAGCCGAAGCCTGCGGGTCGAAATTTGCCGGATCGAATCGTCCGACGCCATATATCGACAAGCCAAAGATAATTGCGATATGCCACGACCCGAGTCCGCCGTTTGTGGGGATACCCATTCCTATGCTGCTAAGCACAAACAACACGAGCGTGGCCTTAAGCCCTATGCTATCGGTAAACGAAAACGCAAACGTCGCAATATACAACTGCAAGAAGTAGCACCCCCAGATTAGAATCGTATAGCCGATAAACGCCCACTTACCGTCCATCCTCCCTATGGCAGAAAAGCCTTTCCACAGGTTGGCTACCATCTGCTTTATTTTCACGATGAATCGATTCTCTGTCTTGCTCGTGAGCAGCCACACCAACGCGGCAATGCACGCCAACGCGGCACACCACAGCCACGGCGACGTGAGCATATTCCACAATCCGTCTTTCACCTGCGGATACGTGTCGAGAAAAGAGATAAACGCTCCCCGCGCTATGAAAAATGTAAATATAGTCAATAGCAAAACCGTGACCGTATCCGACATCCTGTCGGCCACCATCGAGCCAAGCACGGCGGTAAACGAAGCCTTTTGCCTACTTGCAACGTACCCCGTGCGCCACACTTCCCCCAAGCGAGGGAATATGAGGTTCACCGCATAGGTGCCGAAGATGGAATTGATGAGCGCACTCAATGGAGCGTCAACGCCAATAGCCCGCAACTGCAGTCTCCATCGATAAGCCCTGAAAACATGGCTGAAAATGCTTACGACAACGACGGGGACAAACCACAGATAATTGACATTTTCCTGTAGCACGTTGCGCATCTGCGCCATATCCACATTATTATACAAGAAATAAAACAATCCCACTCCCAAGGCAATTGAAATCGCATACTTGAATATGCTTGAAATCACCTTTTTTACCTGTTGCTGCTGCATTGATTCAATAAGTCGCTATTCAAAAAATACTAATACGCCCGTGCCGGCTGCTATATCAATTTTCCACACTCCCTCGGCAATTTCTGCACGGTTTCGCTTGTTTTTCTCTCGACATAACATTACCTTTGTACGGCATTGCAAAGATACGCCAAAATATTGGCATAGGTGCAACAGATTATGCCTTTTTCGTTGTGCAACGAATAGAAACAATTTAAAAACATTGAGCAGATGCAACAGGTAAAAGCTAAAAAATCGCTTGGTCAACATTTCCTCACCGACCTGTCGGTAGCTCAACGCATTGCCGGCACTATGTCGGAACAGGTCAACTTGCCACTGCTCGAAGTGGGACCCGGCATGGGAGTGCTGACAAAGTTTCTCATCAACGCCGGCCATGACATCAAGGTCGTGGAACTCGACAGCGAGGCAGTAAACTACCTGCAAGCCAATTTCCCCATGCTTGAGGGAAGAATCATCGCCGACGACTTCTTAAAACTTGACCTAAAAGCCATATACGGCGACAGCAAGTTTTGCATCATAGGAAATTACCCTTATAACATATCCACACAGATATTCTTCAAGGTTCTCGAATACAAAGACCAGATTCCATGTTGCAGCGGCATGCTGCAACGCGAAGTGGCTCAACGCATCGCCGCCGGTCCGGGTTCAAGGACATATGGCATCCTGTCGGTATTGCTGCAGGCATGGTACGACATCGAATATCTTTTTACCGTCGATGAGAACGTTTTTGACCCGCCCCCAAAGGTCAAATCGGGAGTAATACGCCTTACGCGAAACTCAGTAACATCGCTCGGATGCGACGAGACACTTTTCAAGACAGTTGTAAAAACGGCTTTCGGCCAAAGGCGCAAGACGCTGCGCAACTCCTTGAAAGCGTTGATTCCGATTCCACCGTCCGACTATGCCGAACTTATGTCGATGCGCCCTGAGCAACTGAGTGTGGCTCAGTTTGTCGAGCTGACTAACCTCGTCGCGGCCTGTAGGCCGTAATTACACACACACATACGCATGCGATTCGCACATCCAAGGCCATCAGCCCGCGCAGGCCTTGTTAATGATTTGAGAAAGACAACCCATTTTGTGTAAACATTTCACACGCACCACATTTCAGATGCGTGAAAAACAAGCAAAATTATGAAAGAATACACCGATGAGGACTTGCAACATGTTAGAGACATTGTTGCCACCCACGATGTGGAAAAAGCTCGTGAGCTACTCGCAGGACTACACCCTGCCGACATAGCCGAACTGTTTCACGACCTTGACACCGAAGAAGCCGAATTCCTAAACAAACTGCTCGACGAGGAAACCGCAGCCGAAGTGCTGATGGAACTTGACGAGGACGACCGAAAGGAACTGCTCGAAAACATGCCCAACGAGGATATCGCGAAGCAACTCGAACACCTCGACTCGGACGACGCGGTTGACCTTATACAAGAACTCGACGAAGAAGACCGCGACGACGTAATATCACACATCGACGACGTGGAACAGGCCGGGGACATCATCGACCTGTTGAAATACGACGACGACACAGCAGGCGGATTGATGGGCACCGAAATGATTGTGGTAAACGAAAATTGGAGTATGCCCGAATGCATGAAACAAATGAGAATGCAAGCCGAAGACATGGACGAAATATACTATGTATATGTCGTCGATGACGAGAACCGTCTGAAAGGCGTATTCCCACTGAAAAAGATGATTACGCACCCATCGGTTTCTAAAATAAAGCACGTGATGGTCACCGACCCTATCGCGGTGAAAGCCGACACTCCAATCGAAGAGGTTGCCCTCGACTTTGAAAAATATAACCTTGTGGCCATGCCGGTAATAGACTCCATAGGCCGGTTGGTGGGCAGAATAACCGTTGACGACATAATGGACCAGGTACGCGAACAAAGCGAACGCGATTACCAACTTGCTTCGGGTATCTCGACCGACGTAGAAACCAACGACAACCTGCTCACACAGACCAAGGCGCGGCTTCCCTGGCTTCTGATTGGCATGATCGGAGGCCTTGTCAACTCTGTGATTCTAAACAATTTTGAAGACGGATTTGCCACCAACCCCGCCATGGCTCTATTCATCCCACTAATTGGCGGAACGGGTGGAAACGTTGGGATACAATCTTCGGCCATCGTAGTACAAGGCCTTGCCAATGGAAGCCTCGACATAAAACACGCAGCCAAGCAGATAGGCAAGGAGCTTGGCGTGGGACTCATAAACGCATCTATAATATCGTTGCTCGTGTTCCTGTATAACTGTTTCTTTCTCGACGATCCGGGGCGCGTTACCACCATTGCAGTGTCGGTGTCGCTATTCTCGGTAGTCATATTCGCATCAATATTCGGCACTTTGGTGCCTCTGACACTCGAGAAACTGAAGATTGACCCGGCTCTTGCCACGGGACCGTTCATAAGTATCACAAACGACATCATAGGCATGGTAATATATACCACCGTCAGCACACTGCTCATGCATCTCCTGCAAGGCATTGCCATATAAAGGCCACAGCAACATATAATCACAACCTGCCACCAAACGACATGCAGAACTCATATGCTGCACAAAATGCTGCACATGAGTTCTGCAATACAATTTTATGATACCAAATTTTGTCATTTAACGGCAAGTTAGTATCTTTGTGCGCCGTTCCGACAGGGACAAAGACAAAGGAGTGATGCTCGAGTGGCTGAAGAGGCACGCCTGGAAAGCGTGTATGCGTCAAAAGCGCATCGGGGGTTCGAATCCCCCTCACTCCGCAATAAACATTGGTTATCGATGTTTTCAATACCGATTCCAAATTTTACGCTAACAAACGTAAGATTTGGAATTTCTGTATTATGCCTAAACGGTCATACCTATTGACATATACGCCATCTCGCTACAGGCTGTGGATTACCTCAACCTATGTGGCCATCACGCAAGCAAATCGGGGCAAAAGTGAAATGATACTTTCTGCTAACTGAGTTGTATTCGGCTTTTGTCATCTAATCCATTACGCACCAAGAGCCACCAACAACCCATAACCGCCAACGTAAGGATTTCAACCAACGGCATGGAAAGCCAAATGCCTTCCGACCCCAACAGCAAAGGGAGCAAAAGAAAGACAGGTATAAGCAGCCCTACTCCACGCAAGAACACAAATGTCATAGCCGCACTCATGCGCTCGATGCTCTGGCAATAGCCCACAGTGGCGACATTTAGGATAAAGAACGGGATGCCTATGGCGTAGTAGGGGAATCCGTCTTGTGCGATGCGGGCGGCGGTGCTGGCCGGGTTCAAGAACAGGGACACCAACAGATGCGGCATGAACAGAAATAGAGCCATTACAACCATACCGCACAAAAGGGAGGTAACAAGCAGCAACCTGCGTGCTTTCGCCACATAATCCCAACGGGAAATGCCGTAATTGTAGCTGATGATCGGCTGTGCCGACTGTGCCACCGCATTCCCTATGTTAAAAAAGAAAGGCGTATAATAGCAGGCGATGCCGAAAGCTGCCACACCATCATCACCCAAATGCTTCATGAACATTAGATTGCCCATAAAAATAAGCACTGCCAACGTCATTTCACCCAACATCGAAGGTGAACCGATGCGACAATGATAGCCCATGTTGCGCAAGGACAGACATAAGCTTTTACGGCTCAACTTGGGCAAGACGGGCTTCAATGTACGGGCATAAAACAAGAGATAAGAAATGGCGATGATACCGCTGGTCATGATGCTGATTGAGGTGGCAATGGCCGCGCCTTTTACGCCCCAACCGAGCGGGAAAATCATCACCCAGTCTAACACAATGTTCATCAGTGCCGCCACGACATTGCACCACATCGCCACCTTAGGCGCACCGTCAAGACGAATAATGAACAGCCCTATGAGACTCCACATCTGAAATACATAGCTTGGCATAATCCAAAACAGGTAATCACTTGCCGACGAAATCAAGGTTTCAGATGCGCCAAGCAGGCGTGCAAACCTTTCGGGAAACAGCATGGCAAACAAGCATACCACGGCGGTCAGCAAGGTGGAAAAGATCAAGGCCTGAGCCACGTTCATCCGTGCAACCTTTGTTTTCCCTCGCGCCATGAAAATAGACACAACAACAGAGCATCCGGTGCCGATCATCAAACCAATACCGGAAAACACTTGATATACAGGCCCAACAATATTTACGGCAGCAACGCCATCGCTGCCTACACCGTGTCCGACAAAGATACCGTCGATGGTCGTCATTGCCGACATTGACAGTGTCCCCAACAGTGTTGGGATAAGAAGTTTACGGTACAAAGTCGAAACACTATTGTTCTTGAAATCAATTGCGTCTTTTTCTATTTTCATAACTTTAATGTTTCAATTATTTAGCGACCGCAAAGGTAGGTTGGTTTTACGGCACAAGAGTCTAAATAATCCTGCCAATAATGGTACTTATCGATACAATCGATAGAGCCTGCTTAAATTTCACTCAAGACTATTTTGAGGATTGTTTTCGAGGATAGAGATCATCTTGTTCTGTTGGGGATAGAGACATTAATATGTAGTTGCGTATCTTATCAGCTTCACTTAGATAAAGACCTGTTGAGTTGAGACTTTCAAAAATCAATTGAGGATCGTCATTTGCATATAGACGAATATTTATGACTTCCAATTTCTTAATTGTTTAAAACAACTCATCAATTGTAAGTCCGAAACGTATGACCCTATCATAGAAAAAGTCATAATTTCGCGTAACATTAGATTCTTTAATATATTGTTCTCTTGATTTATATAGCAAAGCATAGAATGCTTCCATATCCTTTTTGATCGGTTTGAGTTTTACCTTGCCTCGTCTTCTTGATACTCATCCACAAGGTATCGCTTGAATATTTTTCAACCAATTTAGAATCTACTGCCTCTATCTTTACATTGACCATAGCAATCAGCAACAAAGAACCGGTTGTAATACGTTGTTTCCCATCAATAATATACCTATCTTCGGTTCCAGGTTGAACACTTGATACAATGCTTCCAAAAAATGGCTTTTTCCGTTACTCTCGTGTAGATTTAGCAAATCATTAAATAGTTGTTCGCAGTTTTATTCTTTCCAATCATAATTTCTTTGATATATAAGAACATTAGTGTCCACTAAAAAATCATAGAAGTTCTTTGAAATTATTGAAATTCAATTTGTTATATGCAATTATAGAT
>CALUNI010000108.1 GCA_944321905.1 uncultured Muribaculaceae bacterium | reverse complement strand
AACAGGTTTCGTCCAACATTACCGATACCCGTCACAAACAAGTTCAAGACTTGTGTGTCTGATAAGAAAAAACTGTCGTGAATCACGTTTAGTGCCTTTCGCAAGCTGTCGAGCTTGATGACAAACGAGATGTTGGTCTCGGATGCGCCTTGGGCACATGCAATTACGTTAATGCCGTTCCTGCCGAGCGTGTTGAACAGCTTGCCCGCTATGCCGGGGGTGTGCTTCATGTTTTCGCCCACGATTGCCACAGTGGCAAGGTCGCGCTCGGGAGTGATGTCGCTTATCTCGCCCGTGGTCAGTTCGGCGGCAAATTCCTCTTTCAGCACGGCCACGGCTGTATCGGCATCGCTGTTGCGCACGGCAAACGATGTGTTGTGTTCCGACGAAGCCTGTGACACGAGAAACACGCTTACTCCTTTACGAGCCAGAGCGTTGAATATGCGTGAGTTAACGCCTATCACGCCCACCATGCCAAATCCGGTGAGGGTGACAAGGCAGGTGTCGTTGATTGAGGAAATGCCCTTGATGGCTTTCGACTCGTTGGCCGGTATATGCTCGGTGATGAGCGTGCCCGGAGCCGACGGGTTGAAAGTGTTTTTTATCAAAATGGGAATGTTCTTGTGATACACCGGGTATATGGTGGGCGGATATACCACCTTTGCGCCAAAGTTGCAAAGTTCCATCGCCTCGATGTAGGTGAGGTGATCGATAACATAGGCCGACGATATCACACGCGGGTCGGCTGTCATGAATCCATCGACATCGGTCCATATCTCAAGTTGGCGGGCGTTGAGCGCAGCGGCTATTATGGCTGCTGTGTAGTCGCTTCCGCCTCGGCCAAGGTTGGTGATGTCGCCGCTCTCCCGGTCGGTGGAGATGAAGCCGGGAACCACGGCCACTTGCGACGAGAAGTTTTCAAACGTCTGCTTTATCAGCTTCTCGGTCAGGTCGAGGTCGGCCATATGCTTGTTGAATTGGGTCTCAGTCTTTATGAAATTGCGTGCGTCGTAGTGCCGTGCATGGTCGATGACACGGCTGATGATTACCGACGACAAGCGTTCGCCGTAGCTCACTATTATGTCGAGGGTACGTGTCGATAGGTCTTTTATCAATGCCACGCCGCGATATATGTTTCCGAGTTCTTCGAGCAGGGGAGCGGTTATCGAAAGCACGTCGAGCTTGCGGTTTGCAGGCACTATTCCATCGATTACCTTGTTGTGGCGTTCCACTATCGCTGCATAATTTTGCAGGTAGCCCACGTCGCCTTTGGCAGCTTGCCGGGCCGTGTTGATGAGTTGGTCGGTTATGCCTCCGAGAGCCGATACCACCACGATTACCTGCTCGTTGCAACTTTCAACTATTTGCTTGACGTTGCGCAGGCTCTCGACAGTTCCCACCGACGTGCCGCCGAATTTTAATACCTTCATTTTGTAAATCTATTTTCTTTGGTATGGAAAATATGAATAAAAACACATTAACTGTTGCATAAATATGAGCAGCAGTTTTCAAATCCCAAAGTTAATACTTTTTTCTAATCGGTAATGATATAAACGTCTTAATAATTATATCAGTGTGTTTAAATGTCATTTTTAAGGAATGCTAATCAAGTATTAAAATGCAGCCGTGACATTCAAGAAGGCATATTTCGAGGGCGCGTGTTAATTGCAGATATGTGCCCCTTTTGTAAAGGCCGGTAGTTCTTCACGGTATAAGGGTTATTGCATAAAAAAAGCTGTTTCCCTCTCTTGAGGAAAGCAGCTTCAAACCTTTTTTTACTTGTAGTTCGGCTAAATTACTTTGCAGCTTCAGCAGGAACTTCAGCAACCTTGTTAGAGTCGTTGGCAACCTTGTTAGAGTCGTTAGCAACCTTGTTAGTGTCGATTGTAGTAGCTTCGACAGTAGCAGGAGCTTCGGTAGCTTCGGTAGCAGTTTCAGTAGAAGCGTTGTTGCAAGAGAACAAAGATACGCCGAATACAACAGCAAGTAATAAAACTAACTTTTTCATTTTCGTTTAGAATTTAATAATAAAACAATTTTTTATGCTTCAAAAACAGTGCAAAGTTACTACTTAAATTTTATTTGCAAATATTTTTTGAGAAAAAATCGTTGAGAAACGAAAGAAAAATATGTTTAATAACTCTTTTATTCGACATAAAAATAATTATATATCTGATTAACAGTTTGTTATAAAACTTGTTTGCCGCTGCTGCGATATTGCGTCAAGTGTGTCTGCCGTGCCACGGTTCGAACATTTTGTCATGAAATTTTGACATTATTTTGATTATGGGGTTTCCCGTCGCCACGGCATGGTTTTATATATTGCCCGAAATGGAGTAATTTTGCACATCTAATTTATGTGATAAATGACAGACAAGTCAATTTCGGGCTTATATACAGTGCAATTTCACACACTCGGATGCAAGCTCAATTTCTCGGAAAGTGCCACTATGGAACGCCTGCTTGCCGAGCATGGCATACGACGCGCAGCTAAAGGCGAAGAGCCTGACATATGCGTGGTTAACACTTGCAGCGTGACCGAACTTGCCGACAAAAAGTGCCGGCAGGCCATACGCAAACTTGTAAGCAGCCATCCCGGAGCATTGGTTATAGTCACCGGATGCTATGCGCAATTGAAGAGTGGCGACGTGGCAGGCATCGATGGCGTGGACATAGTGATGGGCAACGATAAGAAGAATGAGATAATCGACCATATAGAACGGTGGAAGCGTGAACGCAGCCTGCAGGTGGATGTGAACGGCTTCAAGGAGTTGCGGGCTTTCAGCCCGTCTTGTTCACGAGGCGACCGCACACGTTACTTCTTGAAGGTACAGGATGGCTGTGACTATTTCTGTACTTATTGCACCATACCGTTTGCGCGCGGGCGCAGCCGTAGCGGCACGATAAGCAGCCTTGTCGGGCAGGCGCGCGAGGCCGCCGCCGAAGGGGGGAAAGAAATAGTGATTACCGGTGTCAACATCGGAGACTTCGGAAAGAATACGGGGGAACGCTTCATCGACCTTGTGAAAGCCCTTGATGCGGTTGACGGGATAGAACGCTACCGCATATCGTCGATAGAGCCCGACTTGCTCGACGACGAAATTATAGATTTCGTGGCAGGGTCGCGACGTTTCATGCCACATTTCCATATCCCGTTGCAGAGTGGCAGCGACGAGGTGCTGAAGCTTATGCACCGGCATTACGACACTGCATTGTATGCCCGCAAGATTGATAAAATACGCACTGTCATACCCGATGCGTTTGTCGGGGTAGATTTGATAGTGGGTGCAAGGGGCGAAACGGGTGAATTGTTTGAACAGTCGTATCGGTTCGTTGAGTCGCTCGACGTGTCGCGCCTGCATGTGTTCCCTTATTCCGAGCGTCCGGGTACGGTAGCTTTGCGTATAGAGCACGTTGTGGACAAGCATGAAAAGGACGAGCGTGTGGCACGGATGTTACGGTTGTCCGACGACAAGCTGCGCCGATTTACTTCGCGGTTTATCGGCACGCGGCGGCCGGTGTTAATGGAGCATTCGGTAAAGGATGGCAAGACGATGCACGGCTTTACCGATAATTACTTGCGAGTGGAAGTGCCTTGTGACGACAGCTTGGCAAACAAGATAGTGGACGTGCGCCTTGAAAGTATTGGCGACGATGTGGAAACTGTGAAAGCTACAATAATATGAGCGTGGACAATGGTGGCTGCAAGCTTGCGGCTGTGGTGATAATGAACTGGAACGGGGCAAAGCTGATGGAGCAGTTTCTGCCATCGGTGTGCAGATGCACCAATCGGGCTATTGCCGACGTTGTGGTAGCCGACAACGGAAGTACCGACAATTCGCTTCAACTGCTTGCCGAGCATTTCCCCGAAGTGAAAGTGTTGTCGTTTAGCGAAAACCTTGGATATGCCGGCGGGTATAACGAGGCTATTGGCAGGCTTCGCATGTATAAATACACGGTGCTGCTCAACAGCGACGTGGAAGTGACGCAGGGGTGGATTGAACCTGTTATCGATTATATGCAGCGGCACGATGAGGTAATGGCCTGCCAGCCGAAAATATTGTCATATGCCGACAAGCGTATGTTTGAATATGCAGGAGCTGCGGGTGGCTTTATCGACTGTCACGGTTTCCCGTATTGCAGAGGGCGCATATTCGACAGCATAGAAGAGGACTGCGGGCAGTATGACGGCAGGGTCGAAGATGTGTTCTGGGCATCGGGTGCTGCTATGTTTGTGCGCACAGAGAGTTATCTGTCGCTCGGCGGCCTTGACAGCAGCTTCTTTGCGCATATGGAGGAGATTGATTTATGCTGGCGTATGCATCTGGCAGGGGGACGTGTGGTGGTAGTCCCGCAAAGCACTGTGTACCACTTGGGCGGCGGAAGCCTGCCTGCAAGCAATCCTCGCAAGACTTACCTGAATTTTCGGAACAACCTGTTGCTGATGCATAAAAACCTGCCTGTCGCCGACAGGGGCAGGATGCTGTTTGTGCGCCGGTTGTACGACACTCTTGCATTTTTCATGTTTGTTGCCAAATTCCAGTGGGGCAATGCCCGTGCAGTGCTTAAGGCTCATTTCGACTATCGCAAGATGAAGCGTAATTATACTACATCGCCAAGGGAAAACTTGCTCGGCAGATTTCCCGGGACCGATTGTAATATTGTCATAGATTATTACCTGCGACACAGAACCAGATACTGACTTGCCGAGGGGCTGTAGATAAAATAGAGCGGGACAAAACGACTCATGAAGTCGCTTGTCCCGCTCATATTTAACATATGAAAGAAAAATTTGGTAGGTTCTTATATGCCAAGGTCTTTAGCCACTTGTGCTATCTTCTGCTCGGCGCGGTCGTTGGTAGCGTCGTAGTCGGCAGCCGAAGCAAGGGTGTCATGCACCTCGATGTAGAACTTAATCTTAGGCTCGGTTCCCGATGGGCGCACCGAAACCTTGGTGCCGTCTTCGGTGAAGAATTGCAACACGTTGGACGTTACGGGCATCACAAGCTTGCCCACTGTGCCGTTCTTGACATCTTTCTCTTCGAGCGAGCTGAAGTCTTTGATTGTCACTATCGGAGAACCAGCCAATTGCTTTGGTGGATTGTTGCGGAGCTCCTTCATGATAGCCACAATTTCGTCGGCACCGGTCTTGCCCGGACGCACGAGCGACACGCCTTTCTCCTTTGAATAGCCATATGTCATGTATATGTCGATGAGCATCTCGTTCATGTCCATCCCCTTGTCTTTTGCCCAAGCCGCGATTTCGGCCATTAACGAAATTGCCGATACCGAGTCTTTGTCGCGCACGAAGTCTTCGGCAAGGAACCCGTAGCTTTCCTCGCCGCCGCCAAGGTAGCGTTTCTTTCCCTCGTTTTCTCTCATTACCGAAGCAATCCACTTGAACCCGGTGTAGCAGTCATACAGTTCCATGCCCTGCTTGCTGGCTATGGCCTTGATGGTGTCGGTGGTTACGATGGTCTTGACTATGTATTCGTTGCCGGTAAGGCGGCCGAGTTCCTTGTTGCGGGCGATGAGGTAGTAAAGGAAAATCATTACTATCTGGTTGCCGTTGAGCAGGGCATATTCGCCCTTGGTGTTCTTTATTACCACGCCCAGACGGTCGGCATCGGGGTCTGAAGCCATAACTATGTCGGCATCCACTTCTTTTGCCTTTTCGATGGCCATTGCCATTGCCGATGCGTTCTCGGGGTTAGGAGAATCGACGGTTGGGAAGTCTCCGCTCTGTACGTCCTGTTCGGGGACGTGTATCACGTTTGTAAATCCCCAGTTGGCCAACGAGCGCGGTATCAAGAATTTCCCGGTACCGTGAATAGGCGTGTAAACAATCTTCAAGTCGTGATGGCGGGCAATAACATCGGGGCTGAGCGACAATGTCTTGATTTGGTCGATGAACTGCTTGTCGATGTTCTCGCCGATGACTTCAATGAGGCTGTCGTCGCCGTCGAACTTTATTTGGTCAACGCTTGTGACCTTGTTGACGTATTCTATGGTCTTTACGTCGTGCGGCGATATCATTTGCGCCCCGTCGTTCCAGTATGCCTTATAGCCGTTATATTCCTTGGGGTTGTGTGACGCTGTGATGATTACGCCGCTTTGGCATCCGAGCAGGCGTATGGCGAAAGATGTCTCGGGTGTGGGGCGTGGAGCATCGAAAAGATATACTTTTATGCCGTTTGCCGAGAAAATGTCGGCAACGATTTTGGCAAATTTCGTGCTGTTGTTGCGAACGTCGCATCCCACCACAACCTTTATCTGGTCGAGGTCGGCAAATGCGTCCTTAAGATAGTTTGAAAGTCCTTGTGTGGCCATGCCCACGGTGTATATGTTCATGCGGTTTGAACCTGCACCCATTATTCCGCGCAAGCCACCGGTACCGAATTCGAGGTTCTTGTAGAACGAGTCGATGAGTTCGGTCTTGTCGTCGGCGTCAAGCATACGTTGAACTTCGGCTTGAGTCTCTTTGTCGTAACCGTCGGTGAGCCAAGTCTTGGCTTTCTCGATTACTGTTTGCATTAATTGAGTATCTCCCATGTTGGTTATATATTTTGAGTTTGTTTTTATCTCGAAACAAAAATAAGAAAATTTCGATAGGCTGCCAAATCTATGGAGCTTTTATCGTGTCAATAACATTGCAGGCTCTGCTTTTAGCTGAAGAAGTGTGTGAACACCTTTGTCATGTTGATGTGGTCGTCGGTCGAGCCGGTCTCACATGCCGAGTGCATGGCCCACAGCGGGTTGCCTACGTCCACGCCCTCGATGTCGATTTGCGACGTGAGGATGTTGCCGAGTGTCGAGCCTCCGGCCACGTCGGAGTGGTTGACGAAATACTGGTAAGGCGAGCCGGCCTCTTCACAAAGCGAGCGGAATATGGCTGCCGAGTGTGCGTCGGTCATGTACTTGCACGAGGCGTTGATTTTTATTACCGGGCCTCTGCCTATTGCAGGATGGTTGGTCGGGTCGAATTTCTCGGGATAGTTTGGGTGGAACGCATGGGCATTGTCGGCCGAAATCATGAACGACCGTTCAATGCCGCATAGGAAATCTTCGTGCGTGCCGCCTTGTGACAGGCATATGCGTTCTATGATGTTGGCAAGTACCGGCGATGCTGCGCCCTGCTTTGTGCCACTGCCGGTCTCCTCGTTGTCGAATATCGCAGCGATGCGGGTGGGGCGGGTTCCGTTGCCTTCTATTATGGCCGTTATGGCGGCATGAGCCATGCTAAGGTCGTCGATGCGGCCCGAGCAGATGAATTCATCGTTAAGTCCTGTGATGGTGGCGCGGTGTGTGTCGTACAGCATCAAGTCGAAGTCGAGTATGTCGCCGGTGTTCACGTCAAGTTCCTTTGCGATGATGTTGAGCAGCAGGTTGTCTTTTTCGGCGGCATCGGTTATGCGTCCCAGCACCGGCAGCATGTCTTTCTGTTTCGACAGCGGGTTGCCCTCGTTGACTCCGCGGTTGAAGTGAATGGGCAGGTGCGGGATTACAAGCAGCGGGCGGTCAACCTTGACAAGCCGCGTGAGTGGCCGCAGGGCATCGTCGCCGCGCAGTATTACGCGGCCTGCCACCGACAGCGGGCGGTCGAACCACGTGTATAGTATCGGGCCGCCGTAAACCTCGGTGTTAAGTTTCACTATGCCGTTTTCAGAGGCTATCGCCGGATTGGGCTTTATGCGGAAGCATGGCGAGTCGCTGTGTGCCGCTATTATCCTTACGCCGGCATCGGC
>CALUNI010000107.1 GCA_944321905.1 uncultured Muribaculaceae bacterium | reverse complement strand
GTGCATTTCGTAGATAATCACGTCGGTGGTGCTTTTAACTTGCGGCCCGCAATCGTCGCCCCAACCCTCAGGGTCGGTTTTGGCGAAGTCGATGATTGCGGCTCGCTTGCCGTTAACGCCCACAGCCTTGGCCCACACGCCCGGTGTCTCGTCGAGCCACTTTCCGGCATAGTGTATCTGGAAAGTGTAGAAGTGGTTCATCAGGTTGTCGGTCGATGTGGTGCGCCAGGTGCCTGTTGCGGCATCGGGCTCCAGCAATAATGTTTTTACGAGGTTGCGACCTTGTCCGTGCTTGTAGATGTTTACGCGCACGCTGTCGGCCATGGGCGACCATAGGCGGAAGTGGTATCCGGCACGGTCGATGGTGAGTTCAAGGTCGTTTCCGGCGTAGGTTGGGTAGGTTGAAAACTTTTCCATTTGCGTTTGTGTTACAACCGGGTTGGCTTGCATTGCCACTGGGGCTACAGACATCGGCATCAGTGCCAACGATGCTGCACATGCTTTTAGAGCAATTCGGTTCATGTCAGTTAATGGTTTTTATTGATATAAGTGAAACATAAGTGTTATGATACGCGTTGCATGGAGATGAAGCGTCGGGTGCAGGTTTATGCAGCCCCGCGACGCGTCTCGTGGTGTGCGGCGATAAATATGCGATATAATCGCCATTGCACCACAAATTTACAAATAATTTCAGCAAAAAATCAACTTAAGCTAATGAAAAAAATGGCAACGCAATTGTTAATGTAGTTTAGGGTATGATTTTATTTAGATGCGGCCCATATGCCATTGAGTGAAATTGAGTCATATCCTCTGCTATGTTTGAAGTCGTTGAAGTCATTCTTGTTTGTTGCAGGGAATTCCATTAAAATTTCATCGTATAGTATTGACAGGATTTTGTCTCCTATTTCATTTGAAAAAGTTCCTCTAAGTGCTTTTTCATACCATACAATTAAATCATTTTCGGTTATTACACTTTGTATTTTTGATTTCCACCCAATTTGTGTTAATAGTGAAATGATTAATTTTTCCTCAGAGTCTTTACATACTATGACGATTCTGTCTGATGAAACAGATGATACTATATTTTCGGCAAGTTCCTCGGTCAATGACAGATGTTTTATTTGAATCGCCAAACCAAAGTTTGCCCACATGTCTAAACCTCTATCAGCGGCGTTGGTGACTCCTATACGATTTATTTTTGCATTAACGGTTACTTTTGAACGTTCTTTTGATAAACCTATTACACGTTCGGCAAAATCAGAAAATTCGTCCAATAAATTATTCTTTGAGGTATCAGCTTCGATGGTAACTTTTATTTCTAAACAGTCTATCAATGCAGAAAATAGAGAGAAAACGACTATTTCGTATATTTTATCTATGCTGCGCTTCAGCCCGGGTTCATTCCAAAATAGTTTGATGAATTCTAATATTTGGAAATTACTTTTATCGTGTGTATTGCAGTAATCTAATCCACTTGACATTTGTGAAAAACGTTGTTCAAAGCGGTCGTATATATATTTTTCGACAGCTCCATTGGTTTGCCTGTTTTCGTCGCCCAATACAGAGAGTACTGATGGCGGTATGGCGTTCTCATTGAATACGTCATCTTGATACCTTGCAGACGATGTTGACGTTCTCCCTAAAAAACGAATACAGATCATGTCTCTCCATTTTTTTGATACATTCCTATAGGTGCTTAGATCCGATAGATTTATGTCTCCTTTAGTCCTATCGCGATATAGTATTTCTGCAATCTGTATAGGCTTGTATAAATGAACTCGTCCTTTAGATATAATTTTATCTAATGCTTGCTTTGCATCCAGTCCAGTCATAGTTTTCAAATAGATTAAGTTCTTTGTCCTGCTTAATAGCCTGCTGTTCATTGAGTGCTTTTATCATCTCTCCGGCAATAGCTTTTATTACCGGAACAGAAACAGAGTTGCCCGCAACTTTTCTTGCCTGTGAATATGGAATGTTTATTATAAAAGAATCGGGAAAGCCTTGAAGACGTAGCATCTCTCGTGAAGTCAAGCGTCGTTCTCCATTTACTACTAAATAATTATAACTTCCACCTGCTCTCAATGCACAAGAATATGGCAATGGAGAAATGTTGCCACCTATATTCTCATGCCAAATGGATGGTTTTGGTGGTATTGTTTTGAGTGCCGAGAAACGTTTCTGCTTTATAGCATCAGAAAGAAAGTATGAAGATGGGACATCATCGTCATTTTCTAAAATTTCTGATAATGGTTTAAAATAACCTAAAGGTTTGGGGAAATTAAATTGTATGGGATTTTTAAAACCAACGATATAAATTCTTTCTCTTTTCTGCGGGACTCCATAATCTAAAGAATTCAGCACTTTATGGTAAACGGTGTATCCCAATTTATTCAATTTGTCTAAAATAATGGCAAATGTATTCCCATTATCATGAGTTGTGAGACGTTTTACGTTTTCTAAAAGGAAGGCTTTAGGCTGTTTTGCTTTTAGGATAGCTTCGATATTGAAAAACAGAGTGCCTCGTGTGTCGGCAAAACCTAAGCCTTTGCCTGCTATGCTGAATGGTTGGCATGGGAATCCGGCTAATAGTATATCGTGTTCCGGAATATCTTTTGGATCGATATCATTAATGTCTCCGAATGGTTTTTCATGAAAATTTGCCTCATACATTGTTTGGGCATATTTATCCCATTCGGATGAGAATACATTTTTGCATCCATATGCTTCAAATCCTAATCTTATGCCACCAATACCTGCAAATAAATCTATTGTTTTATATATTTTCATGTTTCATATTTATATGTTTTATAAACATGCGTTACGGTTCAGTTTCGTGAGCAATTCAAAGAGTTAGAGTAACATTTATTTTAAAAATTGTTGCTCTTGCTAATGTGCTATTAATGTTGCTGATTGCGGTATGCTTTGATGCGGTCTTGGATGTTTTTTCTCAGGCATTCTTGGTAGAGCCACGGCTCGCATCCGTGGAAGTCGCCTACGTTGAGGATGCCGAGTATGGGAGCGTATTCGTCGCCGCTGTATCCTTTAACTACTAGCACGTGGTGCTTGGGCGAGACGGCTACGGTGATGGTGTCATGCAGTGTGGCCGGTGTGGCATCGGTGCGCCAGTTTACCGGATTGATGCACATGGCGCATGGTGCTGCCACGATGGGCTGTATGTAGCGCACGTCCGAAACCGAATTGTAGCAAATGGTCACGCCGGTGTCGGTGGAGTCTTGTGCTGCGCGTATGTTGCGCGAGGCAATCGTGTCGGCGGGAGTTACTTTGTATCCGAGCACGTATGCGGCCACCAGGTATCGGTGCAGCGAGTCGGGCATGGACTTAAGCAGCTCCACCACGGCTTTGCCCCCTTGGCTGAATCCTGCGAGAATGAACGGGCGGCGTGGAGTGCGATGCTTGAGATATTCTTGGAAGGCATTCAGCAAGTCTGCCTTGGCGGTGGCGAAGCGGTTGCTTATGGTGTCCTCGTTCAGCGTTGCCCATGCCTCGATGGTTGTGTGCCGGTAATATGGCGAGTAGAAGTTGTTTCCCTTGCCCATATATTCGGCCACACGACTTATTTCCTTGTCCATGTCGGCGCGGTGCTGTGCATTATACACGTCGGCATAGTGGCAAATGCGCCCGTCGTCGGTGACCCAGTCGGTTTCCCACGTGGAAACAAAATACAGCACGTCGGCACCGTTGCCTGCCTTGTCGTTTTCTTTGACATACCACATTGTGGCATCGGTGTAGTCGGGAGCTTCCGGGATATATTGTCCGGCACCGGCCGAGCCATTGTTGTCGTCGCAAGATGCTAGCAGTCCAAGGCAGACGGGAGCCAACAACAATAGCAGTAAAATATTTTTTCGTGGCATAATGCCTAAAATGTTGTTTTGCTTGGTCATAAATATTATGTAACGTTAATTGAGACAAATCTTATGCAAATCTATAGCAGGACGTTCAAGCTTGCTTGTTGCGTGATGCCGAGATGCAGCCTTATGCAAAGTTATGGATATTTTTACTCTAACCTGTAATTGTGCAAGTTTTTTATTTGGCATTGGGGAAGAAGGCCGCGGCGTAGTTTCCGGCAAAAGCGGCTGCTATGCATATCGACACGCTTGCAGCAGCATATAATGCAAATGTGCCATAGCTGCCTTGGCGAATCATGGCCATGCCTTCGTAGCTGAATGTGGAAAATGTGGTGAAGCCGCCACATAATCCGGTGGTCAAAAGCAGGCGTACATCGTCGGATAGGTTGAAGCGTGCCGAAATGGCATAAAACAATCCGATGAGGAAGCTGCCGACGACGTTTACGCTGAATGTTGCCAAAGGTATCATTCCAAACGGCAAGTATCGTGTTATTATCAGTTGTGATACGTATCTTAGCAAGCTGCCTGTACCACCGCCCACAAAGACAGATATTAATATCTTGAGCATTGAGGTAAGATTAATTGAAAAACGAAAGGTGTTTCGCATCGGGTATTGCCGAGTGAAGCACCTTTCGTCGGTGTTTGATGATTGTTACAACGTGCTTAACAAGAATTTCTTGAACGTGTGGAATCCCGAACTTATTTTTGTCGTTTGCTTTTCTCCGTTAAGGAATTTTTTTAACCGTTCGGGGATTTCCACTTGCTCTCCGGTTATGTGTTCCACAGTCCCTTTGAACTTTGCCGGATGTGCAGTCTCAAGAGCCACGCACACTTCGCCCGGATGTGTAAGTTCGCTTATTGCGCGGTATGCAACGGCTCCGTGAGGGTCGAGCAGGTAGCCGTTGTCTCGCCAGGTATCGGCAATCGTTTGGCTGATTTGCTCGTCGGTATAAGTGCATCCGCTTATGTCGGCACAGATTTCATTGTGCGACCGATGGTAAAGGTCGAGGATTCGGGCAAAGTTGCTTGGGTCGCCCACGTCCATGGCGTTGGCTATGGTGGCAATTGACGGGCGCGGTTCATACTTCCCTGTCAGCAGGTAGTCGTAGAACACGCAGTTGCGGTTGTTGGCGGCTATGAACCGCTTTATGGGCAACCCCATCCGCTTGGCTATGAGTCCGGCCGCGAGGTTGCCGAAGTTTCCGCTCGGCACAGCCACCACGATGTTGTCGGTGTCTTGTTCACGCCGAGCCAGTTGGGCGTAGGCATAGAAGTAATAGAACGACTGAGGCAGGAATCGAGCCACATTTATTGAGTTGGCGCTTGTAAGCATCATTGCCTCGTTCAAGTCTTGGTCCAGAAATGCTTTTTTCACAAGAGCCTGGCAGTCGTCGAAAGTGCCGTTGACTTCGAGTGCCGTTACGTTTTGCCCGAGCGTGGCGAACTGGGCCTCTTGTATCTTGCTTACTTTACCCTGCGGATAAAGGACAAACACGCGCACTCCCGGCACGCCAAGGAAACCGTTGGCCACGGCACTGCCGGTGTCGCCCGATGTCGCCACAAGCACGTTGACGCATCGGTTGTCGCCCGACTGCTTGTTGAAGTGGCTCAACATGCGAGCCATAAACCGCGCCCCGACATCCTTGAATGCCAGCGTGGGGCCGTGAAACAGTTCGAGGCAATATCGGTCGTCAGTTATGTGGCGCAGCGGGATGTCGAAGTTGAGCGTGTCATAAACTATGTCTTTAAGCACGTCGCTTTCGATGTCGTCGCCAAACAGAATGCTTGCCACGGCATATGAAATCTCGCATAGCGACATCTGGGCAATATTGTTAAAAAATGCTTTGGGCAAAGTGCCTATGCGTTGGGGCATGTATAGCCCGCGGTCGGGCGCAAGCCCCCGCAATACGGCTTCCTGCAATGAAACAGGCGGCGATTGGCGGTTGGTGCTATAATATTCCATATAGAGTGATGTCTGATTTGGTTAATCGTTAAACAAGGCTTTCATGAATTCGTCGCGCGACAGGGTGCCATACATCCCATATTGGGCCACTTCTTCGTCATACCGTGGCACACGGTCGGGGCGTTCTCCCGGACGGAATATGGCAAACGGCACTGGAGCGGGCGAGTGGGTTCGGAGCCGGCATGGAGTGGGATGGTCGGGCAGCAGGGCTATTGTCACATGCTCGTCCATGTCGAGTGTGGCATCTATTATGGGCCGGCAGATGCGGTGGTCGAGGTTTTCTATTGTCTTGACCTTTAGCTCGAAATCCCCTTCGTGTCCGGCCTCGTCGCTTGCTTCGACATGAAGGAAAACGAAGTCGTAGCCGTTGCGCAGGGCATCGATAGCGGCCTGGGCTTTCCCCTCGTAGTTGGTGTCGTACAGGCCTGTAGCCCCTTCCACTTTTATGGGTTCGAGTCCGGCATATACGCCTATTCCACGTATCAAATCGACCGCCGAAATCACGGCACCTCGTTTAATGCCATATTTCTGATTCAGTGTTTCCATCGCCGGACGGTATCCCGGCGACCACGGCCATATGCTGTTGGCCGGGTCTTTGCCTTCGCTCATCCGTCGCAAGTTGACGGGATGAGTGGCAAGCAGTTCTTGCGACCGCATGATCAAGTCGTTGATTAGACAGGCTGTCGATTCGGCATCTGCCGACAACGCTTTTACCAGTACGCTTCGGAACGGAGTCCCCGGGACATCGTGTGGCGGCGTACACCGCAATTGCTTATTCCCTCCTTTTATCTTGAGCAAGTGCCTGTATGACACGCCGGGAAAGAAATTCACGTCGCTGTTTCCCAATCTTTCTTGCAAGAAGTTGATGAGTTCGTGGGCTTCGGCATCGCTGATATGTCCTGCCGAGTGGTTCTTTATCTTGCCGTTGTCGATGCATATCAGGTTGCAGCGCATGGCCATCTCCCCGTCTTCGATCGGAACGCCCATGCTGGCAGCCTCGAGTACGCCGCGACCCTCAAATACCTTGTGCAGGTCATAGCCCAGCAACGAAAGGTGTGCCACCTCGCTTCCCGGTTCGTATCCCGGCGGGACGGTGTATAGCTGTCCCACGCGTCCCGCGCCTGCAATCCAGTCCATGGCCGGAGTGTCGGCTGCCTGTATCGGCGTTCGGTCGCCGAGTGCCGCTATCGGTTCGTCGGCCATCCCGTCGCCAAGTATTATGATGTGTTTCATTCTTCAGTGCCGTGTTAATGGTTATCGTATGTTGGCGATGCTGATGATGTCGGCGAACACGCCTGCTGCGGTCACCTCGGCACCGGCTCCATATCCTTTTATTTCCATCGGGTATTCTTTATAGCGTTCTGTGGTGATTAGTATCACGTTGTTGCTGTCTTCGAGCGAATAGAACGGATGTTCCTCGCCCACTTCCTGCAGCCCTGTAGATACCTTGCCGTTTTCAAGCTTGGCCACGAACCTTATGTGCTTGTGGTTGAGTTCGGCCTGTCGGCGCATGTCTTCAAACGATCGGTCAAATTTGCGTATGTTGTCGATGAAGTCGGCTGTCTCTCCGGCAAAGCACTCCTTTGGAATGAAGTCGTTGACGATTACGTCTTCTTGCTCCACTTCATACCCGGCCTCGCGGGCAAGAATCACGATTTTGCGAATCACGTCGCGGCCACTCATGTCGATGCGCGGGTCGGGTTCGCTGTATCCGGCTTCTTGCGCCATCTTAATGGCTTTGCTCAATGGCACTGAACTGCTCACGGTGTTGAATACGTAATTAAGAGTGCCCGACAGTACGGCCTCGATTTTCAGTATCTTGTCGCCCGAGTTGATGAGGTTGTTGATTGTGTTGATTATCGGTAACCCTGCGCCCACGTTGGTCTCGAACAGGAATTTTACGTCGCGTTTTGCCGCTATGCGCTTCAGTTCTCGATATGTAGCATATTTCGATGAGGCGGCAATCTTGTTGGCGGCCACGACGTTGACGTTGTGGTTTAGCAGCGTCTTGTATTGGTTGGCAATTTCTTTACTGGCCGTGCAGTCAACAAATACCGAGTTAAAGATGTTCATTTTCACTATTTCCTGTGCGATGCGTTCGGGCGATGCGTCGATGACGGCGTTGCCTATGGCATCATCAACATTGTCGATGTCGATTCCGCGGCGTGAAAATACGCACTTGCGAGAGTTGGCGAGTCCTACCACACGAAGTTCCAGAGCCTTGTCGTTGATTAGGTTAGCGCGTTGCTTGCTAATTTGCTGTAAC
>CALUNI010000106.1 GCA_944321905.1 uncultured Muribaculaceae bacterium | reverse complement strand
CGTTACAGTCACAGATGGACAAGCAAGTATATGAGAAAGCGCGTGTGGAACGCCTTGTGGCATCGAATGCCGCAACACGCAAGCAACTCGATGACATAAATTCGGCTATACGAGTACTTGAAAGCCAACTTGCAGCCTCGGAATCGACGTTGAATAATAATTTTAGAAGTCTTGAGGAACAAGGTTCGGCGGTAGATGTGCAGATTGAACAAATAGAGGACCGGCTTGCCAAGTGCCGTGTGTCGGCTCCAATCGACGGTATCGTACTTGATAAATATGCCGAAGCCGGGGAATATGCTTCTACAGGGCAGCCATTGTTCAAAATGGCCGATTTGCGCAATATGTATCTGAGGGCGTATGTCACGGCGGCAGGTCTTGCAAAGGTTAGGCTCGGCCAGAAAATCACAGTTATAAATGATGCCGACGGCAAGGAATATGAAGGTCGGGTGACGTGGATTGCCGACAAGGCTGAATTTACGCCTAAAAACATACAGTCGGACGATGAGCGTCAGAACCTCGTGTATGCCATAAAGATTAAGGTCGTAAACGACGGGTGGCTGAAGATAGGCATGTATGGAAAAATCATGTTATGACAGGACTTGGTGTAGAAATAAAGGGTGTGGTCAAGAAGTATGGAACGCTCAAGGCGGTCGATGATGTTTCGCTACGGGTGTCGCCGGGTGAACTTTTTGGAATAATAGGTCCGGACGGAGCCGGTAAAAGCACGCTGTTTAGGATGATTGCAACCTTGTTGCTTCCCGACAGCGGAAAGATAACCATAGGCGATAGAGACGTTGTGGGTGATTATAGGGATGTGCGCAGCGTGTTAGGGTACATGCCCGGAAAGTTTTCGCTATACCAAGATTTGACGGTAAGGGAAAATCTTGATTTTTATGCGTCGGTGTTTGGAACGACGGTAGGGGAGAACTATCACTTTATAAGTGATATATACCGCATGCTAAAGCCGTTTGAGAAACGTCTTGCAAGGCATTTGTCGGGTGGAATGAAGCAGAAACTGGCTTTATGTTGCTCGCTTATACATCGCCCGCAGGTATTGCTGCTTGACGAACCGACCACCGGCGTTGACCCTGTGTCGAGATATGAATTCTGGGAAATATTAAAGCGGTTATCGGCCGATGGAATGACCATAATCGTCTCGACTCCTTATATGGACGAAGCATATAAGTGCAGCCGTATGGCAATGATGATAGGCGGCAAAGTCATAAAAGAAGGGACTCCCGACGATATTATTGCCGGATACAACGGCAAGCTGTGGAAAGTGTCGGGGCGTGAAGTGTATGGCATGTTGCTTGCCGTCAAGGCTTATTGCGGAGTCGTGAGTTGCGACTCGTTTGGCGACTCACTACATGTGGTGGTAAGGGACGATATAGAAGGGCTGAGGTCGTATCTACGCGAAAAGGGATATGATGACGTGACCGTTGAAGCCACGAAGCCTACAGTTGAAGACTGTTTTATAGAATTGGTGAGAGATGGATGCAGCGACAGATAATGTGATAACGGCTCGCAATTTGACGAAGCGGTTTGGAACCTTCACGGCTGTGGATGCCATAAGCTTTGAGGTCAGGCGAGGCGAAATATTCGGTTTCCTTGGAGCCAACGGAGCCGGTAAGACCACGGCCATGCGCATGCTTTGCGGATTGAGCCTGCCGACTTCGGGCGAAGGGCGTGTGGCGGGGTTCGACATAACGGACGAGGCCGAGAAGGTAAAACGCAACATAGGTTACATGAGCCAGAAATTTTCGCTCTACGAGGATTTGAAGGTGTGGGAAAATATTCGTCTGTTTGCCGGGATATACCGTGTTCCCGACCGGGAAATTCCGATTGTCGGGGGCGCGATGCTCAAGCGCATAGGGCTGGCCGACGTGCGTGACAATTTTGTAAGAGACTTGCCGCTCGGATGGAAGCAAAGGTTGGCATTCTCGGTAGCGATACTGCATCGTCCGAAGGTGGTGTTTCTCGACGAGCCGACGGGTGGCGTGGATCCCATGGCTCGGCGTGATTTCTGGGAACTTATATATGAGGCGGCCGGTAGCGGCATAACGGTGTTTGTCACTACGCATTATATGGACGAGGCCGAGTATTGCGACCGTGTGTCGATAATGGTTGACGGCAGGATTGCGGCGCTTGACACACCTTTTGAATTGAAAAAGCGGTACTGCACGCAATCGATGGACGAAGTGTTTCGCACGCTTGTGCGAGGCGAGGGCAAGAAAGGAGGGGCGAGGCTATGAAAAGAATGCTGTCGTTTGTGAAAAAGGAGTTTTTGCTGATACTTCGCGACAAGCGCACAATGCTCATACTTCTTGGGCTACCTGTTGTCATGATATTGATTTTCGGCTTTGCCATATCCGACGACGTGAGGAATGTGGATGTGGCATATTATGCCCACCGAGAAAACATCTTGATAGTAAAAGTAATGGAGCGAATTGGCGCTAACGAGACATTTAACCTGGTAGGCAGGTGCGGTTCGTTGCGCGAGGCCGAGGATGCGTTGCTTTCGGGTGAAGCCGACATCGTGGTGTGCTTCGACGACGAGTTTGGCGCACAGCAACCCATCCAAGGCAAAACGGCATCGGTGGAGATACTTGCCGATGCAAGCGACCCTAATACGGCCTCGACGGGCGTGGCCATACTGAAAAATGTGATGAGCCGGTATTATATGGAACATACCGGAAACGAGTCATTGATAAACCCGCACACGCGGTTGCTTTATAATCCGGCGATGGAGAGTACGTATAACTTCGTTCCAGGGCTTATGGGGCTTATTCTTATGCTTGTGTGTGCAATGATGACATCGATAGCCATAGTGAGGGAAAAGGAGACCGGGACTATGGAAGTGCTGTTGGTTTCACCCACAAAGGCATGGATGATACTTTTGGCCAAGATGGTTCCATATTTTGTGGTTTCGTGCTTTAATCTGGCAACGATACTGTTGTTGTCGGTCTATGTGCTTGGCGTTCCGTTGTCGGGCAGTCTGGCTGCCTTGATATCGGTCAGTGCCTTGTACATTATGTTGGCGTTGTCGATAGGGCTGTTCATATCTACGGTGATGAAGACGCAGGTGACGGCGATGCTTATTTCTGTCATAACGCTTATGCTGCCTACGATGCTCTTGTCGGGAATGATATATCCGTGCGAGAATCTGCCGTTGCCACTGTATTATTTTTCGATGATAGTGCCGGCAAGATGGTATATCGTTGTCGTAAAAAAACTTATGATTGAGGGATTGCCGTTTATTGCGGTAGCCAAGGAAACGCTTGTCATACTGGCCATGTTCGTTGTCATGTTGGCGTTGGGCGTGAAAAAATTCAATGACCGGCTTGAATAAGGAAAATAGGAGACAATTGGAATGGTACTTAAATATTTGTTGGAGAAAGAGGTCAAGCAGTTTTTGCGCAATTCGTTGTTGCCTCGCATTGCGATAGTGTTTCCGCTGCTTGTGTTGCTTGTGATGCCGTGGGCCACGTCGTTTGAAGTGGAAAACGTGAACGTGGTGATAGTCGATAATGACAACACAGCCTTGTCGGGGCGGCTTGCCCACAAGATAGAGGGATCGCGATACTTCAATCTCGTGGGAGTGGTTGGCTCTTACGGGGAAGCTATTGGCAAAATCGAGAGGCAGGAAGCCGACGTGCTGCTTGAAATCCCGGATAACTTTGAGCGGAGCTTGCTGACTGGGCGCAAAATCGATTATCAGGTTTCGGCAAATTCGGTAAACGGGGTGCGAGGGAATCTCGGGGCAAATTACATGAATGCGCTTGTGGCCGGTTTTGCCGCAGAGGCGATAGACGAAGAGACCGGGCGGGTGGTACCGCAGCCTGTGGAAGTAATAGAGCAATACTTATATAACGAGTTGCTCGACTATAAGAAGCTCATGGTGCCGGCACTGATGATTATAGTCATAATTATCATTTGCGGCATTCTGCCTGCTCTTAACATAGTGAGCGAGAAGGAAACAGGCACGATAGGGCAGATTAATGTAACTCCTGTCGGGAAGTGGACGTTCATACTGGCCAAGTTGTTGCCATACTGGGTGATAGGAGTAGTAGCCATATCGATATGCTTTGTCGTGGCATGGCTTGTATATGGACTTGTGCCACGCGGCAGCTTCCTTACCATATATGCTGCTGCGGCTCTTTTCATAATTGTGATGTCGTCGGTAGGGTTGATAGTGTCAAACCATTCATCCACCATGCAGCAAGCCATGTTTGTGATATTTTTTATAATGGTCTTGTTTATGTTGCTGAGCGGGTTGCTCACGCCGGTCGCGTCCATGCCCGACTGGGCGCAATATGTGGTTATCTTCAACCCTCCGCACTATATCATCGACATAATGCGTTCGGTTTACTTGAAGGGTGGCAAATTTGCATCCAACTCGTTTGAATTCGGTATGCTCGGCTTGTTTGCCGTGGTCATGGCCTTGTGGGCAATGTTAAGCTATCGAAAGCAAGAGTGACAGGCTGTAATCGGTGGCGAAAATATTTTTTGTCTCGGAAGCATACTTTCGCTACATTTGTACCATGTATGAATTGACGATATGGGAATAAGATTGTTCTTGACTGTTGTATGTTTATTATGTGCCGTGATGGCCTGTGCCCGAGATTGGGAATCGGATGCGGCTCTTGGAGGCAGATATGAATGCACGACCATCGATTGCGCCGATGATTATTCGGGAAAGGTGAAGGCGACGGTGGTGAGGCGGCTGAGCGATTTTGGCAGGCAGGCGGCCGTGCTTTATGTGCATGGTTACAACGATTATTTTTTCCAACGTGAGCTTGGCGATAATTTTGCAAACAATGGTTATAATTTTTATGCGGTTGACTTGCGCAAGTATGGACGGTCGATAATTCCCGGCCAGTCGCACTTTGAAGTGCGCGACCTGCGTGAGTACTTTGAAGACTTGGATGCGGCTCTCGATATCATCGTGCATGAAGGCAACAAAGCGGTCATATTAATGGGACATTCCACCGGTGGCTTGATTGCCTCGTATTATCTTGCCGAGGCATGTCATGAAAAATATCCCATAGAAGCTTTGATACTTAACAGTCCCTTCCTCGACATGAACCTCGATGCTGTTACAGAAGACTTCATTCTGCCTGTAGTAGGGATGCTCGCACGTTTTTTCCCCGATTTTGCTATAAGTCAAGGCGGTGGCAATTTATATGCCAGAACATTGCTCAGCCAATATGGCGGTGAATGGGATTATGACTTGCGATGGAAGCATGAATGGCCGCAAGACGTGACTATGGGCTGGCTGAGGGCAGTAACACAGGCACAAGACAGGTTGCACAGGGGGGCAGATATAGACGTGCCTATATTGCTGATGCATTCCGATAAAAGCGGCAGCGAGGCAGGCATGACTGTAGGTGAGGCTCGGCGCGCCGACATCGTTCTTGACGTGTCGGAGATTGCCGGGTATGGCAGGAGGCTCGGCTGCGACATAACCGAGTATGTGGTAAAAGATGGCATGCACGACTTGTTTCTGTCGGGCATGCCTGTCAGGTACACGTTATATTCTCGAATGTTCCGTTGGCTGAGGAAACGTGGGCTATAACGATGACATCTGTTCTATTTGTTTTTGTGCTACTTCTATTCTCTTGTTGAGATATAGCTTGCTGCGCTCGGCTTTCAGTCCCGACTGTATGGCGACCGAATATTCATAGGAGCGGGCGATGGCCTCTTGAAGCGTTTTCGACAATGATATCTTATGGCTTGAATTGCCGACGAATTCAAGCTTGAGTTGCACGTCGGCATTGTCGGCTATGAACCGGCAAAATTCGTCGCATTGGTCGGCGTGGAATGTTACCATTTCATAGCTGACCCCGTCGTTGACAAAGCGATAATTTTGGGCATTGTCGAATGCGACAGATGCGGTTTCGGCCAAGCTTCCGTCGGGAGCTGTTACTCGCAGCATGGTATGCTTTATAGCTTTCCCTTGCAGGAGGGAAACGAGGTAGATGTTACCGTTGTCATCGACTCGCGGTTCAAGTCCGGTGCGACCGATGAGCGGACTATTTTTTAATGTCTTGTAAACACGGTAATTTTCAACCAGGTCGGGATTCTTTACTACCACAAAGTCTTTTGCAATCTTCTCCACGATTGGTGCATTGGCTGCAATTATGCTGTCGGCTTGTGCTATGCCGTCAATTGCCGACTGTTCCTGAGCCCGGGCCATGAGGAGCATTCCTTTTTTGACTACATCGGTTTCGGCAGGATAACGCTTGTAGAGAGTGTCGAGTACCGACAAGGTGCTGTCATACAGCCTGCCGTCGTAGAGCGATTTTGCCGACTCATATAGAGCCAAGGCTTCTTTTTCCTGTCCGCCGCCGCACGACGCTAATAGGCATAAGGCCGAAGCTGCGCCTGCTATTATTAGGGACTTAATTGCTGCGTTGAACATCTTTTATTCCTTTTATAATTTTTATTTTTTTGATTAATTCATTGAGTGATGCAGTGTCGTTGACTCCGATTACAAGGTATCCGCGGAATATGCCATCGTTTGAGTCGATTGATATGCTGCGCAGGGTGGTGTTCTTCTCCTTGTTGATAAGTGAAGTTATGTTGGTGACAATCCCTATGTCGTCTTGTCCGACGATGCGCAGGTTGACTGCAAACTGTTGGCCGATTTTTCCCGACCATGCTGCATTGATGCAGCGGTAGGGGTACTTCTGTATGAGGTGCTGCAGATTCTTGCAGTCGGAGCGGTGTATCTTGATGGCTCCGTCGGCCGATGTGAACCCCTTTATGTTGTCTCCTATTATAGGATTGCAGCAACGCGACAGCTTGTAGTTTATGCCCTTTATGTTGTCGCCGATTATTAGCACGTCGCGCGAGTCGGTGGTTGCGTCGTCTTGTTCGGCAGGCTTCAGTATGAAGTTACCGGCCGACTCGGGAGCCACTTGTTTGTCGTCGGGCTCGGCAATCGACAGGTATGCGTTTATCACGTCGTTTATGTCGAGCCTTTCGGCAATGGCTACATAGAAGTCGGTAGCCGTTTTGAATCCGAGTTTCTTTATGGCTTTTGTAAGTATCGATTCGTCGGTTTCAATCTTGCGGTTCTTGAAGCGACGCTGCAGCAATTCTTTTCCCAGGCTGGCACTTTTGGATGCCTGCTCGTTAAGCGATTGGCGAATCTTGTTGCGTGCCTTGCCGGTGATTGCAAAGTTGAGCCAGTTGGCATTGGGCACTTGCGACGATGAAGTGAGAATCTCGATGGTATCGCCGCTTTTTACCTTATATGTGATTTTCTGGTTCTTACCGTTCACTTTGCCGCCTATGCATGAGCATCCCACGGCCGAGTGTATGCAGAACGCGAAGTCGAGCAGCGATGCGCCGGCAGGCAGCCTGAACAGGTCGCCCTTGGGCGTGAAGGCAAACACCTCCTCGTTGTATATGTCCATTTTCACGTCCCTCATCAGCTCGGTAGGCGTGTTGCTCGATTCGAGCATGTCGCGGATGTTGTTCATCCAGTTGTCGATGCTGCCTTCGCTTTTTATGCCTTTGTATTTCCAGTGGGCGGCAAGTCCGCGTTCAGCCACCTCGTCCATGCGCTTCGTGCGTATTTGCACTTCCACCCATTTTTCGTGAGGTCCATACACTGTGATGTGCAGTGACTCGTATCCGTTTGACTTGGGGTTTGAAATCCAGTCTTTCAGCCTTGCGGTGTTGGCAGTGTACATGTCGGTGACAATAGAGTAGGCAAGCCAGCAGTCGGCTTTCTCGTTTTTTACCGGGGTGTCGATTATGATGCGTATTGCAAACAGGTCGAATATGTCATCGACATCTGCTCCCTGTTTCTTCATCTTGTTCCAAATGGAACTTATCGACTTGGTGCGCCCCTTGATTTCATATTTCAAGTGGGTGCGGTCGAGGGCTTCACGAAGCGGCTCTATGAAATTTTTTATGTATTCTTCTCTCTTTGCCTTTGTCTCGTTGAGCTTGTGCGCTATCTGGGTGTATGTTTCACGTTCGGTGTATTTCAGCGACAAGTCTTCGAGTTCCGACTTGATTTTGTATAATCCGAGCCGGTGGGCAAGTGGCGCATACAGGTACTTTGCCTCCGACGATATGTCGTGGACGAATTTTTCATTGGGATGGTGGTTTATCATCCT
>CALUNI010000105.1 GCA_944321905.1 uncultured Muribaculaceae bacterium | reverse complement strand
GTTATGGAAAAGCTCCCCGGCTTCCCAATCGTTCTCCACGGTTCTTCTTCAGTTCCACAAGAATATGTTGACATCATCAACGAATATGGTGGCAAGTTGCCCGACGCAATCGGTATTCCCGAGGAAGAACTCCGCAAGGCTGCAAAGAGCGCAGTATGCAAAATCAATATCGACAGCGACAGCCGCTTGGCCATGACAGCCGCTATCCGCAAGGTGTTCCACGACAAGCCGCAAGAATTCGACCCGCGCAAATACCTGGGTCCGGCTCGCGACGAAATGGAAAAGCTCTACAAGCACAAAATCATCAACGTGCTTGGCAGCGAAGGCAAGGCCGAATAATATCAGCTTAAATAGCACACAGGCACCCCGGCGTACAACCGGGGTGCCGTTTTTTACGCATCATGCCATTGCGACAAATGCAATCTGCCTGCCGACGAGTCCAAGCAATGGGGGGGTACAAAAAAGCAGCCACTTTTTCCTCATTGCCGAGACTTTACGTATCTTTGCAAAAAGCGCGCGTGGATTCGTTACCGGCAACCCACGCACATCGAGGCATGGCACGATGTAACATTGCCATGCAGGTTAAATCATAGACATTGAGTTATGTTGATAATAAACACCACTTACCACGCTTCGGCGACAGTATATGACAATTTTGTGGAATGGCTGTGCAGCGAATACATACCGGCAGCAAAGTGCGAGGATGTGCTGAAATCTCCACAACTGACCCGAGTCCTCGACGGAAGCAACGGGGAAGACGGCTACAGTTACGCGCTGCAATTCCGTGTGGCCTCGGTCGAGGCCTTCAAAATGTGGTATGCCCGCACAGGCAAGAAGTTGCACGAAGAAATGGTGAGGCGATTCGGACGCGACGTGGTGGGATTCTCAACATGGATGGAGGAGATTGAAGCCAAATGACAGCGAGCGAAGAATACGACCGCATAATAATAGGCATAGACCCGGGAACCAACGTGATGGGATACGGCATTCTCGGGATACGGCGCAAACGTCCGACGATGATTGCGCTCGGAGTAATAAAGCTGAGCAAGTTTGACGACCATTACATGCGCCTGCACCGCATATTTGAGCGAGTACTTGGACTTGTCGAGCAATACTTGCCCGACGAGATGGCCATCGAGTCGCCATTTTATGGCAAGAACGTGCAGTCGATGCTGAAGTTGGGAAGAGCCCAGGGCGTGGCCATGGCCGCCGCACTGCACCGAGACGTGCCTATAGCCGAATATGCACCTTTGAAAATAAAAATGGCAATAACAGGCAACGGAGGAGCTTCAAAAGAACAAGTGGCCGAAATGTTGCGCCGCATACTTAACATACCACAAGAGCAAATGCCCGACCTGCTCGATGCCACCGATGCGCTTGCCGCCGCGCTATGCCACTTCTACGAATCTTCACGCCCGCAATCCCAGGGAGGATGCCGTTCATGGAAAGAATTCATTGCCGCGCATCCCGACCGGCTTAAGTAACCGGCCACGCATAAAAGCTAACGAGCCATCATTCCCTATCGGGTTCACGCCAGTCGCCCCCGGCCTTTATCAATGCAATAAGACGCGGTATCGCTTCTTCCTCCGGGATATTCTTTTCAACGCATTCCTTGCCCTTATAAAGGCTTATGCGCCCTACACCCGCTCCCACATATCCATAGTCGGCATCGGCCATCTCGCCCGGGCCGTTGACTACGCAGCCCATTATGCCTATTTTCAAGTGTGACAGGTGCGAAGTCGCTTCCTTTACCTTGCGGACGGTAGATTGCAGGTCATACATGGTGCGTCCGCAACCGGGACAAGAAATAAATTCGGTCTTGCTGATGCGCTGCCTGCCGGCTTGCAGTATGGCATATTCGTAGCGCACTATGTCGCTGAAATTTTTATAATTTGGAGCTTCAAGCCACACTCCGTCCCTAAAGCCGTTAAGCAACAACGTTCCAAAGTCGGCCCCGGCCTTTACCTGCAGCCACTCATTGTCGCTGTCGGGATATCGGTTAAGCGGTATTGCCGGTGCGTCGATGCCGCGGTCGATAAGAGCATGCATGAATGCCTGTTGGCTGCCGGGTACGTTGACCGATGATGGTGTAACCACAAGCACCACGTCGTTACGCCCGCGCAGGAAGTCGAGCATGCCCGATTCAACGTCGGTATCTGCCGGTACGCGCAACCACTTCATGCTGCTGTCGCACTCAAGCAACTCTCCTATATCTTCCATTACAAACAACGGCGACACATTATCCCCGCCTTTATACTTTGACGACGGGACGATGTAACGCCCCTGCGCCGTCGGCACCTTGCCATCGGCTATATAATAAAAATCGGGACGAGGCTTGCCATATACATTGCCGGGCAAGCACGAGACCACGGTCACAGGCACCTTGCCGCCACCCACTATGCCTCCTACCACCGCGGTGCGACGGCGTTGGGGACGTATGCGGTCGTAACCTTGACTCACGCCACCCTTTATGGGTGCATGTCCTTGACGCAAGGATATATACTTCACAAGTTTCTCGGCCACCGGGACCTCAAGTTCGGGTTCCTCGCTCAGCGACACACGTATAGTGTCGCCAATGCCCTCGGCAAGCAACGTGCCGATACCTACGGCCGACTTAATGCGCCCATCTTCTCCGTCACCTGCTTCGGTCACTCCCAGATGCAGCGGATAGTGCATGCCTTCTTTGTCCATGGCTTCCACCATCAAGCGCACGGCCTCCACCATAAGCACGGTATTCGATGCCTTCATCGAAATCACCACGTCGTGAAAACCTTCGGCCTCAAACACCCGCAGAAATTCCATCACGCTCTCGACCATTCCCTCGGGCGTGTCGCCATAGCGGCTCATGATGCGGTCGCTGAGCGAGCCGTGATTCACACCGAGCCTTACTGCCGTATGGTGTTCCCGGCACAGGTCGATGAAAGGTGTCAAGGCATCGTGTATGCGCTGCAATTCTCTGGCATATTCTTCCTCGGTATATGTCAATGTCTTGAACGTGCGCGCCGCATCCACGAAGTTGCCCGGATTTATACGCACCTTGTCAACAACCTTCGCCGCAGCATAAGCCGCCGAAGGGTTGAAATGGATGTCGGCAATAAGCGGAACCGCATAGCCCTCGCTGCGAAGTATCTTACGTATTTCGCCTATGTTGTTAGCTTCCCTGACACCCTGCGCCGTCAACCTAACGTAATCGGCTCCGGCATCGCATATGCGCCTACACTGGGCCACGCTGCCTTGAGTGTCCATGGTAGAAGTTGAAGTCATCGACTGTATCCTTATCGGAAAATCCGAACCGAGTGGTGTGTCCCCAATATCGACACGTGAAGTTTTACGACGAGAATAATCCATAATCGGGTTCACTGGCGTCTTTGCCAAGACAATAAATATGACTATATTCTTAGAAACTACCTCAAAATCCTTTGTCTAAAGGATATCAAGACATCCCCTTAATTGGTTTTGAATTTAAATTGCACCTTCTGCAATTCCTCGTTGGCGGCTACGATCTTGCCTGCCAAGCCTTTCTTGTAGGCGTGGAACTTTTCACACAACGCCTTGTCGCCAAGTGCAAGTATCTGGGTGGCAAGTATGGCGGCATTCAAAGCTCCGTTTATCCCGACAGTGGCGACCGGTATTCCCGGCGGCATTTGCACTATTGCAAGCAGGGCATCCATGCCCTCAAGCGACGACTTGATTGGCACACCTATTACCGGAACAGTGGTCATGGCGGCTATAACGCCGGGCAGATGGGCTGCCATGCCGGCTGCGGCTATAATAACCCGTATCCCTCGCCCCTCGGCCTCGGTGGCAAACCGTGCCACTTCCTCGGGAGTGCGGTGTGCCGACAAAGCGTTCATTTCAAACGGGATTTCCATCTCATCGAGCAGCTTCGCAGCTTTTTCCATAACGGGAAGATCCGACGTGCTGCCCATTATTATACTTACTATGGGTTTCATCATTAACCTGTTTTTATTATGACGTAATTATATAATATGTGCGTGCTTTTACTTTTTACGAAAACAACATGCAGGTGAGGTAAACCATCACAAAGCCATTGAGAAACCCCATCACTACCTGCATAAACGAGTGCCGATTCATGAATATGCGCGACGAGCCCAGACAGCCTGCAAGCAATACCAACAAGGCTATTACAAACTTCATGTCAACCACGTCATACCCGTCTATATATATGCGCACCGCAAACGCCAACACGCCGCCTATACCGGCCATGTGCGCGCTTATCTTCCACCACAAAGTGACTATGGTCGATACCACGCAGGCAGCAGCCCCGCCGGCCATAAACACCACTACCCACTGTGGCGTGTGGATGTGATGGAGATACACGGCCGAGCATATGTAACACAGCACGGTAGCTATGTACGGCAACCAGCGTTCCTCGCGCTTGACGAGCCTCTTGTCCTCTATTATCTTCAAATTATGCATCACCGCTATGGCCACCATAGGCATGATACACGTAATGCCAAACACCACAAGCATGACCACGAGCCGGGTGCCTGTGGGTATGTAGCACAAGACAGTTCCCCACAAAGCCAGAAACACGCCCAACGTGGGCATCAGCAACGGGCTCAAGACCGTGGAGAATATCCGGGCAAAGACATATATTATCGAATCGGCATTTATCTTCTTCATCTTTATCTATAGTTATAACGGTTTATGTTTCATATTTCCTTGCGCAGACGCGCCACAGGTATCGACAAGCGTTCGCGGTACTTTGCCACGGTGCGCCGGGCTATCTCATATCCCTTTTCTTTCAATATCTCGCACAGTTTCAAGTCAGACAACGGATGCTTCTTGTCTTCGGCATCGACCACCGTCTTTATGATTGACTGTATCTCACGCGACGACACTTCCTCGCCCGACTCGTGCTGCAACCCCTCGGTAAAGAAGAACTTCAACGGGAAAACGCCCCACTGCGTGGTAACATACTTGTTCATGGTGACGCGAGATATTACCGACACGTCATAACCCGTGTCGTCGGCTATATCTTTAAGTATCATCGGCTTGAGCTGCATTTCGTCACCTGTGAGGAAAAAGTCGCGTTGGCGCAGCGTAATCGCCCTCATCGTCTTGAACAGGGTCTCCTGCCTCTGCTTCAGCACTTTTATGAAGTTTGACGCTTTCTCATATTTGCTCCTGATATCCACCGCTTCTTCCTCTTCCCTGCGGCTTGCCGGTTTCTTTCCACTGTACTTGTTATACAGAAGCGAGTAACTTTCCGACACCTGCAAGTCGGGAATGTTGTTAAGCAACGTCAGATTGACCGTGTCGCCCTCAACGTCAACATTGAAGTCGGGAATTATCTGTTGGCTGTGGCTCTCGTCGGCAATGCCTGTTATGGTGTTTCCGGGCTTCGGGTTAAGCGACCTTATGACATCTACCACGCGCCGCATCTTCTCGCTGTCGATTCCCAACGCCGATATTATGCGGTCGTAGTGCTTCTTGATAAACGGTTCAAAATACTTGTCGATTACCTTGTAAGCAAGCATATGCTCCTCGTCGCCTCGCTCTCGTTCGAGCTGTAGCAGCAGGCAGTCGCGCAGGTCGGTGGCGCCCACCCCGGCAGGGTCAAGGTCTCTGACGATTTGCAACACGTCCTCCACTTCTTTCTCATCCACATCGTTACCGGTCTGGAACACAATGTCGTCGGTGATGGCACTCACCTTGCGCAGCAGGTAGCCGTTATCGTCGATATTGCCGATAATGTATTCTGCTATGGTCATTTGCCGCTCAGAGAGTTCTCGCTCGCCTATTTGTCCCATCAAGTAATCGACAAGCGACCCTTCGGCAACCACCACAGCCGACGGCGTGTCGTCGTCGGCACTGCGGTTGGATATGTTTGTACGATAATAAGGGATGTCGTCCTCGTCTCTGTAATCGGCGTTTTGCATTTGCTCGGGAGTCTCGTCAAACACCTCGCCGTCCTCGTCCTTGTTCAACTGCTCGGTTTGCGGATCTTCCGACACTTCAAGCGCAGGGTTGTCGTCAATCTCGCGTCTGACCTCTTCTTCTATTTCTCCGCGATTCATCTGCAACAGCGGGACGAGCAGGAGCTGCAACGGCGACAGCCGTTGTGTCAATTTCTGCTCTTGCGACAAAGTTTGTTTTCCGGCCATTGGCTATCATCTCCTTTTACACGCAAAGATAATACAAAAAATAACATACTTGCAAATTGCCAAAGCATGATTATACAACGTTAGAGACTGTTTAAATTTTAAAAAGATTAAAAAGTTTTTTTACCGTCACGATTGTTGCAAAGCAATAAACACATGGCAATACACTACGTGTATTTGGGACTTTTGGATACGTGACGAAACGATATGACCGATTTTTCTATTATATTTGCAGAAAATAGGCTGCATCTCGGCTTTACGCCTCAAGCAAGCTTGCGCGTACAGCTCTCGATTTGCACTATCTTTGCAACAGTTTCTACAATACAGACTTATCGTGAAAAGAATATCTACAATATGCGTTTCGCTGCTATGTGCCGTAATAATGGCCTGCGCAGGGAACACAAGCCTGAGCAAAGGCTGCGACTCAACCATACGGGCAACACTTTCACTGCCTGTAGCCGATGCCGACAGCATCGCACCGCAATCCTCGGAGCAACCGGCCAATCCGACATTTGCAGCAGACAGCATAACGGCAGAACAGCCGGACTCCGTTGCGAAAAAAAAGCGTAACGCGATACAACGTTTCTTCGACTACTTTGGCAACGCCAACAAGGAACGGCCCGACAAGAAGTTTGACGTGAGCTTCATAGGCGGCCCGTTCTACAACTCGGCATTAGGTGTCGGGATAGGCGTGGTGGGCTCTGGGCTATACCGCATAAAAGGCTGCGACAAGGCACTTCAGCCGTCCAACGTGTCGCTCTTCGGCAGCGTCTCAACCACGGGCTTCTACATGATAGGCATACGTGGCAACAACATCTTTCCCGAAGAGCGGTTCAGGATAAACTACACACTTAATTTCTATTCAATGCCCTCATACTATTGGGGCATAGGGTTTGAAAATGGCGACAACAACGACAACCGCACCAAGATGGACCGGTGGCAGGCCGAAATCAAAGGAGAATTCATGGTGAAGTTGGTCGAGAACTTATATGCCGGAGCTTTAATCTCGTGGGACTACATTCGTGGCGGGAACGTCGAAAAAAACATGTACCTGTTTAACGGAATGGACTTAATAACTCGCAACTATGGCGTGGGAGTGACCGTGCAATACGACTCGCGCGACCTCATCAATAATGCCAGCCGGGGCGTGTATGTATGCGTCAACCAGATGTTCCGTCCCGGGGGCTTGTGGAACGACTACGCATTCAACTCGACAGAATTCATAACCAGCGCCTACAAGAAGGTGTGGAAAGGCGGACTGATTGCCGCCGACCTGCGAGGCAAGTTCAACTTTGGCGACCCGTCTTGGGCCATGATGTCAAAACTTGGCGGCACAAATGCCATGCGCGGCTACTATGACGGACGTTACCGCGACATGCACTATATGGCTGCACAAGTCGAGCTGCGCCAACACATATGGCACCGCAACGGTGCTGTGGTGTGGGTGGGAGCAGGCAATGTATTCCACGACAAGAAGTCGTTCAAGCACATTCTGCCAAACTATGGGTTTGGCTACCGGTGGGAGTTCAAGAAAAGAGTCAACGTCCGCCTCGACGTAGGCTTCGGCAAGCCGGGACAATACAGCTTCATGTTCAACATCAACGAAGCATTCTAAAAAACTATCCCTTTTGCATCAATTCCGCATCGAAGCAAAATCAAAGCCGTCGGGAATAGCGATGGTGACAGAGTAAACGACCGTCTCGCCATCTGCTCTCCGATGTATGTCTATGTCGATTTTACGCTCGTTACGCTCATTAAGCAAGTTGACCGTTTGCGTCACTACCTTCATGCCTGTTCCGGTGCTGCTTGAGGCATCGACGTGAGGTGACAATATGCCGTTGTTCTCAACGGTTATCTTCAACGTGTCATCGGAATGCCTCACATAAATGTCAAGGTGCTTTTCGCCATCATATCCGCGCAGCCCGTGCTTCACAGCATTTTCCACAAATATTTGAACCATCATCGAGGGTATCATTATTTTATCGATATCCACGCCATCCGATATATGCTTGACATATCGGAATTTATCGCCCAAGCCGGGAGACTCGGCAGCT
>CALUNI010000104.1 GCA_944321905.1 uncultured Muribaculaceae bacterium | reverse complement strand
ATATCGAAACGAAATTCACACTCTGCACCAGATAATGATCCTGGTATATCTCATTGATTATATAAGATTCGGCCGAATTTGGGTCGAAACCTTTATAAGTGGTAGTATAGTCCTCTTCCAACGAAATAACCGAGTTCTCCCTCATTGCCACCTCAAGATTGTCGTCGGTGCGATGCAATCCAAGCGTGTAAGTCGCCGTGCCTTTGATGGTTTTCCTGTTCCGGTTGCGCTTGTCAAGAGAATTCGTGTGGATCGACACAAACAAGTCGCCCTTGGCTGCATTTGCAATGTTGGCTCTTTCCTGCAACGGAACAAATTTGTCACGCTTGCGGGTATATACCACTTCCACATCCTTCATGCGCTCTTCCACAAGTTTGCCAAATTCCAAAGCGACACCCAGATTTATGTTTTTCTCATAATTGCTCACACCCGGCGCACCAACGTCTTTCCCACCGTGTCCGGCATCAATGACCAATACAAAGTTCCCTTCGCCGGCCGAACAGGGCAAAAACGCCAACCACAATATGACAAACAGTGCAAACCTATACATGACAAAATATTGAAAAACTGCTGCAAAAATACGAAAATAGCAGCAATTGGATACTCACAGGAAAAAGAAAAATCCCCGACATTTCTTTTTTTTGCTAAAAAAAAGGAAAAATGTAACGAATTACTTCTTTAATATATTATTTTTTCCCTAAATTTGCGATACACAATTTTCAGAACATTAATATCTTAACAGTATGGACATAACCGGAAAATCTCATAAAATATATGGGCTGATTGGTTTCCCTTTAGGACACTCTTTTTCAAAAAGCTATTTCAATCAGAAGTTTGAATCAGAAGGCATTGATGCCGAATATATCAATTTTGAAATTCCCGATGTTAACATACTCATGGAAATCATTAGCGAGACGCCAAACTTATGTGGCCTGAATGTCACAATACCATATAAAGAAAAGGTTATACCCCTGCTCGACTCACTCGATGAGGATGCCGAGAAAATCGGAGCAGTTAATGTCATAAAAATAATCCGCAGCCGCAACGGGCTGAAATTGAAAGGCTACAATTCCGACGTGATTGGATTCTGCGACTCAATAAAAGAATTCATAACTCCGACACGAAACAGCGCACTCGTTCTCGGTACAGGCGGTGCGGCCAAAGCCATCTGCTATGGATTGGAAAAACTTGGCGTGAGCACACAATTGGTATCAAGGCACAAAAGTGCTAAAACATTGACATACGAAGAACTTACCAAGGCCGACATACAAAGCCATAAAATAATAGTAAACACTACCCCGCTCGGCATGTACCCCAAGGTAGAAACATGCCCCGACATCCCTTACAGATTCCTCACCAAGGAACACGTATGCTACGATTTATTATATAATCCCGATGAAACACTTTTCATGAAAAAAGCCACGCAGCAAGGAGCCATTGCAAAGAACGGCTTAGAAATGCTGTTGCTTCAAGCTTTTGTCTCTTACGAAATTTGGAACAACGACAACTGGCACAGCAGCATCAGCTAAGCGCAATCCACACCCTCAACTACTAATGCTTGCTCGTGTCCCTCTCCTACGGATTTTAGCACCATTTATCGTAGGTATATTGCTGACCAATGCGGCAGTCATAGACGGCACAGTTGCAATAATCGCCATTGCAACGACGATGTGCGTGCCATATGCCATTGCGAGAATGCTGCGTAAGAATCCATTGTCGCTAATAAAAATGCGTCCGCTGCTATCGGGATGTGTGATGGCGTCAGCCCTTCTGGCTGGGTGGCTTGCGGCATCGGTTGCCATCCCTGCACCGACAGACACATCTGTCATAAACGGGAAAAGCGTAATAGCCCGCATTGACGAAATCAGCAACAACGACTTCTCGACATCGCTACAAGCCACACTTGAATCGTGTCCCGAAAATCACGCCGCACTGCCCGACAAGATTCCAATATCCGTAATAATCAAAGCCAATGACTATTCGCTACAAGAAGGGGACTTGATTTCGTTCACATCATGCCTGACACGCATCCGCTCGCTTGGCAATCCCGAAGAATTCGACTACGCCCGATACATGCGGCACAAAGGCATATTATACACCCAGACTCTCGAAGCCGACAGCTACGGCAAAGTCGGGGAAAGCGACAATATATTTACATACTCGCGCTCTATACAACGCCACATTGCCAATACAATCATAAATTCGGGCATGAATCCCGACACACAGCGATTCTTGTGTACCATATTACTTGGCGAATCTTCATACCTTGAGCCGGAAACACGTTTTTACTATTCCAAAGCCGGTATTTCCCACATTTTGGCACTGAGCGGGCTGCATATGGGCATAATTGCCGGAATTTTGTTCTTGCTATTGAAACCATTGTGCTACGTCGGATTGCACAAAGTGAGAATAATCATTGTCATCCCGTTATTAATTGCCTATCTGTTCATTACCGGCATGGCACCGTCGGCCGTGCGCTCGGCAATCATGGCTGTCTTTGTGTTTACGGCATGGCTGCTGCACCGCCAAAACAGCAGTCTGAACGCACTGGCAGCTTCGGCACTTGTAATACTTGCCGCTTCGCCCTATGCGCTTTACGATGTCGGATTCCAATTAAGTTTTGCCGCCGTACTCACCATTCTGCTGTTTTATAACAAGCTGATGACAGTGTCACCACGGCGCAAAGTCTTATATTACTGGATGTCATCGCTCTCGCTCACCACCATAGCCACACTTGGAACAGCGGTCATCTCGGCCTACTATTTCCATGTAATTCCGCTATTGGCTATAGTTTCAAACATAATAGTACTTCCGCTCCTTCCTGCCTACCTGTGTCTTGCTCTCCTTCACACGGCACTCCTTCTCGCAGGAATGGAAGTCGCCGAATTTTCATTCCTCCTTGACCAAGGCGCAACTGCAATCGACTTCGTTGCAGCATCCATAAGCGACCTGCCTTTTTCATCCGTCACCCAAGTAAGCATCTCCACAACAACCCTCGCATTATTCATGGTTCTTTATGTAACGATAGCTGCCTGGGTTTACAAAAAGAAATATGCTTATGCAATGGCGTCGCTCGCCATCATACTCGCCATATGCGTCACGGAACTGGCCGAGTTTATCTCCGCTCCACGTTCGGGATTGGTAATACAAAACGACTACGCCTCCACTCCTATAATTTATTTCACAGGTGACGAATGTACAGCCTGGTGCCCCGATGACAGCATCGACATAGACAAGTTCAACCGTAACAACATGGGATTCCTATCTCACTACCGCCTAAACGCTGCCAAGCAAGCCGATGGCATTTCTTCCAAATCAGAATTTATTGAACCGCCGTTTGCATACATTGAGGGCAAACGCTTGGCAGTCATAAGCAACACGCGATGGCGGCACTACCGCGCCATTAAACCTATTGAAATCGACTACCTGGTGATAACAAAATCTTATTATGGGAATATAGCAGACTTATTGGACACTTTCAAACCCGACAGCATAATCTTATCGGGAGGAATATACAGCGATAAAAACGACAGCTACCTAACCGAACTGCACTCGATGACAATCCCATTCCACGACCTGCACGCCGACGGTGCCATTTTCACATACACACCTTTTTAAAGCTTCCGCTTTTGGTCATGCACTTTTTTCACTTCCATGAATAACCGTGTAGCAAACACAAAGTTATTCAAGTCTTCATTGTCGCTGTCATATATGGCATCCTTGTTGCCAATCCATCCACAAGCACCTTTGTTAACAAAAAGTATGTTTTCGCCTATGCCAAGCACCGAATTCATATCGTGCGTATTTATAATGGTTGTAATGCCATATTCATGAGTGATGTCGCTCAGCAGTTCATCTATTAATATGGATGTCTTAGGATCCAGACCCGAGTTTGGCTCGTCGCAGAACAGGTACTTTGGATTCAAGGCAATCGCACGCGCGATTGCCACGCGCTTCTGCATGCCACCACTCAATTCCGACGGATACTTCTTATTGGCATCCTTCAAGTTTACGCGTTCTATGCAAAATTCGGCACGGTCTTTCATTTCGGCTGTAGTCATGTCGGAAAACATCACAAGCGGAAACATCACGTTCCCAAGTACCGTCTCCGAGTCAAAAAGAGCCGATCCTTGAAACAGCATGCCTATCTCTTTGCGAAGCTCCTTAATCTGCTTAGAATCCATTTTAAGCAAATCGCGTCCGTCATACAGTATCTCGCCCGAATCGGGAGTTACGAGCCCCACCATGCTTTTCATGAGTACAGTCTTTCCCGACCCGCTCAAACCGATAATAAGATTTGTCTTGCCGTCGTAAAAAGTTGCTCCGATACCTTTAAGCACCTGTTTGTCCTCAAACGACTTATTAATATTTTTAACCTCAATCATATTACTGCAACAAAACCTGTGTTAATATCACGTCGAGAAGCAATATAAATATGCTGCTCGTCACCACGGCATTAGTACTAGCCTTGCCCACTTCGAGTGCGCCACCTTTGACATTATATCCGAAGAATGAAGCCACACTGCTTATCACAAAAGCAAAAAACAACGACTTAATCAACGCATACCACACGTACCACTCGTTGAACATGGTCTGAATTCCATACACGTAGGTGGATAGCGGAACCACGTCCGACACGATACACACCAGATAACCTCCGCCCAAGGCAGTGGCCATGCTGAATATGACAAGCACGCATATAAACGACACGAAAGCCGCAATCTTTGGCAGCACCAGAAAATTTGCAGAATTTACACCCATTATCTCCAGCGCATCAATTTGCTCGGTGACGCGCATGGTACCTATTTCCGACGCTATGTTAGATCCCACTTTCCCGGCAAGAATCAAACATAAAATCGACGATGTAAACTCAAGCAGAATGATTTCGCGCGTTGCGAGACCTACGGTATAACGTGGCATCAAGGGAGAAGTCGTATTCAACTTCATCTGGATGGTACATACGGCTCCTATAAATATTGATATTATTATCACCAATGGTATCGAATCGATACCCAATTTGCTTATTTCTCCGAAATAACGTTTGAAAAACACCTTCCATTTGTCGGGAGTGGAGAACACTCTCCATATGAACAGACAGTAATCGCCAAACGTCTGCAATGCCTTATACAAAAACATAGTTCCGATTTATTTCGGTGCAAAATTAATAAAATTAGCTTTAAACATTGTCCATACACTCGTTTTTTACCCTCTAAAGTTACTTTTGGAACAAAATATCGGAATTAAGAAACTGTTTTAAATCCTGCCTACGGGCAGTTCCGTCTCTTTGCCAACGATTGCCGTCTGTGAATTATTCGCCATGACTAATGCCATCTTCCGATGTTTGCTGTTCGCCGACCAAGTTGTTAAGCATTGCATACACCGCCAAACCCGCAACCGACTTTATCCCGGTTTTCCTTGTTATGTTTTTCCTGTGCGATATTACCGTATGGATAGAAATGTTAAGCTGCTCGGCTATCTCCTTACTCATCAAGCCTTTTGCAACAAGCACCAATATATCTCGCTCACGCTTGGTAAGTTCCGACACCTCCGATGCAGTGTTTTTCTTGCTTTCCGTTCCATTGCCGATATTGGCCAGTGTTGCCAAAATCGACTGCTTGGAATCGCGGATATCAATGACAGCATCAAAGTTCCGCAAATACGCCTGCTCGAAATATTGATATACCAATGCCACAGAGAACACGCCCTCGGGCAACTCGATAGTAGCCGGCATCTGGCTCGAATAAGGCAGCAATCCGGGATTAATGATTATTATGTCGGGACGGTGTGCCAACACCCGCTCTTCGAGCATCGAGATGTCATCTATCACGCTCACCACTTCGAGGCAATTACTGTCATGCACGATACTTTGCAGCCCTTCGATGATTATTTGCGACGGCTCGGCTATCAACACCTTTTGTTTCATCGTTCTTGATTCCTTTCCAAGTACTCCACATACGGTATCAGTACTTTCTCTTCTATCAAAGAATGCTTCTTTAGGTCTTCCGACAATTGCAATATGTCGAACAATGCACCTATGGCTTCATATGTCTTTACGTCCTCCGGCATATATTTAAACAATATCTGCGTCAAGTCATCGAGTTTGTCCTCTATATTGGTATGGCTCGGAGAATACAACGCTATGCGATAGTCTCCACTTTTCCCGTTTGCCAACAATTTCTTCAAGTGGGGGAACACATTCTGCTCCTCATATTTGAAATGCGCTACAACCTCGCTGTTATACTCTTCAAAAAAGCGTCTCAAGATCTCCCCTGCCGGGCCGTGCATTTCACATGTCATGCGACTTATATGATTGGCTATATGCGGCAACCTTTGCTCAAGATAGTAACGATGCGACGCTTCGAGGTAACAATCAAGCATACTCATGTCGGTCGCTATCACCTTGTCGGGCGACGGCACATAGTTGTCAAACGAATATATGTTGCATATTATCAAAAAAAAGTCTGTCGAAATTCCATGGCTTCGACACAACTCCTTGACACTCTTGTCGCCAAACCCCAACGGGATATTGAAGCGCGGCAGCAGCAATATAAGACTTGGCTTGATCAATATCAGATCGGCCATCTTCATGTTTTCGTCAAACAGATAATTCTTCATAGCGTCATACAAAACTTAGAGGCTGTGTAAAGATAGCAAAGCACATACATAATTGCAAGCCTAAACACCCTCACACGCTCATTTACGGTGCAAAGTTAGTAATGCCACACAAAAAAATCCATCCCCATTAATGATTAAATTGCCATTGCAAAAACGCTATAATTAGGTATTTCACGACTCGATTCAACATCATAATTTTGCAATGTGAAATTTAACATGATGATACAGCAAGTTTTAACCATAACTACACTAATTGCGGCGTTTGGTTTATTGGCACTCAAAATATATCGGTTATGCCGCAAGAAAAAATGCCGTGGCAAGGCCTCATGTGCATGCCACAAATAGCACCTGGATTAATGGATTAAACAAAATATAAAAAACTTTACCATAGTAGTTTGAGATATTGGCGACGTTGGGAAACGACGCCATTTTTCTTATAAAATACATCGGTGGCGCGCCATGCATTAAGAGCAATGCGGCACGCCACCGATATTTGATACGGTTCGATACTTCTTATACCACGCCACGCAAGCGCATGGCAAGCCATAGACACCGTTTAAACCCGCTTCTACACGGTCAATACTATGTCATTCTCCTCGACCATCCGCCGCAAGTTAAGAATGGCATACCTCATTCGCCCCAATGCGGTATTTATACTGACATTTGTCATATCGGCTATTTCCTTAAAGCTCATATTCTTATAATACCGCAAAAGCAACACGTCTTGCTGGCTTTTAGGCAAAGCCTTTATTAATTTCCTTATGTCGGAATGTATTTGATTGCGTATGATGCCATCCTCGATGGTTTCTTCACACAGCTCCTTCTTATTCAGCAAATCATACTCTTCGCAATCACACGATTGCAAATTCTCGACTTTTTCTTGACGATAATAGTCAATAATCAAGTTGTGGGCAATACGCGTAATCCACGCCGCAAATTTTCCATTTGCGGTATAGCGGCCACTACTAATCGTTGTTATGGCTTTAATGAATGTTTCCTGAAAGATGTCGTTAGCCAATTCATACTCCTTAACGATATGATAAATATAAGAAAACAATTTACTTTTATACTTATCAATCAGCACATCAAAAGCCTGGCTATTTCCTCCAACATACAACCTTACTAATTCGTCATCAGCAAGACAACATAAATTGTTCATTACTATTTATTTGCAGTTAATAAAGTAATGATATACTATAGGCACAAAAAATTAAAATATTAAACAATATTATTTTGACATTGCAAATGTAACAAAAAATTCAATCAGGCAAAAATTTCATAAACTAATTTACGCTTACAAATCCGACATCGACATTTAACGATAAGTTTTCGCTGGGGCATAAAAAGCATCTTCGATATGGTTGATTTTAAAATCCGGCTCACGCCCGACTATAGTCACTACATCAAACTGAATTTCATGCCGTAAGTTGTAAAGTTTTACATACACATTGGCGGCCTTGACAAGATACAACATTTTTTGCCGTGTTATGGCATCCGCAGGTTCTATAAAGCCACTTGTCCGCGTCTTTACTTCGACAATCACTATCCTACCGTTATGCTCGCATACTATGTCAAGCTCATATCTTTGCCACCTCCAATTTGAATCCCTTATGGTATATCCTTTTTTTATCAAATACTCAGCCGCAATTTGTTCCCCAAGCCGTCCAAGTTCATTGTGCCGTGCCATAAATTTAATTATTAATCCTTCCTCCTAATAACTTGCAAATATAAAAAAAAACACAGAACTTTAC